>NZ_CP013141.1:3543027-3637197 GCF_001442535.1 Lysobacter antibioticus | reverse complement strand
CTCGGCGCGCGCCGTTCCTTGTTGCGGGTGTTGCGCGCGGCGTTGCGGGCGCTGCCCTGGGACGGCTTGAAGCCGGAGGATTGGCGCGGGGCGGTCACCGCCAGCCTGGCGCGGGTCGCCCGCGGCGCCGAACGCGCCCGCCGCAGCGGCCTGGATGAGGCGTGGCACGACTGGCGCCGGCGTGCGCGGCGGTTGTCGCAGCAGCAACGGGCTCTGAAAGCGGCCAAGCTGGGTCGCGATGCGCCGAAGTTCGACAAGCACACGATCGAGCGCCTCGGCGCGGCCCAGGACCTGAACCTGCTGCTCGACCACTGCGGGCGCCGTTCGGTGTTCGGCAAGGTCGACCGCGCGGCTTTGCGGCGCTATGCCGAGGGCGAGCTGGCGCGGTCGCGCGGGGAGATCGTGAATGGAGGCGAGGGAGGGGGCGAGGGAGGGGGCGGTTCGGATTAGGGACGCGGCTCCTCGCTGCTGGGCCCTCACCCGGGCCCTCTGAGCTGCGGTCGCCGCAAGCGGGAGAGGGCGCAAGGCGGGGCGGAAGAGACACTGGGCCGGGCGGCCTCGACCGCCGGTCGGGGGCGCCCGGCTGAACCCCTTCAGCGGCGCCCGATGCGGGCGTCCTTGCCCGTTGGAATAAACGACCCCATCACATCGCAGAGCCGTACCGGCGCGAAGGGTCCGCACCGGGTGGCATCATTTGCTCAGGACCGGCCGCTTCGGGCCGGCCCCGGTGGTCTGTCGGAGTTTCGAAATGCCCGCTTCCCTGATCGATTTCCTCGCCGGCGGCCTGGTCCAGGCCGGCTTCTGGGAACTCGCCTTGTACTTCCTCGCGGTCACCCAGCTCACCATCATGTCGGTGACGCTGTACCTGCACCGCTCGATGGCGCACCGCTCGGTCGATTTCCATCCCGCGCTGGCGCACGTGTTCCGTTTCTGGACCTGGCTGACCACCTCGATGATCACCAAGGAGTGGGCGGCGATCCATCGCAAGCACCACGCCAAGTGCGAGACCGAGGAAGACCCGCACAGCCCGCAGTTCAAGGGCATCGACACGGTCATGTGGCGCGGCGTCGAGCTCTACCGCGAAGCGCGCGGCGAGCGCGAGGACATCGAGAAGTACGGCAAGGGCTGCCCGGACGACTGGATCGAACGCAAGCTCTATACGCCGCATGCGACCTTCGGCCCGACCTTGCTGCTGTTCATCAGCTTCGTCCTGTTCGGCTTCGCCGGCGTGGCGATCTGGGCCCTGCAGATGGTGTGGATTCCGTTCTGGGCCGCCGGCGTGGTCAACGGACTCGGTCATTGGTGGGGCTATCGCAACTTCGAGACCACCGACACCGCGACCAACCTGACCCCGTGGGGTTTCTGGATCGGCGGCGAAGAACTGCACAACAACCACCACGCCTTCCCGAGCTCGGCCAAGTTCGCCCTGCGCAAGTGGGAATTCGACATCGGCTGGGCGGCGATTCGCGGCTTGCAGGCGCTGCGTCTGGCCAAGGTGTTGCGCGTCGCGCCGACCCTGGACGTGCGCCCGAACATCGCCATGCCGGACACCGAAACCCTGCGCGCGCTGCTCGCGATCCGCTTCCAGGCGATGACCGACTACTACCGCAGCGTGACCCTGCCGACCCTGCGCGAAGAAGCCGCGCACGCCGGCGACCGCATGCGCACCCTGCCGCGCCGTTTGCGCAAGGGTCTGGCCGACGGCGGCCGCTGGCTCGACGACGGCGCGCGTGCGCGCCTGCAGAGCTGGATCGACGAACGTCCGCGCATGGCGACCCTGGCCGAATTCCGCCAGCGCTTGGCGCAGGTGCTCGACGACCGTTCGCACGATGCGCAGGCCACCTTGAACCGTCTGCACGCTTGGTGCGTCGACGCCGAGGCCAGCGGCATCCAGTCGCTGCAAGCGTTCTCCGAACGCATGAAGGGCTACGCCCTGGCGCCGGCGCGCCACTGACCGTTCGCAGCCGGTCCGCCGGTTGGGTCGTTCCAGTAAGAACCCGCGCAGCGATGCGCGGGTTTTTTATTGCCGCGCATGCAGCACGCTGTGCAGGCCGCGATGGCTCGGCCGCCGCCCCTCGCGGCAGCCCCTCCAGGACCGCGACGCCCATCAGCATTTGCCGCCCGGCGAGGGTGTAGCGTGCGCAGCAATGGAGTCGCCGCGCCGGACCGCGTCCCGCGCCGCATAAGGAGATGCCGCATGCGCAGGGACATCGTTGCCCAAGTCGTCGCCGTCCGCGCGCCGCTTCCGATTCCCTCTTTCCTGCCTGCCCGTGCCGCCCTGCGCCGCACGCGATCGACGTCATTGCAAGGACGAACCCGCCACCCGTGAACGCGTCGCGCGCCAGGGATGGGGCCGCGCTTCAAGCAAAGGAGACAGAACAGATGAAGGTATTCCGTAGCAAGCGCATCAAGCTGCTCATGCTGGCCTCGTTGTTCGCTGCCGGCATCGGCTTCGGCGTGGCCCAGGCCGACAGTCCCTACCGCGAAGGCTGCCCGCCGAAGGCCGGTTGCAAGTACGGTGGCCAGCGCGTCGGCTGCTGCATGCTGCCCTGAGGACCGCAAAACCATGAAGACTTTTCGCAACACCCGCATGAAGTACCTGGCGATCGCGGCGCTGTTCGCCGCCTCGGTCGGCTTCGGTGCGGCCCAGGCCGACAACAAGTACGCCGAGGGCTGCGCGCCCAAGGCCGGCTGCCAGTTCGGCGGCAATCGTTTCGCCTGCTGCATGGACGATTCCTGATCCCTGGCGGTCGATGACGGTGCGCGGTCGGCCTTGCGCCGTGCGCCCCCGTGTTGCCGGCGCCGCGTCCGCGCGCCGCCGGCAACCTTGGTCGGCCGAGCCGGCAGCGCAGGATCCCGCGATCCGCGACCCGGACTTGCCTGGCGCCGCCGCTCGCGTCAGGCTGCGCGGCAAAGCCGCCGCTCCCGGCGTCACCCGGTTCCCGCGCATGCGCCGACTGATTGCGATCGCGTTCTGTGTTCCGCTCGTCTGCGCGGCCCAACAAGTCGCCTCGACCGGCGACTACCTGTCGCGCATGGACGGCGACCAGGACGGCAAGATCTCGCTGCTCGAATACCAGGATTGGCTCAGCTACGCCTTCGATGCGATGGACGCCAACCGCGACGGCCAGCTCGATGCGCAAGAGCAGCCCGCGAGCGGCCGCGGCGCACGCGCCGCGCTGTCGCGCGAGCAGCATCGCCTGACCCTCGCCGAGCGTTTCGGCAAACAGGACCGCAACCGCGACGGCTGGCTCGACGCGCGCGAACTGGCCTCGCCCCCGCAGTGATCGCCGGCCTGAATGGCTCGCCCGGACGAGGCGGACGTTGAGTCCACGGGCGTCGCGTTTCCGGCGCGTTGCGCGATGCCCATCCGGCGAATTCTCCGCAGCCCGTCGCATTGCCCGGATTGCGCAATTGCCGCCGCCGCATCGCGCGTGATACCTAGTCGCGATGAATTACGCACTGCCCCGCGGCGAACTCGATACGCTGTTCGCCGGCCCCCAATCGGTCACCTCCGAACAACGCCGCGAACTGGCCGAACTGATCGTCGAACGACTGCGCCAGGTCCATGGCGAGCGTCTGCTCGCGGTCGCCATGTACGGCTCGACCGCGCGCGACGGCGACGGCCCGTACTCGGATATCGAACTGTGGGCGGTGCTCGACGACGACGCTCTCGGCGCCGACTACGACGAAACCCTGGAATGGGTGCACGGCCGCGGCAAGGCCGAGCTCAACCTGATGTCGCGCACCGCCATCGAGGCCTACGCGCGCGACGTCGACGAAGGCTGGGCGCTCAGCCACGGTCAGTTCGTGCATGCGCGCGCGCTGTGGATCGCGCCCGACCACGGCGCCCTGGTCGAGACCTTGCGCTCGCTCGCCGCGCATCCGAACGATGAGGCGGTGGACGCGGCCTTGGCCGAAATCGTGGTCGGCGAGCTGTACGAACTGGTCGGCAAGCTGCGCAATCGCTATGCGCGCAAGCCGCTGTCCCTGCTCGCCTGCGAGTTCGCCCAGCACCTGGCCTGCCTGATCGGCCTGGCCGAGCGGCATGTATTCGCATCGAGCGGCACCATGTTCGACGAGGCCGCCGACCTGCCCGGGCCGGACGGCGCAGCGCAATTGTTCGGTCTGGTCGGCCAGGGCGATCTGCGCGACGAAGTGGTGCTGACCATGGCGGTGGAGCGGGTCTGGACCGGCCTGGAGGAATGGGCGCACGCCGCATCCTTGAACCAGGCGCTGGAACTGCGCTGCGCGGCGACGGAGCGCTGAGCGGCGCCGATCCGGTACAGTCCCCATCGTCGACGGGACCGGCGCTGGGCGTGTCCGGCGCGCTCGCCCGAGCAGGTTGCGAGTGACGCCGCCGGTGTCCTGCGCAGTGCCGTCGACTACGCCGATTCCGGCTTCCCGATCGATCGCCGAGGGCCTTTGCGATGGGCCGAATGCTGCATCCCTGGTTCGCCGAAGCGCGCCTCGTCGCCGCGCGCGGCGGCGCATGGCGACGCGGCCGGACCCTGTCGGCGGCGGCCGCCGCGGCGATCGCCTTGCCGCTGTCGCTGCGCGCTTGGGGCGGCGATGCCGCGGTCCTGGCCGAGGCCTTGCCGCGCCTGATCGAACGCTTGCCGCTGCCGTTCGGTCTGCTCGCGATCGCCGTCGCTTATGCGGTCGCGCGCGGCCGTTCGATCGCGCTCGATGAGTACCTGCGCCTGGGTTGGTGGGCGGCGACGCCGATCGAGCCGTCGCGGGCCACGCGCAGCCTGATCCTGCTGGCCGGCTTGGCGACGCTGGCGGCGATGGCATTCGCGGCGGCCGTGCTCGCCGCCTGCGGTGGCGACCGCGCGAGCCTGCACGCCGCGTACTGGGTCGTCGACGGCGGGCTCGCGCTCGGCGCCATGTTGGGCTTGTTCGCGGCGCTGCGTCATCGTCGCCATCCGGCGCATCGTTTGCGCGAAGGCGCGCGCTTGCCGGTGTTCGGCCTGGCCTGGCTCGACGATGCGCGGCTGCCGCACCTCAGCGATTGGCAACGGCGCGAAGGAGTGCTGCGCTGGCGCCGTGGCGGCCACGCCTGGATGATCGGCGCGGTGTTGTTCGGCCTGCCGAGTTCGACCGGTGCGAGCAGCGGCATCGGCGTGTTGCTGATCGCCATCGCGCTGGCCTGGTTCAGTCTGATCCTGCAGGCCTGCGTCGCCGCGACGCTCGATGCCGACGCCCTGCTGGCGAGCACACCGCGCGCACCGCATCGGCTGGCGCAGGCGGCGTGGCGGTATCCGGGCTTCGCCTTCGTCTGCGCGGTGGCGTTCGTCGGCATCGGCGCCGCGCTGTTGTCCCTGAGCTGGCGCGCCGCGCCGGTGTTGTTCGCGATCATGCTCGTGCTCTCGGCGCCGGCTTTGCTGGCGCTGCGTCCTGTCCTTCACCGGTCCCTGTCGCGATGACCGTCCTGCTCGAACTCGACGGCCTGCAGCACCGTTACGACGAGCACGCCGTGCTGCACGGCATCGACCTGCGCCTGCAGGCCGGCGAATTCGCCGCGCTGATCGGCCCCAACGGTTCCGGCAAGACCACCCTGCTGCACTGCCTGGCCGGGCTGCAGCGGGCCAGCGCCGGGCGCGTGCTGATCGGTGGCCACGACCTCGCACGCGAACCGCTGCAGGCGCGGCGCCTGCTCGGCTTCGCGGTCGACCCGGCGCGTCTGCCGCCGTTGTTGACCGGTCGCGAATGCCTGCGCCTGTTCGCCGGCACACGCGAGCTCAGCGAAATTCCCGCGCCGACCCTGGCCCTCGCCGAGACCCTGGCGCTGGCGCCGATGCTGGATCGCCGCATCGGCCAGTACTCGCTCGGCACCCGCCAGAAACTGGCGATCGCGCTCGGCCTGCTCGGCGAGCCGCCCTTGCTGGTGCTCGACGAACCGCTCAATGGCCTCGACCCGCTCAGCGCCTATGCGCTCAAACGCCATCTGCAACAGCTTGCCCGCGAGCGCGGCACCGCCGTGCTGCTGGCGACCCATTCGCTCGATGTCGCCGAGCGTTTCATCAGCCGCGCGCTGTTGCTGATGGACGGGCGCCTGCGTCGCGACTGGCCGGCCGACGAGCTCGATGCGATCCGCGCCGACCCGCAGCGATCGCTGGAGCAGTCGATGGTCGAGGCCTTGGCGGCCGAGCGGCCTGCGGATGCGAACTAGCTTGCGGCCGCGGCGCGGCGTCATCGTCTTACGGTCGGTAACGTCGTCGATGCCATTGCGCGGTCGCGGTTTGCGCCGCTCCTACCCTTAAAGCGGCGTAGCTCTTGGGTAGGAGCGGCGCAAGCCGCGACCACGACACCGCAAACAACGGCGCAACTGACCCGCCGGCGGTCTGGAGGCGGCACCCAACTGCTACCATGCCCACCGTTGCAGAAGAGTGGCGCCGGCCTGCGGCCGATGCCCGCCGAAGGCGCAGGCTCCCATAATCGCTCAGGCTCGGCCTTTCATCGGCCGGAACACTGCAACGAACACGCCGATCTGGAGAGAGGCCGCGATGCGGCCCACCGAAGGGGCAAGCGGCCGCTGTCGCGACAGCGCGCCGCCCAAACTCTCAGGTAAAAGGACAGCGGGAGCGGCACCGCGGCCTTCGGGCCACGGAGACAGGTAGCCTCGTGCGGCCGACGGCCGCGCGTGCGCATGCCGTGCCGCCCGGCCGCTGCGTTCCGATCGCAGGCGGCGCGTTCGCGTCTCCGTGCCCGGCCGCGGTTCATTCGTGCCTGTCCGACGGAGAACCGCCGTGTTGCTGCAATTGATCTATCTCATCGCCATCAGCGCCGAAGCCATGACCGGCGCGCTCGCCGCCGGCAAGCGGCGCATGGACCTGTTCGGCGTGGTCATCATCGCCAGCGTCACCGCGCTCGGTGGCGGCTCGCTGCGCGACATCGTGCTCGGCCACTACCCGCTCGGTTGGGTGCGGCATCCCGAGTACCTGGGCTACACCATCGGCGCGGCGATCGCCGCGACTTTCCTGGCCAAGAAGCTGCACCGCTTGCGCCGCGCCTTCCTCTGGCTCGACGCGCTCGGCCTGATCGCCTTCACCCTGATCGGCTGTTCGGTCGCGCGCGAAGGCGGGCACGCGCCGGTCATCGTCGTCATCGCCGGCATGTTGACCGGCGCTTTCGGCGGCGTGCTGCGCGACGTGCTGTGCAACGAGATCCCGCTGGTGTTCCAGCGCGAGTTGTACGCGGTGATCTCGCTGCTGACCGGCGTGGCCTATCTGGCGATGCTGCGCTTCGGCGTCGCCGAGAACCTGAGCGTGCTGCTCTGCCTCGGCGGCGGCTTCGCCCTGCGCCTGTTGGCGATCCGCTACGAGTGGGAGATGCCGAAGTTCGTCTATCAGTGAGCGCCGGCGACGCGTGCGCCGCAGACGTGGCTCAAGCGTCTTCGGCCAGAGCCTGCGCGACTTGTTCGCGGATGGCCGGCACCAGCTCGCGTTCGAACCAGGGGTTGCGCTTGAGCCAGAGATTGTTGCGCGGGCTCGGATGCGGCAGCGCCACCGTATGCGGCCAGCGCTCGCGCCAGGACGCGACCGCGGCGGTCAGCGTGTCGCCGGCATCGGGCAGATGATAGGCCTGCGCGTACTGGCCGATGACCAGGGTCAGGCGCAGCCGCTGGAACTGCGCCAGCAGGCGCCGGCGCCAGGCCGGCGCGCACTCGGGGCGCGGCGGCAGGTCGCCGGACTTCGCGGTGCCGGGATAACAGAAGCCCATCGGCAGGATCGCCACCTGGCGAGCGTCGTAGAAGCGCTCGCGATCCAGGCCGAGCCAGGCGCGCAGGCGCTCGCCGCTGGCGTCGTCGAAGGGCAGGCCGCTCGCGTGCACCTTGCGGCCGGGGGCCTGTCCGGCGATGAGGATGCGCGACTGCGCGCTCATCTGCAGTACCGGCCGGGGGCCCTCGGGCAGATGCGCGGCGCACAGCCTGCACGCGCGGACGTCGGTCAGCAGGGCGGCAAGGGATTCCATCGGCATCGGTTCCGGCAAGCAGGCGGCGGCGGTCGGGTTTGCGCGAGCAGGCCGCGCCCGAGTGTTGGTCGCCGCGCAAAACCCTGTCAAGCCGCGAACCCGCAGGGCAGGGCGGCAGCGCAAAAGACGACGCCGGCGCGAGGCCGGCGTCGTCGTTGCAGCAGCGGGTGGAAACGTCTTATGCGGTGATGTCGCGGTCCTTGGTTTCCGGCAGGAACAAGGCGCCGATCACCACCGTCATGGCGGCGACGATGATCGGATACCACAGGCCGCTGTAGATGTTGCCGGTGGCGGCGACGATGGCGAACGCGGTGAACGGCAGGAAGCCGCCGAACCAGCCGTTGCCGATGTGGTACGGCAGCGACATCGAGGTGTAGCGGATGCGGGTCGGGAACAGCTCGACCAGCCAGGCGGCGATCGGGCCGTAGACCATCGTCACCAGCAGCACCAGGAAGGTCAGCAGCGCGATCACCATCGGCTTGTTGATCTGCGCCGGGTCGGCCTTGGCCGGATAGCCGGCGGTCTGCAGCGCTTCGGTCAACTGCTTGCCGAAGGCTTCCGACTGCGTCTTGAACGCGGCGCCGTCGAGCGGTTCGCCTTCGAAGCTGCTCAGGCTGGCGCCGCCGATGCTGACCGTGGCGACGCTGCCGGCCGGGCCGGCCGCGTTGACGTAGGGAATGCCCTTCTTGGCCAGCGCCGACTTGATGATGTCGCAGGACTGCTTGAAGGTCGCCTTGCCGACCGGGTCGAACTGGAACGTGCAACGTTCCGGATCGGCGGTGACGGTGACCGGCGAGGCGGCGACCGCGGCTTCCAGGGCCGGGTTGACGTTATGGGTGAGCGCCTTGAACACCGGGAAGTAGGTGAACACCGCGATCAGGCAGCCGGCCAGCACGATCTTCTTGCGGCCGATCTTGTCCGACAGCCAGCCGAAGAAGATGAAGCCGCCGGTGGCCAGGGCCAGGGCGATCGCGATGAAGATATCGGCCTGGTTCGGGTCCATGCCGAGGGTCTTGGTCAGGAAGAACAGCGAATAGAACTGGCCGCCGTACCAGACCACGGCCTGGCCGGCGGTGGCGCCGAGCAGGGCGAACAGGGCGATCTTGCCGTTCTTGGAGAAGAAGCTCTCGGTGATAGGCGCCTTGGAGGTCTTGCCCTCGGCCTTCATCTGCTGGAACAGCGGCGATTCGGCCAACTGCATGCGGATCCACACCGACACGCCGAGCAGGATCACCGAGAACCAGAACGGAATGCGCCAGCCCCAGGACTCGAAATCTTCCTTGCCGAGGTAATTGCGGCAGGCCCAGATCACCAGCAGCGACAGAAACAGGCCGAGCGTCGCGGTGGTCTGGATGAAGCTGGTGTACAGGCCGCGCTTGCCGTTCGGGGCGTGTTCGGCGACGTAGGTCGCGGCGCCGCCGTACTCGCCGCCGAGCGCCAGGCCCTGCAACAGGCGCAGGGTGATCAGGATGATCGGCGCGGCGATGCCCAGGGTGGCGTAACTGGGCAGAATGCCGACCAGGAAGGTCGCCAGGCCCATGATCACGATGGTCACCAGGAAGGTGTACTTGCGTCCGATCATGTCGCCCAGGCGGCCGAACACCAGCGCGCCGAACGGCCGCACCGCGAAACCGGCGGCGAAGGCGAGCAGGGCGAAGATGAACTGGCTGGTCTCGTTCAAACCGCCGAAGAACTGCTTGCCGATGATCACGGCGAGCGAACCGTAGAGGTAGAAGTCGTACCACTCGAACACGGTGCCGAGGCTGGAGGCGAAGATGACCTTCTTGTGGTCCTTGGTCAGCGGCGTGCTGTGCGGCGCCGAGTTTGCGGTGATGCTGGACATGTCTGTTCCCCCGAACAGTGGAGAGGAGCGGGCCGAGGCCCGCCGGGGTAATTCTTTCTATGCTGCTGTCGCGACTTTTCCGATCAGAAGCTGTACTTGACGTGGGTCTGCAGGCGGTTGATCTCGCCGCGGTCGCCGCTTTCGATCTCGCGCTGGCCCCAGATGTACTCGGCACCCACATCGAGTTTCGGGATCGGGGTATAGATCAGGTTGATGTGGGCCGATTGCGCCGACTTGGTGATGCCCAGGCCGGTCAATGCGGTCTTGTTGTCGTACTCGGCGCGCGAATAGAACAGGTTGCCGCGCAGCTTCGGGGTGAACGCGTGGCGCCAGCCGACGAAGCCCGAGACCAGGTCGATGTTTTCCAGGTCGCCGCTGGCGTCGAGCACGGCGTCGTTGTTGAGCGCCAGGCCGACGTAGCGGCCGATGCCGCTGCCGGTGGTGATCATGTAGCGCAGGTCGTCCTTGGCGCCGAGGTTCCACTTGCCCGACAGACTCAGGCCGTAACCGGTGCTGCTGTCGTTGACGCGCCCGGACTGGTACTTGAGCTGGCGTGCGAGCGCGCCGACGCTGAAGTGGCCCCAATCGCCCTTGGCGGTGTAGCGCGCGGTCACGTCCGGTACCGCGCCGTCGTCGCCGGCGACTTGGGCCATGTTGCCGCGGAACGGTGTGTACACGGTTTCCGGGTTTTCGATCGAGAACGACCATGGCCCGCTGGTGTAACGCAATTGCGCCTGGCGCACGAACACCGTGCCCTCGGTGGGGCTGAGGAAGTCGACCGTGTCCGGCAACGCCGCGGTGTCCTGGAAGTTCGACCAGGCCTGGCCGGCCATCCACTTGTTCCAGGTCACGTAGGCCTGGCGCAGGGTCAGCGCATAGGTGTTGGTGGCGACTTCGCTGCCGGTGAATGCGGTGCTGCCGCCGCCGTAGAGGTCGAATTCCAGATAGCCCTTGAGCTTGTCGCCGCTCTCCAGGTCGGTGTCGGCGGCGAACCAGAAGCGCGAGAAATTCGCGCCCATGTCGGTGTCGCTGCCGCCTTCGCGGGTGGCCGCGCCGCCGACCGGAATCGCCTTGGGCACGTAGAACAGGCGTCCGACCGAACCGTCGGCGATGTCGCCGTCGTTGGTCTGGGTGACCGAGGCGTCGAGCTTGATGAAACCGCCGTAGCTGAAACGGGTGCCGGGGTTGCCGGCGGTCGAGATCGGCGTGCTCTGGATGCCGGGCTTGGCCGGTGTCGCCGCGACCGCGGTCGGCGCGGCGGCCTGTGCGGCCTTGACCTCGGTGACCTGGGTCTGCACCTGCTGCTGTTGCGAGACCAGTTGCTGGACCATGCGCTCGAGTTCGGCGACGCGCGTTTCGAGTTCTTTTTCCTTCGCCGTCTGCGCGAAAGCCAGGCCGGGCAGCGCCAGGGCGACCAGCAGGGCCGCGGCCAGGGGCCGCCGTCGCATCGCCGCGCGCCGCGGTGCCGTGCATGTGAGCACACTAGTGAACGTCATGATTCCCTCCCGAGGAACGCCGCGCGGTACGTGCGGCTGCGGCCAGCCTGCGCGTGGCCGAGACGGCTTCACCATTCGCCATTGGTCGTAACGGCGCGATTCAGTTCTCCGTTTACGACCAAGGTCTAAACCGATGCCGCAGCGAGGGTCGCGATGAATGCGGCAAACTGAGCGATCGCGCGCGCCCGCGCGCAAGGCCCGCTCGCCGGTCGCGGCCGCGGTCGAGCGCCGCGACCCCCGTCCCCGGCGATCGCGGCATAGGCGTCGCGCGCCGGGTCGGCTATAACGAAGCCCGCGCATCGACACAGCCAGCCTTACGGAGCCCCCACTCATGACTCACCCCGTCACCGTCTACCCGACCGACGCGGACTTCGCTGCGAAGTCGCGCTACCGGCGCGAAGACTACGAACGTCTCTACGCCGAATCGGTCGCCGACCCCGACGTGTTCTGGGGCGGCGTGGCCAAGCGTCTGGACTGGTTCAAGGCGCCGACCAAGATCAAGAACGTCAGCTTCGATCTGGCCGACTTCCGCATTCACTGGTACGAGGACGGCGAGCTCAACGCCAGCGTCAACTGCCTCGACCGCCATCTGGCCGAGCGCGGCGACAAGACCGCGCTGCTGTTCGAGCACGACGATCCGAACCTGCCGGCCGAGCACATCAGCTACCGTGAGCTGCATGCGCGCGTGTGCCGTCTGGCCAATGCGCTGCGCAACCTCGGCGTCAAGAAGGGCGACCGCATCACCATCTACCTGCCGATGATTCCCGAGGCCGTGGTGGCGATGCTCGCCTGCGCGCGGGTCGGCGCGATCCACTCGGTGGTGTTCGGCGGCTTCGCCCCGAACTCGATCGCCGACCGCGTCGCCGACTGCGCCAGCAAGCTGGTCATCACCGCCGACGAAGGCCTGCGCGGCAGCAAGAAGATCCCGCTCAAGGCCAACGTCGATGCGGCCCTGAAGCTGCCCGGCACCAACTCGGTCGAGACCGTGCTGGTCGTGCGCCACACCGGCGCCGCGGTCGACATGCAGATGCCGCGCGACCGCTGGTACGACGCGGTGGTCGAAGGCCAGCCGGAGACCTGCGAGCCCGAGCGCATGAACGCGGAAGACCCGCTGTTCATCCTCTACACCTCCGGCAGCACCGGCAAGCCCAAGGGCGTGCTGCACACCACCGGCGGTTACCTGGTCTATGCCAGCTTTACCCACGAAGCGGTGTTCGACCTGCGCGAAGACGACATCTACTGGTGCACCGCCGACGTCGGCTGGGTCACCGGTCACAGTTACATCGTCTACGGCCCGCTCGCCAACGGCGCCACCGCGCTGGTGTTCGAGGGCGTGCCGAACTATCCGGACGTGTCGCGTTTCTGGAACGTGATCGACAAGCACAAGGTGAGCGTGTTCTACACCGCGCCGACCGCGATCCGCGCGTTGATGCGCGACGGCGACGAACCGGTCAAGAAAACCTCGCGCGCCTCGCTGCGCCTGCTCGGCACGGTCGGCGAGCCGATCAACCCCGAAGCCTGGCGTTGGTATTACGAAGTGGTCGGCGATTCGCGTTGCCCGATCGTCGACACCTGGTGGCAGACCGAGACCGGCGGCATCCTGATCACCCCGCTGGCCGGCGCGATCGACCTCAAGCCCGGCTCGGCGAGCAAGCCCTTCTTCGGCGTGCAGCCGGCCCTGGTCGACGCCAACGGCGGCGAACTCGAAGGCGAGGCCGAAGGCAATCTGGTGTTGAAGGATTCCTGGCCGGGGCAGATGCGCACTGTCTACGGCGATCATCCGCGTTTCATCGAGACCTATTTCAAGACCTATCCCGGCAGCTACTTCACCGGCGACGGCTGCCGCCGCGATGCCGACGGCTACTACTGGATCACCGGGCGCGTCGACGACGTCATCAACGTCAGCGGCCACCGCATCGGCACCGCCGAAGTCGAGAGCGCCCTGGTCTCGCACCCGAAGGTCGCCGAAGCGGCCGTGGTCGGTTTCCCGCACGACCTCAAGGGCCAGGGCATCTACGCCTATGTGACCCTGATCGCCGGCGAAGCGCAGAACGACGACCTGCGCAAGGAGCTGGTGGCCTGGGTGCGCAAGGAAATCGGCCCGATCGCCACGCCCGACCATCTGCAGTGGGCGCCGGGCCTGCCGAAGACCCGTTCGGGCAAGATCATGCGCCGCATCCTGCGCAAGATCGCCGAGAACGCCCCGGACCAGCTCGGCGACACCAGCACCCTGGCCGACCCGTCGGTGGTCGAGAGCCTGGTCAACGAGCGTCTGGGCAAGTAAGGCATCACCTTAGGGCGAAGCACGGCCGTCTAGCGGCCGTGCCGATTAGGTGGTGGTTGCAACAGCAACAGCAAATCCCCCTGGCCCCCCTTCTCAAAGGGGGGAATTCGAAAGGAAGGGATGTCGTTGCCGGGCGATTTCGCGAGCGAGACTACGAACAGCCTCGCTCGTGCTGGTGCTGTTCCCCTCTTTGAAAAGGGGGCAGGGGGGATTTGCCTTGGCTTTCGCCTCTCAGCTTCTATGCACTCCTGGCAAGCGCTCGGACACCACTCGGTGTATTTCTTGCATCACTGCCGTCGTTTCCTTGAGCGCCTGCAGGTTGTCGAAGCGGATCACCTTCAGCCCCAGCGTTTCCAGTTCCGCCGTCCTCCGCGCATCCGCCGCCAAACCCGAATCGGTCTTGTGCTGCGCGCCATCGACTCCCACGATCGACCTCGCCGCCAACGCATAAAAGTCGACGATACAGCGCAGCAACGGCTTCTGCCGGTAGAACCGCACGCCGGACATCTGCTCGCGCCGCAGCCGCCACCACAGCCGCTGTTCGGCGGCGCTGGCGCCGCTTCGCAGGTGGCGTGTGGGCGTTTTGAGACGGGGTTCATACGAATGCATACCCACATTTCACCTGCCTTCACCCATCGTCCAATAGCGGAGGAACCCCCTATACGACGTAAGATTCCTGCCATGTACGTCGTCCGCAGCGCCCTTCCCCCGACCAGGCCCGCCCCATGCCGACCCTGCTGATCGCCGACGACCACCCGCTGTTCCGCGAAGCCTTGCGCGGCGCGGTCGCGCGGGTGCTGCCGGACGCGGCCCTGCGCGAAGCCGACAGTGTCGATGCGCTGTACGCGCTGGTCGAGGCAGAATCCGACGCCGATCTGTTGCTGCTCGATCTCAACATGCCCGGCGCGCAAGGCTTCAGCGCGCTCGTGCATCTGCGCGCGCTGCATCCGCAATTGCCGATCGTGGTGGTGTCGGCGCGCGAGGAGCCGGCGACGATGCGCCGCGCGCTCGATCACGGCGCGGTCGGTTTCATTCCCAAGTCCGCCGATGCGGCGACGCTCGGCGCGGCGCTGACGACGGTGCTCGACGGCGACCGCTGGGCGCCGGCCGCCGCTTTCGCCGCGCCGGCCGCGAACGCCGACGAACACGAAGCCGCGCAACGCCTGCGCGACCTCACCCCACAACAGTTCCGCGTCCTGCAGATGCTCGGCGCCGGCCTGCTCAACAAACAGATCGGCTACGAACTCGGCGTCTCCGAAGCGACGGTCAAGGCCCACGTCACCGCGATCCTGCGCAAGCTCGGCGCCAACAACCGCACCCAGGCGGTGTTGATCGCCGGCCGTCTCGCCCTCGATCCCAGCGCGATCGTGCCGCCGCCGGAAGAAGTCGAATAAGCGGGTTCAGCGGCGACCACGCTCGCCGCTTGCGCGCACTCGAACCGTTGCAGGGAATCCGCAGACGATGGACGGTCACCCGAGTTTTCCCGACCCGGTAACCAAAAGCATCGATATCCAGGCCGCGCCCACGACGGTGTGGCAGGCGCTGACCGATCCTGTGCGCATGCCGGCGTGGATGTCGGAGGAGCCGCTCGAAGTCGTCACCGACTGGGCCATCGGCAGCCCGATCGTGATCCGCGGCGTGTTGCACGGGCGGCTGCGTTTCGAGAACAGCGGCATCGTTCGTGTCTTCGAAGCCGGACGCGCCCTCGAATACAGCCATTGGAGTTCGCTGTCGCGGCGAGCGCTCGCCGACGCGCCCGAGAACCACGTCGGCATCGCATTGCGGCTGCACCCGAGCGACCACGGCACGCGACTCGGGCTGCGCCTGAGCAATCTCGGCCACTATGCAGTCTACGGCCACATGAATTTCTACTGGGAAGTCACCCTGGCGGTGCTCAAGCGTTACTGCGAAGCCGAGGCGCGGTAACGAGCGCCCGTTGCGCGGCCATGCTCGCCGCCCGTCGGCGCGATGCGAGTCACCGCGGACGGCCATTGATTCGGCAACGCGGCTGCCGGCATAGTCGCGCCATCAATGGACCGACATCGCGAAAGGACGCCGCATGAATCGCTCGATCCGCTGGATGCTGTCGTTGGCGATGCTCGCAGTCGCTCTGCCCGCAGGCGCGCAGGACAGCGACTGCGATTTCGACCAAGCCTATTTCGCCAAGCGCATGCAACAAATCGCCGCGCGCCACGGCGGCCGGCTCGACGCCACCGGCACTGCCATTTGGAAACTACGCAACGGCGAGACGATCACCGTCGCCAGCGGCGGTTGCGTGCATTACGGCACGACGGTGAGTCTGGTCTACGCGCCTGGCGCATCCGCACCTTCGCGTGAAGTCGCTATCGAGCGCCTGTTCGCTACGGTCTCGAAGTACTGGCAGCCGGCCGCTGCGCGCCGTCTGCAGGCCCTGGTGCGAACCGGTGCGTATCAAACGCGGACCCTGGACGACGGCAGCACCGAACTGGTCGGCTCGCTCGACCCGGGCCAGGGATTCTCGTTCGAGTATCGCCTCATCCTCGGCAAGCACGAGGTGCGGATCAGCTGGGAAGAAGCCTGATCCGCGAAACCGCAACCCGCGCACAAACTTGAAAACCGCGCGGCGCCGGTGTTAGCTGGCCGCCTCATGCGCCGCCGCGCAGTCGCGGCCGGCGCGCACGCACGACGATGCGGTTCGAACGGAGGCGCAATGAAGCGGGAGCTCGAAGGCAAGGTGGCGGTGATCCACGGCGGTGGCGGCGCGATCGGCGGCGCGGTGGCGCGTGCGTTCGCGCGCGAAGGCGCGCGCCTGTTCCTCGCCGGCCGCAGCCGGGCGCGTCTCGATGCGGTCGTGGCGGACATCGCGAAGGCCGGCGGCATCGCCGAGAGCGCGCAGGTCGATGCACTGGATGCGGACGCGATCGATCGCCACGCCGAGGCAGTCGCGGCGAAGGCCGGCGCCATCGATATCGTCTTCAACGCGGTGGCCTTCGTGCACGTGCAAGGCGTGCCGTTCGCCGAATTGCCGCTCGGCGATTTCGAGTATCCGGTCCACTCGTACATCCGCTCGAACTACCTCACCGCACAAGCCGCGGCGCGCCATATGGGCGAGCGCGGCGGCGTCATCCTGAGCCTGGTCACGCCGGTCGCGCGCATGACCGGTCCGGGCTACCTGGGCCATTGCGTCGCCTGCGCCGGCGTCGAAGCGATGTCGCGCCATCTGGCCGGCGAACTCGGCGGGCGCGGCATCCGCACGGTGTGCCTGCGTTCGCATGCGATACCCGAGGCGCTGGACGCGGGTTCGCACAGCCGCGAGGTGTTCCAGCCGCTTGCCGACCAGGCCGGCATCTCGGTCGAAGCGATGCTGCAGGGCGCGGCCGAGAGCACCTTGCTCAAGCGTCTGCCGACGCTCGCCGACATCGCCGGCAGTGCGGTCTATGCGGCATCGGATCGCGCTTCGGCGATGACCGGCGGCATCCTCAATCTCACCGGCGGTTTTCTGGTGGATTGAAGCGCGAGCGGCTCAGGGCTCGTCGCGCTGCGCATCCGGCGCCCACACCACGCCGAGCGCGCGTATGCCGAAGCCGGACACGCGCTGCACTTCGCGCCACGGGTCCAGCGAGGTGTCGAATTCGATGATCTCGTAGGAACGGCCGCAGGTGCGCCAGCCCGTGCACGGTGCGATGTTCGGCGCCTGGTCCCAGGGAATGCCCGACAAACGCCGCAACTCCACCCACGCCTCGGCCAGCGAGCCGTGTTGGCTCAGCGATTGCGCGTGATCGGTGTCTTCGATGATGAAGCGCGTCGCCATGATGTCGATGCGTGCTACCCAGAGAGTGGGACTGCGGGGCAAGGCCGGGCAGTCGGGCCGGCCTTCCCCAAGGCCGACGATCCCGCGGCATCGTAGCCGGGCTCATGCCTTACGACAAATCGCCGGTGCGGCGATGCGGCCGCGGATATCGAGGCGGTCGGGGGATCAACAGTGTCGGCGAGCCGGCGAGTGCCTAAACCACGATCGCGGTCACAGCCGGCTGCGCACGTCGGCAGTCGCAGACGAACGGCGTACTGAGCAGGCGTGCCTGCATGCCGTATCGATGCAAGCGGGACGGCCGGATGCGCGAGGACGCAACCGTGCAGTGAGTGCGCACGTCATCTCGCGGCAAAGCGCTAGGGCAGGGTGAACTTGCGCATCGCGCGCAGCGGCCACAGCGAAGTGAAGCGCGCGCCGCCGACCAGGCGATGCGCGGCCGACATGCCCTGCAACAAACCCAGGCGTTCCAGCACGTCCTTGGCGCGGCGGAAGCTATGGCGCGGGTCGGCGGTCAGCATGAACAGATTGATCTCTTTCGCGCTGACGTCGTAACCCTCCAGTTCGACCGTATCGCCCAGCGCCGCCTTCAGCTCGGCCTCGATCGTCGCCAGGAAGGCCTCGTCGGCCAGGGATTTGCGCCAGAACTTGATGATGAGTTGATGATCCATCCGCCGATTGTAGGCGCAACCGCGAACAGCGCGATCTGCCCGTGCCGCAATGGCTATCGCGGTCGCATCGCGCGCCGCGTTGCAGTCGTAATGGCGGACGCGGCCGACAACAGAGCGGCCCGGTTTCCCGGGCCGCTCGTTAGGTCTCCTTGCCTGCCTCGCAGCTCAGTCCTCGGCGCTCTGATAGGCGACCAGGTAACGGCCCGCGGCGACGGCGAAGGCGGCGCGGCTCACCGTCTTGCCGGGGTCGAAGTAAGCGTGCAGGGTCGGCTGCAGGTCGAACGGGCCCTGGGTGACGGCGAAACGCGCGTTGATCAGGCCGCGGTCGAGGGCGAGCTGCACGTAGCCGCGCAGGCTGGCCGGGATCGACGCCGCATCGTCGATGGCGATGCGCTTGCCGTCGTAGAACGCGGTCAGCTGGCCGTTGAAGGCGCGTGCTTCGCTCTGCAGGGCCAGGCTCTGTACCAGCGAATAGGCCAGGCTGACCCGGCTGACGCTGTCGTTCGGGCGGAACGAGCCGTTGAGCGTGCCCATCACGCCGTCCTGCGACTGGCTCAAGTCGCGCAGTGCGCCGCCGTTGGCGACCGCGGATTCGGCGTAGGCGTAACGCGCGTCGCCGGGCGAGAGGTCGCTGAAGCTGGAGCGGCCGTTGAACGGCAGGTACTGGCGCACGCTCTGGCCCATCAACAGGTACTGCGCCAGTTCGCTGCGCTTGAGCGTCGCATCGGGGCGGAACTGCTGGTCCGAGTAGCCGTCGACGAGGCGATGGGCTACGGCGAATTCGATCGCCGAGCGCGCCGCGTGCGTGGCGACATCGTCCATGCCGGTGTAGCCGCCGCTCTTGAGGAAGCTGATCTCGCCATTGACCGTGCCGGGCAGGCCGTAGCCGTTGGTGACCTTGGCCGGGTCGAGGTTGGTGCCGGATACCGAGCCGATGCCGCGCACGCTGACCTTCCACACACCGGGCTTGCCGGGCGCGCCGGTGGTGACGGTGTCGCCGAGCACCGGCAGGGCGATCGAGGAGCCGTACTTGATGCCGTCCGGATCGGTCAGCACCACCGCCAGCGTGTTCTCGCCGATGGTGGCGCGGGCCGCGACCCAGGCGATGTCGCTGGCGACGGTGAAGCTTTGTTCCTCGACCGTGCCGACCGGGGCGAAGTCGACCGAGAACGGCAGGTTGGGCACGCCGCCGGACAGGATCGCGTTGGCGTTGAACGCGCGCAGCGGGTTGACCGTGGCGCCGAAGCCGTAGCGCAGCGCGGCGGCCTCGGCGACCGCGGTGTAGGCGTTGACGTGGCCGGCGCCGGCCTCCCAGGCCAGGCGCCCGGTCATGTTGGTCGAGGTGCGTTCGAGGATGTCCTTGATCTGCGCCGGGGTCAGGTTGGGATTGGCTTCCAGCATCAGCGCCACGATGCCGGCGACGTGCGGCGTCGCCATCGAGGTGCCGCTCATGTGGGTGTAAAAGGCCAGATAGGCCGGCGCCAGGGTTTCGGCGTCGTGCTGCGCTTCGGTCGCCGGCAAGGCGCCGGTGAGGGCGCGTGTCGACACGATGTCGACGCCCGGCGCGACGATGGTGGGCTGGTTGAAGTAGGTCCACTGGCGGCCGTCGGGCATGGTGAAGCTGCCGCTTTCGCCGCGCTTGCCGCGCGAGGAGAAGCCGGTCAGCACGCCGTCCTTCTCGCCGGCGCCGACCGAGATCACCCACGGTGCCTGTGCGTAGGGGTTGTGGGTGTCTTCGCCGGGGCCGTCGTTGCCGGCGGCGAACACGCTGACGATGCCGCGCTTGTACAACTCGTAGGTCGAAACGTTGACCGGGTTGAGCGGATTGAACTTGCCGCTGCTGCCCCAGGAGTTGCTGGTCACGCGGATCGGATGATCGAAGCTGAACTGCTTGGTGGCGGCGTAGTCGAGGCCGCCGACTGCATCGAGGATCAGCAACACCGCGCCCGAGCCGTAACCGACCAGGTCCGCGCCCGGCGCCACGCCGCGGTACAGGCCGTTGGAGCGGGCGCCGTTGCCGCCGATGGTGCCGGCGCAATGGGTGCCGTGGCCGGAGCCGAGGTCGGTGTTGATCACCCCCTCGGTGTAGGAGATCGGCAGCATCGAGTCGAGCGAGTTGAGGTTGGTGGTGCCGAGGGTGTTCTCGACCACGTGCTCGCGGAACTTGAGGTCGTCGTGGCTGGCGTCGATGCCGGAATCGTTGACCACCACGGTGATGCCGGCGCCGCTGAACGGCACCGCGCGTACGTAGTCGCCGGGGTTGTTGACGGCGCGTGCCGCGCCGGTGATCTCGCGCGCTTCCTTGTTGAAGTAGCGCAGCGGCGCATTCCAGTAGATCGAGGCGACGTCGTCGCGCTGGGCCAGGGCGCGGATCTCCGCCGGCGTCGCCAGCGCGCCGGCGATCGGCAGGGTCCGCATGGTCACGCCCTGGTCGATGCCGAGCGCACGCAGCGCCGCGACCTGGGCCGAAGTCACCGGGCTCGACTGCTTGTAGCTGACCACCACCTGCAGCGGCTCGGTGCCGGCGACGGCGGCCATGCGCTTGAGCAACTGCGGATCGAGGTGGGCGTCGGCCAGGGCGACGCCGCTGGCGAGTACGCCGGCGGCGATGGCGCAGACGCGGAAGGTCTTACGGGGAATTCGCGATGACATGGTCGAATGGCTCCGGAAACGCCCAGGACGTGAGGCGTGTCCGGAGTATTCGCAGCCGCCCGGGGCGATCGCATCGGGACTTCCCCCTAACCCGGCTGGGGAGAAACCCTCAGGCGACGGCGGGCGCGGCGGGTGCCGCCGTGCCTGCCGCCCTTCCATCCGAGAGTCGGTGACCGTGTCGGCCGAACATGAACCGGCCGCGGCGGTCGGGGCATCCGGGAGTTCCTTCAGCGGCAAGCCCGGAAAACCCCCAGTCAGCTTCCCCGAGAGGGCGCTGAGGGAAATCCCCTAGAGACACACGTCACATTTCGGTTTAGCCTGCCTCTCCGCGTGGTCGTACGCCGGAGTAAGCGATGGGGAAGTTGGCGTTGGCGTCGAGGCTGCTGGCAGCCGCCGCCCTGTTCGTGTCCAGCGCCGTCGCATCGGCGCAATCACTGCCGGTCACCGTCAACGCTTCCGGCAACACCGCCACGATCGTGGTCGGCGATCCCGCGCAGCCGGTCGCCGATCTCACCCTGACCTTCGACGACGCCAGCGGCCTGCAGGCGTCCAGCCTGGGGGTCAGCGCCCAGCTGGTCAGCCTTACCGACAGCGCCCTGCTCGCGCGCCTGCCTAGCCTCGGCCTGACTCCGCTCGATCCCGCCTTTCCGCTGCTGATCACCATCGAGCCGCCGGCGCTCGGCGGGCTCAGCTTTCGTCGCGGCGTGCGCGTCGAAGTGCACACCCACGCGCTGAGCTACAGCGCGGGCAGTTCCTACCGCCTGTTCAAGGCCTCGCTGGGCGGCAACTTCCGCGACATCTCCGATGAAATCGCCCCGGGCAGCGTGCGCGCGCGCGGCACCACCGGCGGTTTCTCGCAGTTCCTGGTGCTGTCGGACCTGCGCGCCACCGGCAGCGTGATCGCCCAGAAGATTTCCTGGCTGCGCGCCCGCGTCGATCAATTGCCCGTGGCCGAGCAGGCGGCGTTCGATGCCTGGCTGGACACCGTCGCCACCGCCGTTGCCGCGGCCGAGTACGCCGATGCGATCGCGGCGCTGGATGCGTTCCGTGCCCGCGCCGTCGCGCGCGCCGGCAGTCCGCTCGCCGATCAGTGGCGCGCCGCCCGCGACCTCGACAACCACGCCGGCGAACTGATCGCGGGGGCCGCGACGCTGAAGTTCAGCGTCGCCTACCTGCGCGACTTCGGCCAATAAGCACACCGCGTCATCGGCGGCTTGCGCTTTGCGCCGTCGCGCCTGCCTTTCCTGCATCGGCGACGCTAAGATGAGCCGATGCAGGCGCGCCTGATCGCCTATCCGCCAGATCACGCTGCGGTCGTCCGGTCATTGCGACCGGGCGATGCGTTGAGCATCGGCCGTGCGCCCGATTGCGACCTGGTCATCGCGCACCCTTCGATCTCGCGCCGGCACGCCGAGCTGCGCGGCGAAGCCGACGGCTGGCGCCTGCGCGACCTCGGCAGCAAGAACGGCAGCTTCGCCGACGGTCTCGCGGTCGACGAGCTGGTCATGACCGAGCCGTATTGGCTGCGCTTCGGCGACGTCCATTGCGAGTTCGCGCCGCTCGGCGCCGCCGAGATCGCCGCCGGCGAACAGGGCCAGTCGTTGCGGCGCGCCGCGGCCACCGCGCATACGATGCGGCTGCAAGGCCTGACCCGGCTCGACGACCTGCTCGACGGCAGTCTGCGCGCGGTGTTGGACCTGGCCCAATGCGAGCGCGGTTTCGTCTTGTTCGAAGCCGGCGACGGCGACGGTTATAAGGTGCACAGCAGTCTGGCGCTCGACCCGGGTCGGCTCGGTGCGCGCGAGTTCTCCGGCAGCGTCGGCGCGGTGCGCAAAGCCTTGCAACAGCGCCGCGCGGTGGTCGCCAACGACGTCCGCAGCGAAGCCTGGTTGGCGACGCGCGCCTCGGTGGTCGCGGCCGGAATCAACACCCTGGTATGCCTGCCGCTGCTCGACGGCGAACAAACGCTTGGTGTGCTGTACGCCGATCGCGTGCGCCCGGGGCCGGCGATCACCACCCTCGACCTGGAGTTGCTCGAGGCCTTCGCCGAAGGCGCGGCGGTATGGATCGCCGTGCGCCGCACCAGCGAATGGCTCGATGCCCAGCCGGCTGCGCCGCAGTGGGAGCGCATCGTCGCCGCCCAGTTCGGGGAGGCGGGATGAGCGCTTCGGGCGGTACCGGGCACGACGCGACCGCCACCGGTCTCTATCAGCACGCCGATCTGGCGCCGGGCAGCGTGCTGGCCGGGCGCTTCCGCATCGAATCGATGCTCGGGGTCGGCGGCATGGGCGTGGTCTATCGCGCCACCGACCTGGCCCTGGACATCCAGGTCGCGCTGAAACTGCTGCGTCCGGAACTGATGCACCGCCCGGATGCGTTCGAGCGCTTCCGCCAGGAACTGTTGCTGGCGCGGCAAGTGTCCAGCGCCCACGTCGTGCGCATCCACGACCTGGCGCAGCACGAAGGCCGTTGGTTGATCAGCATGGATTTCGTCGACGGCGAATCGCTCGACCGCCGGCTCGATCGCGACGGGCCGTTCGCCGTCGACAGCGCTCTGCGCATCGCCCGTCAGCTCGCCGAAGGCCTCGCCGCCGCGCACGCCAAGGGCGTGGTGCATCGCGACCTCAAGCCGGCCAACGTGCTGCTCGATGCGCAGGGCAATGCCTACATCAGCGATTTCGGCGTGGCGCGCTCGCTCGCGAGCAGCGGCCTGACCCAGTCCGGCGCGGTGATCGGCACGCCGGATTATCTGTCGCCGGAGCAGGCGCGCGGCGAAGCGCTCGATGCGCGCAGCGATCTGTATGCGCTCGGCCTGATCCTGTACGAAATGCTGACCGGCAAGCTGCCGTTCGCCGGCGGCACCGTTAGCGAGGTGCTGGCGCAACGCATGCTGCGCACGCCGCCGCCGGTGACCGTACAGCGCGCCGAACTGCCGGCCTGGATCGCGCGCCTGGTCGACAAACTGCTGCGGCCGCAACCGGCGCACCGCTTCAAGGACGCGGCCGCGGTGATCGCCGCGCTCGACGCCAAAGAGGTGCCTCGCGACGGCTATCGCGAAGGCGGTCGTTCCCCGCGCGCCCTCTGGCTGGCCGCGGCCGCTGCGCTGGCCTTGCTCGCCGGTGCCGGCGCCTGGTGGTGGCAGCGCGACAGCGCGCCGGTGCAGGTGGCCTCGGCGCCCCTGGACCGTTTGCTGGTCTTGCCGATCCGCTATGCCGGCGACGATGCGCTGGCGCCGCGTCTGCTCGGTTTGGGCGCGCATTTGCGCGATGCGCTCGCGGCATCGCCCGGTGTCGCCGTGGTCGACGAAGAGCGCACCGTGCAGGCACTGCGGCAACTCGACCCGACCGGCAACGCGGTACCCGATACCGCCGCCCTGAGCCGGCTCGCGGCGGCGCGGCGCGTGTTGCAGCCGCGCTTGATCGAGCGCGACGGGCGCTGGCGCATCGACGCCGAACTGCGTGTCGCCGGTGCCCCGGCGCAGACCCTCGCCGGGCCGCTCGCCGCCGACCCGAGCGCGGCCTTGCAGGCCTGGACGGCGACGCCGGACACCGTGCGCGCGCTGGCCTTGCCGTCGGCGATCGCCCTGGCCTTGCCCGATGCCGGCAAGGCGCTCGATGCCTATGGCGCCGGCCTGCTGGCGCGTCGCCAAGGCCGATTGAGCGATGCGCTGAGCCAGTTCGGCCTCGCCACCGCCGCCGCACCCGACTACGCCATAGCCTGGCTCGCCCAGGGCGAAGCCGCTCTCGCCATCGGCGAGCAGGACGCCGCCTTCGAAGCGGTCGAACGCGGCCAGGCCGTGGCCGGCATCGGCGAACGCCTGCGGCGCCGGCTCGATGCCGAACATGCCCTGCTGCAAGGCGACCCGCCCAAGGCCGTCGCGGCTTGGCGCGAGTGGCTGGCCAAGACCCCGGACGACACCTACGCCGAACTCAACCTCGCCCGCGGCCTCGGTGCCGGCGGCGACTTCAAGGCCGCGGTGGCCGCCTTGCTGCGTCTGGCCGAGCGCGACGGCGACGACCCGCGGGTGTGGTTCGAACTCGGCAAGTTCTCGATCCTGCAAGGGCAGGCGCGGCGCGCGGTCGACGACTACCTGGTGCGCGCCCTGGTCTTGTTCAAGCGCAGCCGCAACCTCGGCGGCGAAGCGGAAACGGTCAACGCGCTCGGCGTCGGCTACGGCCGTCTCGGCCAATCGGCCGATGCCGCCGAGCAGTACCGCAAGGCGGTGGAACTGCGGCGTGCGCTCGGCAACCGCCGCGGCGTGGCGACCAGCTTGCGCAATCTCGCCAACGTGCTCGCCACCACCGGCAAGTTCGACGAGGCCGCTGCCGCGTTGGCGCAGGCGCGTGCGCTGCATGTCGAGTTGGACGATCGTGCCGGCCTGGCCGCGGTCGAGAACGAACTCGGCCTGCTGGCCGAGGAGCGCGGCGACTACCCCGGCGCGCTCGACGCGTTCCGTCGCGCCTTGCAGGCCTGGCGCCAGGTAGACGACCCGCACGGCACCGCCCAGGCGCTCAACAACATCGGCTTCGCCGACTATCAGCTCGGCGCCTACGACGACGCCCAGGTGTACTGGCAGCAGGCGGCAGAGGCCTATGCCGCGCTCGGCGAACAGACCGGGCGCATCCGCACCGAACAGAACCTCGGCCTGCTCGCGACGGCGCGCGGTCAGTGGGACGAGGCGCGCCGCCTGCTGCAGCATTCCTTGAACGCCGCCGAACAGCAGCAGATGTTGGAAGAGGTCGCGGTGAGCCGCCGCAACCTCGCCGAGTTGGAACTGCTGCAAGGCCATTACGCTGCGGCGATCGACCAGGCGCGCAAAGCCGGCGAGTTGTTCCGGCAGCGCGAAGACGCGCGCGGCCAGGTCGATGTCGACCTGCTGCGCGTCCAAGCCCTGTTGGAAGCGCAGGCCGTGACCGAGGCGCGGCGTTTGCTCGACGGGCAAGACAAACCGCTCGCACAAGCGTCCAGCGAACAACGCGCGATCGCTTATCTGCTGCAAGCGCAGTTGGCGGCACGCGAGCAACGCGCGGCCCAGGCCGGCCCCGCCTTGCGTCAGGCCCGGCAACTCGCCGAGGCCTCCGGCGTGCGCCAGTTGCAACTGCAGATCGCACTGGAACAGGCCCGCAATGAACGCGCCGATCCCTCGCTCGGCCGTGCCACCGCCAGCCTCGGCCACGCCGGCCTGCGGTTGGCCTGGCTGGAACTGGCGATGCGGCAGGCCCTGGCCGCACGCGATCCCACCGTGGCCCTGGGTCACTACCGCGAGGCCGTGCAGCGCTTGCGCGACGGAGATTTTCATCGTGCCGTTGCGCTGCATCGGCTCGGCGCAAGCGCCTATGCGGCGGCCGGCGACGTCGCCGGCGAACGCAGCGCACGCAACAAGGCCGATGCGGCATTGAAGACCTTGCGCGACGGATTGCCGCAAGCCCTGCGCGCCGGCTTCGACCGCGTCGAGCCCGTGCCAGCCAAGGAGGCGCAATGAGCCGGTCCGCTCCCCCCACCGAACAGGAACTGTCGCTGGATCGCATCCGCGATCAATACCGCAGCCTGCTGCAACGCCTGGAAGCCAACGAACGCGAGTTCCGTCGGCTCGGCCGCTCGGTGTGGCGGGTGCAGGAAGACGAGCGCCGCCGCCTCGCGCGCGAACTGCACGACGGCATCGGCCAGAACCTGACCGCGCTCAAGCACCGCCTGGTTCAACTCGCAGACGGGCTCTCGGAGGAGCAACGTACGCGCCTGGAGGCGGCGATCGCGCTGTGCGCCGACACGCTTGAAGACACTCGCGAACTCTCGCGCCTGCTGCGCCCGCCGATCCTCGACGACCTCGGCCTGGAGCCGGCGCTGCGTTGGTTGGCGCGCAGCCAGAGCGAAGCCAGCGGCATGGACGTGGCGATCGAGATCGAAGCGCTGCCCGCACTCGACGGCGATCTGCAGACGCTGCTGTTCCGCGTCGCCCAGGAAGCGATCAATAACGCCGCCAAACATGCGCAGGCACGAAGTGTGCTTTTGCGCCTCGTCGCGCGCGGCGGCTTGCTGCAATTGCAAGTCGTCGACGACGGTTGCGGTTACGACCCCGACGCGGTTGCCGCGTCCGGCGGTTGCGGCCTCGGCGGCATGCGCGAGCGTTTGCGCCTGTACGACGGAAAACTCGAAATCCATTCCGTGCCGGGCGAAGGCACGCGCTTGCGCGCCGTGCTGCCGTTGCCGCCCGTCGCCGACGCCTGAGGCTTGACGGCGGCGAAGCCGGCGCGCACTTTGCCCGCATGGCGAGTTTTACTATCCGCGTTCTGATCGCAGACGACCACACTCTCGTACGCGAGAGTCTCGTCAGCCTGTTGCAGGCCGACGGTGCGATCGAAGTCGTGGCCCAGGCGTCCGACGGCCTGGAGACGGTTACCCAGGCCATCGCGACTCGTCCCGACATCGTCGTCGCCGACATTTCGATGCCGCGCCTGAACGGTATCGAAGTCGTGCGGCGTTTGCGCGAAGCCCTGCCCGACACCCGCGTGCTGGTGCTGACCATGCACCAGGAAGATGAGTACGTACTGCAAGCGGTGCGCGCCGGCGCTTCCGGTTACCTGGTCAAAGACAGCGCCGCTTCGGAACTGCTCGCAGCCGTGCGCAGCCTGCACGCTGGCCGCAGCTATTTCGGCCCGCAGGCGGCCAAGGCCATGGCCGAACAGATGCGCCATCCCGAGCGCACCGTCGAAGACCCTTACGGCCGCCTGACCCCGCGCGAACGCGAAGTGTTCCACCTGATCGCCGAAGGCCTGACCACCAAAGAGATCGCCCGCAAGCTCGACATCAGCGCCAAGACCGCCGAAAACCACCGCGCCCGCGTGCTCGACAAACTCGACGTGCGCAACACCGCCGAACTGGTGCGCTACGCGCTGCGCAAGGGCCTGCTCGACTGAGCGTGCTCCGCGGCACACCTCGTGCCGCACGCCTTCGACCTCGTCGCGTCGCCTCAATGCACCCGGGTAGGAGCGGCGCAAGCCGCGACCGCGCACCTTCAACTTCGCGCCGTAGCCCCGGCACCGCCCAGGGTAGGAGCGGCGCAAGCCGCGACCACGCACCTACAATTTCGCGCCGTAGCCCTCTGCACCGCCCTAGGTAGGAGCGGCGCAAGCCGCGACCGCGCACCTTCAATTTCGCGCCGCAACCTCAGCACCGCCCAATGTAAGAGCGGCGTAAGCCGCGACCCAGCCCCACCAATCTCGCCTCGTCACCCCAAGCTGCGCCGACCAGTCTCCCCAGTGTGGCCATTCGTCTACACGCATGCAGCGGATGTCTACAACCGATCGGATTTTTCCTATAGCCGCCTCAAGCGGCCTGCTGCTAGGCTCGATCGCACGCGACCGATGCTTCATCGGCCACACTGCCAAGCACATTGCAGAACGGCCCGGAAGCCAGACCCACAATCGTGATGCATTGAGTCGACACAAGGAGAAGTTCCTTGCGAGATCCCTAGAACAATCGCACACCGGCTCATCAACGTCAGCTGCCCGTCTCGTTGAAATGGGCTGATTTACTCACAGAAATGAGGCCGCCATCCGGTCTGGAAAACGATCATGCCAACTTCATATCGATTCGTTCTAAGTCTGGCGGCCGCTCTTCTGGCCAGCGCATGCTCCAGTGACTCCGGCGCCAAGAAGCCCGAGTACAAGAAAAATCCTGACCCGAAGCAACGCCGTGAGATTGCTGTGGTTATGGACAAGGCGCCTGGTGCATTCGCGGTCGTAGACGCGACCATGCAGTTCGACATCATGAACATGGATTGCCTTCCGCCGGCCGAGTCACCCTCGGGAGTCCAAACGACGCCGACTTCAATCATCTTGCCGGTCGTACTTACCAAGATTTCTGATGGCTCGTACAAGGGCGAAATTGCCCTTGACGGCTTGCTCGATGGAGACTATTTCGGCCAGGGTGTCTGCAAGTTCAAGCCTGTTGTTGCCACCGCCATCTTTAAAGCAACGGGGGCTGACGGCGAGACTCGGTTCATTGCGAGTCTGAGTGCCGAAGAGGTCCGTGAATCGAAGAGAAAGACAATCTACTACTGGCGTGGTGGCTATCCGAAAGAGGCCAAGTTGCAGAACTATCCGGACTACGGATATGGCGATCCGATGGAGTTCAAAGAAGGTCTCCGGGATGATCTTTTCAGCATAAGTATGGCATCCGAAGTCACGCCGCCATGAGTATGACGGCGCAGCAGTACGCCGATCTGGCCGACGATTCGTATCGGAGTCCGGACTTAAAGGACCCCGAAAGCAGGAGGGCAAAGATCGGGCAGGTCGAGTATGCGATCCTCGCTCACGTCAACAAGGATTCGGGCTATCAGGGCACGATTTACCAGCGCCTCGATACCAAGGAAATCGTTGTTGCGCATCGTGGTACCGAGTTCGGTGACCAGCCGATCAAGGATGGTTTGTTGGCTGACGGTGGAATGGTCGCAAGCCGTGTTAATCGACAGGCGAGCGATGCACTTGAGTTCACCCGATATGCCATGAATATCGCGAACGTCCAAGGGGAGCGAAGCGGGATTGCTCCACAGGTAACAGTCACTGGCCACTCGTTGGGTGGTTGTCTCGCTCAGATAACAGCGTCAAAGCTGAATTTGAACGGAGAGACCTTCAATCCTTATGGTGCAGTGGGACTCGGATACAGGATTCATGAAGGCGGAAATCAGATAGTCAACCACGTAATGGCTGGCGATTTCGTAAGTGCCGGCAGCCGACACTTCGGCAAAGTCAAGATGTATGCAGACCCTGTAGAGGTAAATATCCTCAGGGCTGTCGGCTATGAAGACAGCGGTAACCGGCTTGATGTCCGTAATCCTTTGAAGGCTGCCGTCTACGGAAACGGCTCTCACCGGATGCACCATTTTCTAAACGTCGATGTCAACGGGCGATTAGATCATTCCGTTCTAAGCGACGTCAGGGCAATGGAATTGGCGGAACAGCATCGACCCATGTTCGAGAAGTACAGGGGCGACGTGCTGGCACTGCGCAGTGGCGTTTCGGTCGGAGTTGCATTGTCGGCCGGGGCGCAAGGAGTGGTTGGGGAAATCAGTCGCGGTCTCCCCGACAAGGTGTCAAATCCATTCGAGGACTCGAAAGGAGCCATGCCTCCTTTGCCAGGCGATGTACATCGAGTAAGTGATCCGCGCGATTATGGTCATCCTGACAATGCGATGTATCTGAGGATTCGAGATGGCGTAAGCGCCCACCATCAGCAGCAAGGCAGGTCGTTCGACGAAGGCAGCGAACGGACTACGCTCAGTCTGCTTGTGGCGTCGAAGCAAGCCGGCATCGATCGAGTCGATCATGTGGTGCCCAGCGTCGGCGCCAACCCGGGCGAAACCTATTTCGTCGTACAAGGCGATCTGCGCGACCCTGCGCACAAGCGCGCTCAAGTTTCGGTAGCGAGTGCCGAACGAACTTCTGTCGACGAGTCATTGAAGAAGCTCGATATCGAGAGCCAACGGCTGGCGGAAAGTCAGAGTCAAAACCAAGAGCAGGCCCGGAGCCCCGGTCCGCGCATGGCCTGATCAGCGGCATCAACCGCAGAAATCATCCGGAAGTTAAACTGCCGCCTGTTCCAACTTGGTCCAGAACCCGTTCCGGCACGGACGAGCCGTAATCTTCCCGCTTCACCGCGACGTGTTGTCCGCTGTCGTCGATGATCGCGGTCGAGCGGGGGCTGACTGTTCCGGCATCATCGACTGACCTAATGACCTCCATTTCCACCCACGAGCATTCGATATACACCGACCAGGGGCGGCTATACGCCAAGGAGTGGAGGCCGGCGACGGATGCGGGGGAAGCCAGCCCCGTCGTCCTGTTCCACGACTCGCTCGGCTGCGTCGAACTTTGGCGCGACTTCCCGGAGCGATTGGCGCGCACGACCGGCAGACGCGTAGTCGCTTACGACCGGCTCGGTTTCGGCCGGTCCGACCGCCATCCCGGTCAGCTCGATGGACGCTTCGTACACGACGAAGCCCACGGATCCTTCAGCGCGCTGCGGGACCAGCTGAAGATCCGGCGCTTCATTGCATTCGGTCACAGTGTCGGCGGCGGCATGGCCATCGGCTGCGCGGCAAGCTTCATCGAGGATTGCACGGGCCTGATCACCGAGTCCGCCCAGGCCTTCGTGGAAGATCGGACGCTGCACGGCATCCGCGCGGCGCAGCAGTCGTTCGCGGAGCCGGGCCAACTCGAACGCCTGCAGAAATACCACGGCGATAAAGCGGCCTGGGTGCTGAGCGCCTGGATCGACACCTGGCTGGCACCCGGCTTCGTGGGTTGGAACCTCGACGAAACACTGGGACGTGTTCGCTGCCCGAGCCTGGTCATCCACGGTGGACACGACGAATTCGGCTCGCCGCTGCACCCGCAACGGATCGCAGACCTGACGCAGGGCCCAGCCATCGCCCGCATCCTGCAGGAGTGCGGTCATGTGCCTCATCGCGAAGCGGCGGAGGCGGTATTGGAGATCGTCGATCACTGGCTCGACGCAAGCGACGAGCGAACGGTTTCGTAGCAGGCCGTTTATCTCCCTCCGCGATTGCGTGGTGGGACGGGATGCGCTGTCTGAGGGGCGTCGCATCTGGAACGCGCGCGATCAGGCGATCGACACCCCAGACGGCGATGGAGCGATCAGTCGCATCGGCTCATGCATGCGCATGCATGTCTCCTGCGTCGAGGTGTTCGTGTCATCGAGATGGGCGCGAATCTTGACTCGAATGAGCCCGTTCACTATCGCGCTTCCTGGCGGATGTCCTGCCTCGTCAAGAGCGTGTCCGCATGTCTGTGGACCACGCGCCAGCCTTCTGTTTCGCGCCGAAAGATGGTGGTCACGCGGTAATCCCGTTTAGCCGCCTCAGCTTGTCCGGGAGGGCGATACCGAATGTGTTCGTACTGCACGATATAAGCGAAGTCGCCGCTGATGGCCGTCTGGATTTGCTCGATGCTCTTGGAGCCGTTGGAGCCAAGGAACTGGGAGCTCGCCCAGTCGAGCCTTGAGCTGACATTGCTCCATCCTTTCGCAGTGGCGCCGCCAGCCGCGCCCGACAACGTTACGTCCTGCGCGTGCGACCAGAGCGCCTTCACCGCCTCTGGCTTGCCGTTATAGAACAGCTCCGCGGCCTCGGCATACTTGCCGAGCATCGCCTGCAGCGCGGCATCGGGTACTGACTGCACGGCAGTTTCGGCGGCGGAACTCGTGTTCGTTGCGGCCAGGAGAGTGGCTGCGAGAACATAGGATCGCAAGGTTTTCATGCTCGACTCCCGATGGTGGTGGATGCGGTACCAGCGCCTGAACTACGCCGAGTCGCGAGGCGGCTTCGGTTTGAATGCAAGCCAAGTGCGTGGCTAGTTGCCCGGTTTCAGCAATGATCCGATTGCGTCGTGCACGACAGGCCACGCCAGCGAGGCTGGATCGGCGATCTCGAAATGGCCGAGCGATGGCAGCACTTCCAGCCTTACGGGATCACCGGCCTTTCGCGCTGCGTCCGCGTAAGCCTCGCCCAACCAAAGAGGCGTCATGTCATCCCGTTGACCCCAGATCAGGATCTGCCGTTTCGCTAGCGGAAGCATCTTCATCGCCGATACCTGCGCATAGCGTTCCGGTACAGCGGCAGGCTCGCCTCCAAGCAGGGTCCTGACGATGTTCGGGTCGCGACAAGCCGTCATTTGCGCCGGGATGAACGCCTCCATGTCGCCAGCACCTGCGAGATCGACTACGCCACTGATCGGCAGCGGATCCGCAATATGGAGTTGACTCTTAACGGGAAGGCGTGAGCGAGCTGCCACCCACATCGCCAGGTGTCCACCGGCCGAGTGTCCCAGCACGACCACGCGGTCAAGATCGAGCCGGTACCTCTGCGCGATCACTCGAAGGTGATCCGTTGCCCGACCGACATCTGCGTAGGTTCCTGGCCAACCGCTGCCCGGCTGGGGAATTCGACGGTATTCAATGTTCCAGGTAGCGATGCCGTCGGCTTTCAGTGCATCCGCCATGGGTGCCAGGCCGCGCAACGTGGCGTAGTCCGCTTTCCAGCAGCCCCCATGGATGAGGATCACCACGGGATGCGGCCCCGCTGCGGAAGGCACTCTCAAATCGGCGTATTGATTCGGGTCATCGCCATATGCGATGCGATAGTCCGCCGCTTGACTGGGCAACGACCGGAACTCGGCGGGCCCCATCAGCTCATTGGCGCTCTGCGGCGCTATGCGAGGCAGCGGCATGGTCGTACATGCCGTAAGAATGGTCAGAGTCAAAACGCCGGGCGACTGTCGAAGCACTGGAGTGGTTCCCCATGCCGCTTAACAACCTGATAGACGGCCCCTCGGGTCTTGGCGCGCCCACCGAATGGAGTGTAACTCCTGACCCCGCTCGCGCCATACCACCGGATCCCGGTTAAGGCCGGTAACCCAACGACCGAAATCGGTCGCTCGGCCATCCTCTCCGTTTCGTCCGCTATCGACCAGCAGCGGACACCGGAAATTTCCAATCCGGCAGCGTTCTCTCGCCGGCCGCCCTTCTTTTAGCCGCCTCAGAGGGGCAGCGTTCGATCTTCGACCACGCTCTTCATGACCAGCGTGGAGGTGAGGCGTTGGACGCCCGGCAGGGAGGAAAGACGCGCGTCGTAGATCCGCTGGAATGCGGCAAGGTCGCGGACGACGACGTGGAGGATGTAGTCGGGGTCGCCGAACAGACGCTGGGCCTGGATCACGTTCGGCACCTCCGCGACCGCCGTCTCGAAGGCCTCCACGGCGCTGCGATCGCCCTCGCGCAGGGTGACGAACACGATTGCGGAGAACTCGAGGGAAAGCGCAGCGGGATCGAGTTGTGCCCGGTACCCCTTGATCGCGCCGGATTCCTCCAGCGCCCGCACCCGACGGTGGCACGGGGACACGCTCAGGCCGATGCGTTCGGCGAGTTCCGTGATCGAAAGTCGCCCGTCAGCCTGGAGTTCAGCAAGGATTCTTCGATCTGTCCTGTCCATCAGGAAGATTCTCTCTATATACGAGATATTTGAGCAAGTATTTGGAAGCATATTCCAACGCTAGCGCCGTATTCTGCCCGCTTGGCGTGGACCAGTGGCTGTTTTTCTCTCTGATGGTCCTGACGCTCCTGGAGGTGTACGGATGAACAGAAATGCGAGGGGCAACCGCAGCGACGCTGCCGGGGCGACTGCTGCCTCCGCCGACCACCTCGGTTCGGCACTGACGCGGAGCGGCCGGCCATGATGCTGGGCACCTTCGCTGCCTTCTGGGCGGTATCGATATTGTTCGTGATCACGCCCGGCGTGGACTGGGCCTACACCATCGCCGCCGGCATGCGCGATCGCGCCGTCCCGCCTGCCGTGGGCGGCCTGCTGCTCGGGCACCTGGCCGCGACCCTGATCGTCGCCGCTGGCGTGGGGGCGCTGATCGCGAGCATGCCCATTGCCATGACGATACTGACCGTGGCCGGATCGGCTTACTTGTTGTGGCTCGGCTTCGGCATGTTGATGAATCCGCCAATGCCGGGCACCGCGGAGCAGGCGGACGCCCCCTCGGCTTGGGGCTGGTTGGTCAAGGGCGTGTGCGTGAGCGGTCTCAACCCCAAGGTCTTCCTGCTGTTCCTGGCGCTGCTGCCGCAGTTCGTGAATCCTTCGGCTGCGTGGTCCGTTCCGGCGCAGATCCTTGCCCTCGGATTGATCCATATCTTCAGCTGCGGCGTGGTTTACCTGATGGTCGGCTACGGCTCGCATGCGGTGCTGCGCACGCGCCCGCAGGCTGCCAAGGTGGTGGGGCGGATCTCCGGCGCAGCGATGGTCGCGATTGCCGCATTCCTGCTTCTGGGACAATTCAAGGGCTGAGCCGTCCCGTCACAAGGAGGAGAACGCATCCGTGTCCGACCCTACGAAGCGTGCAGACGAAGTCGATTCGGATATTGCGGCGCGCGTGCGCGACAGCTTTGCCCGGCAAGGCCTGATGGCCCACTTGGGTGCCGAGCTTGCCGAGCTCTCGTCAGGGCGCGTGGTCATCCGCCTGCCGTACCGCGATGAGCTCACCCAGCAGGACGGGTTCTTCCACGCCGGCGCCAGCAGCGCCATCGCCGATTCGGCCGGTGGTTACGCCGGACTCACCGTATTTCCCGCCGGAAGCTCGGTGCTGACGGTCGAGTACAAGATCAATCTGGTCGCACCCGCCCGCGGCGAGCATCTGGAAGCGGTCGGGTCGGTGATCCGCTCCGGGCGCACTCTGACGGTATGCCAGTTGGAAGTATTCGCGGTGGCCGGAAGCGAGCGCACCCTCGTGGCCGTGGGGCAGCAGACGTTGTTTTGCCTGCCAGCGAAAAGTTGACGAACGCGCGTCGCCGTCATGCCGATCGGCACCGGACGCAACCGATCCTCGATACCCAAAGGAACGCCCCATGGAATCCGTACAGCTCCAGCGCACCTATCTCGATCTCACCACCCCGCACGTAGCCGATGCCTGCATGCGGCTGGGCATCCCGGTGCGCTGCGCGCCGGCCGGCATGCGCCCGCTGTGGGGCGACACGCATCTGGTCGGCCGTGTGCGGCCGGCGCGGCACTACGGCAGCGTCGACGTATTCCTCGAGGCGATCGGTCTGGCGACACCGGGCGACGTCCTGGTGGTCGACAACGGCGGCCGTGAGGACGAGGCCTGTGTTGGTGACCTGGTCACGCTGGAGGTAAGCCGCGCGAACCTGTCGGGCATCGTCATCTGGGGCTTGCATCGCGACTCGGCCGAGCTGCGGGCGATCCGTCTGCCGATCTTCAGCATGGGCGCGCTGCCGGTCGGGCCACAGCGTCTGGACGCGCAGGACGCCGATGCGCTCGCGTCCGCCACATGCGGCCAGCATACCGTCGGTATCGAAGACTTCGTGTTGGGCGACGGCGACGGCGTGCTGTTCATCCCGCTCAACCGCGCTGCGGAGGTGGCCGAAGTGGCCGCCGCCATCCGCGACACCGAACGCCGCCAGGCCGCACGCATGCGATTGGGTACAACACTCCGGCAGCAGTCTCGATTCGATGAGTACCTCGCCGCCCGGCATACGCACGGAAAGCTCACGTTCCGGCAACACTTGCGCGCTATTGGCGGTGAAGTCGAGGAGTGAGTTTCGAACTTGACCCTTGGGTGGCGGGTGAGCCGACCCGGCACCCAGCGCTGTCTGAGCCAGCGTTGAGCTGATGGACTAGCCGTCATCGAAAGCCCCGCGATTGGCGGGGCTTTTCGTTCGCCGCTGCGGTCGGTGCGGTGGGCGCTGGAATGAAACGGTTTGTCGGCTATCGGCCAGCAGCGGACATCGCCCCTGTCGATGCGAAGCCCCGTACCAAGCTTTGGTGTCCCGGCGAAGAGGCTGGGCCGATGGCTCGGCCTACGGCCCTGGAGTATCCGGGCCTGACCGACATCGAACCGGGTTGCCTGGCGCATTCACTCCTGTCGGTCGGACTCAGACACGAGTCCAGGAGCAGGCCCAGGCCGCTTGCTTCGTCCGGCCGTGTTCGACGACCGCATCCGGACGCTCGTGCGTCCAGCACTCATTCGCACCCACCGGCATGACCGGCCGACATACGAGCTCAGGGGCTACGGCGACGAGGCGCAGGAACCGGCCTCTGCGGTGGGTATCGGCCCGCGGTGCTTTGTCAGACCGGCCCCCCGGAAGAACATGAGCAAGTGTGTACCATTGCGTACCCTCGTCGAGGCGCAGGCGGCCGGGCGCCGGATCGAGGTGGTCTAAGCATGTTCCCGCCGGTTCGCCGCAAGCGCGCGTCGCCGTCGCCGTGCGGTCGCAACTCGACAACAACCGATCTTTCGATGCGCCGATCATGCTGAGCCAGCATTTCCTGTTCTTCTTCGCCATGCTCGGCGCCTTCAACGGCATCGGCGCGGCGTCGTTTCTGTGGTGGCGGGCCAAGGGCGAACCCACGCAGCGTTGGCTATCGCTGCTGATCGTGGCGGTCAGCGTGCGAACCGGAAAATCGGTCGCCTTCTATTTTTGGCCCGAGATTCCCAAGATCGTTCTCCAACTCGGCCTGACCGCCTGTTTCATGATCGGGCCCTGCCTGTTCTTTCTGGTCCGCTCGAGCCAGGGCGATAGCCCCGGCCCCGGGCGGGCCGACCGTCGGCATATCGCCGGGCTGCTGGCCCTCGCCGCCGCCGTGAACCTGTTCCTGCCCTACGCCGGCCATATCGAGCTGTGGCGACAGGTCGTCGCACCGGTTATCACCTACTCGTGGCTGGGCTACCTCCTGCTTGCCACCGTGCAGGTGTACCTGCATCGCACGCGGCTTTCGGGGACGCCATCCGGCCCGTTGCTACTGGGGGCGGTGGGCGGCATCTGGTTGATCTGGATCGCCTACTACACCTCCGGCTACACCTCCTACATCGTCGGCGCGCTGTCGTTTACCTTCGTCCTGGCGGCGAGCGTTCTGATCTACCTGCGCCTGCGGTCCGGTCAGGCCCCGATCGAGCCCTATCAAGACCGCCGGATTCCGGAGTCCGAGGCGGCCGTGCAACTGCAGGCCCTGGCCGAGTTGATGACGCGCGAGCGGTTGTACCTGGACCCCGCATTGACGCTGCCTCGCCTGGCTCGCCGGCTCGGCGTGCCGCAGACCCGGTTGTCGCAGCTGCTGAACGACAACAACCAGACCACCTTCAAGCAGTACCTGGCGCAACTGCGCGTGGGTGAGGCGAAGGCGCTGCTGCGGCAGCTCCCCCCGAAGCCGCTCGAGGTCGTCGCCGAAGAAGCAGGCTTCCAATCGATGTCGACCTTCCACAGCGCATTCAAAAAGCTGGAGGGGGTCACGCCGGCGGCGTTCCGCGCGACCAAAGCCGACTCCGAAAATCGATTCCAGCACTCCTGAAGCATATTGCAAGACATTGATTTGAAAGCGATTGGGTAGTGTGCAGGCTCCTCCCCGCGAGCTTGCGCTCATGCACCTACCTCGCTTCATCCCATGCGTCTTGATACTCATGTTGTCTGCCTCGCTGGGCGGCGTTTCCAGCGCCCAGGCGGCCCATGCCTTCACCACCGGGCAGGCCCTCACCGGTCAGGCGGTCGTCGACCGTTCGCCGACGGTGGTGCCCACAGAGGGAACGGGCAGGGCCCCGTCCGTCGCGAAGACCGGCCTCCCGGAGCCCGCCCGTGGCAGCCAAGGGCGCATCCTCTTCATCCTCGCCAGCAGCAAGGTCCACGGGGCGTCGTCCCTGCCGGCCAGCATCAGCTTCGGCGAGGTCGTGCATGCGTGGGATACGTTCCAGGCCGCGGGCTATTCCGTCGACTTCGTCTCGCCCGACGGCGGGGCGGTGCCGATCCTCGACCGTTATGTCAGCAAGGATATGGAGCCCCGTTTGAAGGACGGGCGCATCATGGACGGGCTGCGGAACACCGCCAAACCCGCGCAGGTCGACCCGGCCCGATACCGCGCCGTGTACTACGTCGGGGGCAGCAATGCCATCTACGGCGTGCCGGAGCATCCGGTCCTGCAGAACATCGCCATGCATGTTTACGAGCGCAACGGCGGGGTGGTCTCGGCCGTCTGTCATGGCACGGCTGGAATCGTCAACCTCAAGCTCTCCAACGGCCAGGCCTTGGTCGCAGGCAAACGCATCACCGGCTTTCCCGAAGAACACGAAGATCAGGGCGCTGCCTACTTCAAGGAGTTCCCTTTCCTGATCCGGAAAACGGTCGAAGCCCGCGGCGGCTCGTTCCATGCGCTCGATGGCGACCAGCCTTACGCCGAAGTCGACGGCAGGGTGGTGACAGGCCAGAACTACGCGTCCGCGAAGCCCGTGGCGGAAGCCGTGGTCGAGGTACTTCGCAAACTGGCCGATCGACAGCCAGGCCGCGGCGCGGCGAAAAACTGATCTTAACGCTGATCTTTCCGAGCCTCGCCGTCGCCGAGGTCGGACGACTTCCACGCACTCGATACCTCTCAGGACAACCATGAACCTCTCGATCCGGTCGTTCGTTTTCGCACTAGCTTTCCTCCTCGTTCTTCCCACCTCCGTCATGGCGCGAAACAGCGAGCATGACGCGGTGGACCAAGCCATGAAAAAGATGATGCGCGCCTTCGAAACCGGCGACGCCAATCTGGCTTTCGAAGTGCTCAGAAAAGACGGTGCGGTGCTCGGCTACTCGACCTCCAGAGGCCAGGTGGTCACCCAAACCACGGAAGAATGGGCGAAGGGATTCCAGGGCAAGCCGGCCGACGACGAGGCCCAGCGCAAACGCAGCTACGAAATCGTGGATGTGACCGAACACGCCGCGGTCGTCAAATTGACGCTGGATTATCCCGCGTGGAAGGGGCTGGATTATCTTGCGTTGTCGAAGATCGACGGGAAATGGATGATCGTGAGCAAATCGTGGAGCGGTCAACGCAAACCGTAGACACCGCAGGGCGGCTCTCCAACTCACCGCTTCGCGTGCAGGGCGACGCGAAGCGGTAGCCTGTTGCCGGCGTATCCTCTGCGCGACGGCGGGCGGAATGCCTGCCCCGAGTGAAACCGAATCGGGTCCACTCCAGCCGTGTCCGCTCTGGGTCGGAAGCGGACACGCGCTCATGCGCATGCTGCCGACATCGGTCGAATTCCGGTCCGGCCGTTCGCCGTAATGGTGCAGCGGGCAAGCCGCAGCCGGAGTTCACCAGGAGCGCATCACCATGACCATCATCATTACCGCCTTTGAACGGTCGCCCGACGGCGGCAAGGGGCTGGCGCGCGATACGCGCGTGCGTTGGGCGCTGGAAGAAGTGGGCCGACCCTATGAGACCCGCCTGGTTTCGTTCGCCGCGATGAAGGAGCCCGCGCACCTGCGTCTGCATCCCTTCGGCCAGATTCCCACCTACGAGGAAGGCGATCTCGTCCTGTTCGAAACGGGCGCGATCGTCCTGCATCTCGCGCAAAGCCATCCGGGTCTGTTGCCGGACGACGCCGATGCGCGGGCGCGGGCCATCGCCTGGATGTTCGCCGCGCTCAACACCGTGGAGCCGCCGATCCTCGACCTGGTCGTCGCCAAGTTCCAGGAAGGCGACCGCCCCTGGGCCAAGGAGCGCCTGCCTCTGGTCGAAGATCGTATCCGCCATCGGCTGATGCAGCTTGCGACCCGTCTGGGCGATGCCGACTGGCTGGACGGTGCGTTCAGCGCGGGCGACCTGATGATGGTGTCGGTGCTCCTCAGATTGAGGCCGTCGGGCATCCTGGACGAATTCCCGCGCCTGGCCGCCTACGTTGCCCGCGGCGAAGCGCGGCCCGCCTACCAGCGTGCCTTCGCCGCCCAATGGGCGGTCAACGCCGCCAAGCCGCAAGCCGGCTGAGGGTTTCGTTGCTGGCAGGAACTGCGACCCGGAGGGGCGGCGGGCTTTGGGCCAGCAACGGATATCGAAGGCAACCGCGAATGCGCCACGCTTGCAGCTTGAGTACCACCCGATCCAGCGCCGCCACCGCGCTGGTGTCCCAGAAGTGCGTCACCCAAGCAAGGTTGCCGTCGGCCTAAAGCGGCCATTCGGATTGCCGTGTCGCTCGTCGCGGCCAGGCCCAGGGATGTACGCGACTGCATCTACGCTTCGAGTTAGCGTTCTAGCCAGGCGTCGAGGGTGAAGTCGAGCCATAGCCGGCCTGCTCGGCAAGCCGGACGACCGCCGCTGCGGGCTCATGCATAGCGCGCCGCCGCCATGCAAATCACAGTGATCGCCAACAGGCCGGCAGCTAGGCGGGCGACCAGGGTCGCGCGCGTCTGCGCGACCGCTTCTGGTAACGTTCCTTGCGCGAGTTGCCAGCGAGTACGCACGTCGACGCCGACCTGCACAGTGAAGGCCAACAGGGCGCAGGCGATGCCGAAAGCGAGAACCGTTTCCGGCCCACCGAAGGCCGCGCCGTGCACGACGCGCCAGAGATAGCCGCCGGTGAGAATGGTGACGATCGCGGCCCCAAACATCGGCGCGCGCAAGCGCGGACCGCCGACGCCGTGGAGGCGCGCGAGAACGAAGGTGCCCCCGGCCCAGAGCACCGCGGCCAGAATGTGCAAGGACAAGACTATGATCAAAATCGTCTGCATCGACTGCTCCTGACTATCGAGAATCAGTTATGGACGTCGTCGCGACACGCGACCGCGCTAACCCTCCAGGACGGTCAGATCCAGTTGGTTGAGCCGCTCAGGGTCACGCACGATGTTGATCTCGGTAATCTTCCCGCCGCTGACGGTGAAAGCCATGATCGCGAACGGCTTTCCTTCGAGCATGGCGACGAGGCCTGCGGCGCCATTGACGAGCACCGGGCACCTGAGCAGGCCAAGGCGCGAGAAAGTCTGCGCTTGGCGAGCCACTTGCTCCGCACCGCGTACCTCGGTGGACGCAACGTCGGCTCGAAGAAGTACCTCCGGGTCGAGGATGGCGACAAGCCTGCGGAAGTCGCCGTCTTGCGCAGCCGCGATGAAGGCGTCGACAAGGTTTCGTTGAAGCCGCATGTCGGCATCGGGAGCGGCGTTCCTCGCCTGGAGCCGGCGGCGTCCGCGGCTGGCAAGTTGGCGAGCTGCAGCGGGGGTACGCTCGACGATCGGTGCGATTTCCTCGAATGGCATGTCGAAGATGTCGTGCAGCACAAAAGCAACGCGCTCCGCCGGTGCGAGGGTCTCGAGCACCACCAGCAATGCAAGGCCGATACCGTCCGCCAGCAGTACCCCGTGCTCAGGACTCGCTCCATCGGCGCGGTCGATGATCAGATCCGGTAAGTGGGTCTCGCCTCGCGTCTTGCGCGAGCGGAGAATGTTCAGCGAGATGCGTGCGACGACGGTCGTCAACCACGCGCGAAGATCGTCGACCTCTCGGTAGGCTGTTTCGCTGAGCCGGAGCCAAGCTTCTTGGACAGCATCCTCGGCCTCGCTCAGCGAGCCAAGCATGCGGTATGCGACGGCCCGCAGACGGGGCCGCTGCTCCTCGAATCTTTCCCCAAGCCATTCGTGCTTATCCATCGCTCACGTTCCTCTGCTGTGCGGTGCCATGCATGTAAGACCCGCGACGCACGACTGATGTGACGGCAGGCGTCGCCGAAGATGTGACGAGCCATCGATTCGTCACATCCCTAGCTCGCCGCGTGTCTTATGGGTGCCACGCCTTTGACGGCTCGGCACGAGCAAACAAACCGATGCCATCGCGAACGAAGGAGAAAGAACAATGCTAGAAAAAATCGTATACACAACGGTGTTCGTCAGCGACCAGGACAGAGCCCTCGACTTCTACACGAACATCCTCGGCTTCAAGAAGCGGGCTGACAACCCGACTGCGGACAACTCGACACCCGATAGCCCGCGATTCCTGGCCGTTGGGGTGAAGGATCAGGATTTCCTGCTGGTCCTGTGGCCGGGAACGCCCGGACAGGGCCATCCGGTACAAGGCCGTATTCCGGCGGCGTACACAATCGAGACGCGCGATTGCCGGGGTGCGTTCGAGGCGCTGGTCTCGCGCGGCGTACAGTTCGAGACAGGAGTGCTTGAGTATCCGTGGGGATACGTTGCGGTATTCCAGGATCCCGATGGCAACCGGCTGCAACTTCGAGAAAGTCGCTAGCGCGGCGGCCCTCATCCAATCCTGGTTGCAGAAACCTGATGCAGGCGATATTCGTCCCGGTCCAGCCCGAGCAATCGTACGATGCCCTGTATGCGCTGCGGTCTCTGCCCTGTCGCCAGTGGCGAGCGTAAGTGCAAGTAGTTGGAAACTATCGATTGATGTCGCGTCTGGCCACGGTGCCGATGACTTCGTCGAATAGTTGTGCGTGGCGAGCTGCAGCGCCAGTCGGAGTGCCGCGTTGGGTCTGCGAGTGTTCGCTTCCGGGGAAATGTAGACGCTCGGCCGTGGGCGTCAAGCCCCGAAACCAGGCGGTGCTTGAAAACCGCCAAGCTCTTGTGCGATCAGTCGGGCCACCTCAATGGTGGTCCGATCGCCATATTCCGGGCCGATGATCTGCAGGCCGATCGGCAGCCCATCGTTCGACAATCCGCAGGGAAAAGCAGTGCTCGGCAAATAGGCGAGGGTCGCAAGGCCTATCCAGAAGTAATGCTCGTAATGCGAAGTCGGTACCGTGTCGACCGCGAGAACTCTTTCCAGCTTGGGCCGATGATCGTGTCCGTAGGCCGCGGTTGCGGAAATCGGGCAGATCACCACATCCCAATCGTCGAAGAAGGCGCGCCAGCGTAGTCGGTAGTTGGTGCGCGCTTCATCGTGATCGGACCAGCTTCGATGATCCAGTACGCGGGCACGCGTAACTACCGCTAACGGCGAATCATCGTTCGCATCGAACTGTGCAGCCGCCGCTTGAGCAACGGAATAGTATTCATCGGGAAGGTTGACCAGTCCTGTCGACGCCAGCAGGTTCAAATAGGTGCTGTGCGCTTGCCGTGGAGAGATTTCAGGGCGCGCCCGATCGGAGATTACCGCGCCCGTCTGAGCCAGAATTTCTCCGACCTGCTGCACGCGATCCGATATCTCGACAGAGGTAGGAACGAACTCTTCCTTCGGCCAAATCGCAACGCGCAAGCCGCGTAAAGTGCGCGCCTTCGGTGGTGGAAGCACCAGTCTCCAGCCCGGTGACCGGAACCGGTCAGGGCCCGCAACGACATCCAGAGCCAGCTCCAAATCTTCCGCGCTTCGCCCCATTGGCCCGACGACATTCAGATCCGGCGCAGATACGACGCCGAGAGGATTGTGGCCAAGCGTTGGAACGATGCCATAAGTGGGCTTGTGTCCATACACGCCACAGAAGTGAGACGGATTTCGTATCGACCCGGCGATATCGGAGGCAAATTCCAGGCCGGTCAAACCGGCCGCTAGCGCGGCGGCCGACCCGCCGGAAGATCCGCCCGGCGACCTCTCCCTATTCCAGGGGTTGTTGGTCGGTCCGTAAATGTCGTTGTAGCTCTGCCAGTCCGCGAGTCGCAGCGCGACGTTCGTTTTCCCCATGAAATGGGCGCCAGCTGCCTTCAGGTGTTCGACAACCGTTGCGTCGTTCTGGGCGAGGTTGTCGCGTTGCTCCGGCACGCCCCACGTAGTGGGCAATCCAGAAACATCGAAGGCTTCCTTGATCGTCATCGGGACGCCGTGCAGCGATCCCAATCGGTGTCCGCGAGCAAGAGACGCATCGGCCGACTTCGCCGCTTCCAGTGCGCGTTCGAAATCCCGCACCACGACAGCATTCAACAGTTTATCGAACTGCTCGATACGTTCGATGTAGTACTGGGTGAGTTCGAACGAGCTGACTTGTTTTCGCTGGATCAGCTGCGCCAGGTCGGCCGCTGATGAAAAAGCCAGCTCTCCCGATGCGAAGCCGCTGTGCGCAGATGTAATGGAAGGGCCGCAGGATGAGACTGAAGTGCCGCCTGGCGCCCCAGGAAGGTCAGGCCTGGAAATCGGATTCATGATGGCCCTGTCTGTAGGTGGGCGGTCTTCAATCAAGGGTGTTTAAGCCCCTGATTTCTACTTGCTTGTCCTGCAAGGCCCGAATTCTAGCGGAAACAGGTGGCCGCAACGGGCCGGAAGCGGTCGTTTCGGGCTTGCTGCAAGGGGGTAATGGCCTTGCCTGGGCGGGGCACGGTAAGCCCGATATTTCTACCGGGACCAAGCATGGCCAGACTGCAAGATCAGCCCGCCCGTAGCTTCAACCTTCCGGAATGGTCGCGGCAGCGAACGGTGCCAGCACGGTCCAGCCCAGGTTCGCATACAGGCCGCGGCCGTCTTCGGTCGCGACCAACAGTGGTTGGCTTGCAAGGGATCTCTTCGCGGCGCCAAGCGCGCTCATCACCGCGACGCCCAGTCCTTTGCGGCGGTGATCCTGCGCGGTTTCGATTCGATCATAGATGAAGGCGTCTGCGGTTTCCGCCGCGCATCCGGTTGCGGCCAGGTCGCCATTCGGCGCGATGACGCTGGCCCGGGTGACGGGCCCGGCACGATGCAGCTCCATCCTGTACCCGATCGGCAGGGGCTTCGTGTCGAGGTCGGCTACGGACGTCGTCATCAGATAGTTCGCTGGTTGAATCTCCCAGCGGGCGGGCAGTGCGCTTCGCAGTTCCTCGTCGGTGCCGCACAGCTTCAAGTAGTGCCGTGGCGCGGTAATGTCGTCGGCGATTTCGCGCAAGCCATCGCATAGTGCCGGGAACACCCAGCGTTTCACTTCTTTTTCCGAGTGGGTGTCCACACGAAAGCCGCCGCGGTCGTGCACGGGAACCGGGGAGCCGCGGGCGACGGAATGCGCGGCTTGCCAGGCGAACAGGAGCTTTGGGTCGATGTGGGATGCGGTCATGGCGGACGTCGATGATGCTCGGAGGGTGGAGGGACATTCTCCGACGACCGCAGGTGCTGCGCCATCGGCTCTCGGCGATAAGGTCCCGGTGACTTCGCACTAGATCATCGCCCTGTCGCAGGAACTAAGACGACGGCGATAGGGCAGGACGAAAGGCCAGAACGAAGGTCGGGCAAATAGCCCGCACAACGCAGACGCGCCGCAACTCACTGCAGCGTCCGCGCCTTATTCTTCGCCGACTGCGTGTCCCGCACCGGCGGCAGGCCGAATACGCGGCCGTATTCGCGGGTGAACTGCGGGACGCTTTCGTAGCCGACCGCGAACGCGGCGCTGCTCGCGCTGACGCCTTCCGACAGCATCAGTCGCCGGGCTTCGATCAGGCGCAGCTGTTTCTGGAATTGCAGCGGCGACAGCGAGGTCACCTCGCGGAAGTGTTGGTAGAACGACGAGGCGCTCATGCCGGCGGCCGCGGCGAGACGTTCGACCGGCAGCGGTTGGGCGAATTCGGCGCGCAGCACGGTCACCGCCCGCGCGACGCGTTGGGCGTTGCTGTTGGGCCAGCCCAGGCGGCGGATCGCGGCGCCGTGCCGGCCGAGCAGCAGCCAGTAGTGCAGTTCGCGCAGCAATTGGGTTTGCAGCACCGGCATCGCGGCGGGGCGGTCGAGCAGGCGCATCAGGCGCAGCGCCGCATCGGCGACTTCGCTGTCGGTCGGCTCGATCTGCACCGGGAAATGCTCGGCCGTCGGCGCCGCCTGCATTTCCGTCGCCAGGTTGGCGATGACGGCGGCATCGAGCTCCATCACGAAGGAGAGGTAAGGCGCGGCGGCGCTGGCCTGGGTGATCTGGCTGACCGTCGGCACGTCGGCGGCGATCAGCAACGAGTCGCCGGCGCCGAAGGCGAAAGTCTGCGTGCCCATCGTGACCTGCTTGCTGCCCTGCAGGACCAGGCAAACCAGCGGCCGCGAGATTTCGTGCAGCAGGCCGCTGGGTGCGGTGGCGCGGATCGCGGCGAGGCCGGGGATCGGGGTGCGGGCCAAGCCGGCCGGGTCGGCATGGGCCTGGGCGTAATGGCCGACGGTATCGAGAAGAGTGGTCACGGGGCGAGCCTACTCCGTCGCTGCGGCGGCACGGGCCAGCCTGGAGGATCAGGCAAACAACGCCGAGATTCCAGCAACCGGCGGCGAGTCGCCGGTCCGATAGTGGCGCCCTCCTCACTCCACCCAGGTTCCAGACCATGAGCAAGATCGCCCTCGTCACCGGCGCCAGCCGCGGGCTCGGCCGCAACACCGCGCTCAACATCGCCCGCCAGGGCGGCGATGTCGTGCTCACCTACCAACGCCGGGCCGAAGACGCGGCCGCCGTCGTCGTCGAGATCGAGGCGATGGGACGCAAGGCGATCGCCTTGCCGCTCGATACCGGCGAGGTCGCCGCGTTCGCGCTGTTCGTGCAGAAGCTGCGGACCGCGCTGCAGGACACGTGGCAGCGCGAGACCTTCGATCATCTCGTCAACAATGCCGGCCACGGCGATAACGCGCCGTTCGAGCAGACCAGCGAGGCGCAGTTCGACCGTCTGGTCGACGTCCACTTCAAGGGCGTGTTCTTCCTGACCCAGGCGTTGCTGCCCCTGATCGCCGACGGCGGCCGCATCGTCAATCTGTCGACCGGCCTGACCCGTTTCTCGGCGCCGGGCTGGTCGGCGTATGCGGCGGCGAAGGGCGCGATCGAGGTGCTGACGGTGTATCTGGCGAAGGAACTCGGCAGCCGCGGCATCGCCGTCAACACGGTGGCGCCGGGGGCGATCGAGACCGATTTCTTCGGCGGCGCGGTCCGCGACACGCCCGAGTTCAACCGCCACTTCGCCGACATGACCGCGCTCGGCCGGGTCGGTTTGCCCGAGGACATCGGGCCGATGATCGCCAACCTGCTGTCCGAGCAGAACCGCTGGATCAACGCGCAACGGATCGAAGTGTCGGGCGGTCAGGCGATCTGAGGCGGCGGCCGCAGCCTGACCTGCGCCGCCTGTTTCTGCGCCGCCAGGAACGCGCGCAGCGAAGCCGGCTTGATCGGTTTGGTCAGCACCCGGCAGCCGCGCTCGCGGGCGGCGAGCTTGAGCGCGTCGCTGCCGTCGCCGGTCAGCAATGCGGCCGGCAACGCGATGCCGAGGCGTTCGCGCAGGGCATCGATGGTGGCGAGGCCGTCGAGCCGGTCGTGCAGGTGGTAGTCGACCAGGGCGACGTCGGGGTTCTGATCGAGCAAGGCCAGCGCATCGTCGACGGTCGCGGCGAGCAACGCGGTCGCGCCCCATCGGTCGAGCAGGGCGCGCATGCCGTCGAGGATCTCGCGGTCGTTGTCGATGCACAGCACGCGCAGGCCGGACAGCGAGTCGGCCGCCGACGAGTTCGCCGGTTCGACGACGGGTTGGGTGTGCAGCGCCTGCCCGCGCGGCACGAAGATCGAGAACACGCTGCCGCGGCGGATCTGCGAGCGCACGCGCAGCGGGTGGTCGAGGGTGCGGGCGATGCGCTGGCAGATCGACAGGCCCAGGCCGAGGCCGCGTTCGCCGCCGCTGCCGGGCTGATCGAAGCGGCGGAACTCGTCGAAGATCTGTTCCAGGTGGTGCTCGGGAATGCCGGGGCCGGTGTCCCAGACCTGCAGTTCGATGCGGCCCGGCTGCGAGGGATCGTGATGCGGGCGCAGGCGCGCGGCCATCAGCACGCCGCCTTCGCGGGTGTAGCGCAGGGCGTTGGCGAGGAAGTTCTGCAACGCGCGGCGCAACAGGCGACGATCGCTGCGCACCGGCATCGAGGCCTGGGCCAGGCGCACGCGCAGTTCCAGGCCGCGCCCGGCCGCGCTCGGCGCGTACTGCGCGGCGAGTTCGCGCAGCAGTTCGCCGGCGTCGAAGTCGGTCAGCTCGGGGCGCAGCGCGCCGGCGTCCAGGCGCGAGATGTCGAGCAGGCCGTCGAGCAGGTCTTCGGCGGCGCGCAACGAGGCATCGACGCGCTCGGCCAGGCGCCGCTGTTCGCCGATGTCGTCGCTCTCGCGCAAGGCGGTGGTGAACAGGCGCGCGGCGTTGAGCGGTTGCAACACGTCGTGGCTGACCGCGGCGAGGAAGCGGGTCTTGGACTGCTGCGCCGATTCGGCTTCCTGGGTGCGTTGTTCGACCCGTTGTTCGAGGTTCTCGTTGGCTTCGCGCAGCGCTTGCTCGGCGCGCTTGTAGTCGGTGACGTCGCTGTAGCTGGTGACGTAGCCGCCGCCGATCAGCGGGCGGCCGACCATCTCGATGACCTGGCCGTTGGCGCGCACGCGCTCGAACACGTGCGGGGCGCCGGCGCGCAGGTGGGCGAGGCGGCGGCTGACCAGTTCGTCGATGGCGCGTTCGTCGAGCGGGCCGGTGCCCATCTCGCCGCGCTCGGCGTTCCAGCGCAGCAGGTCGCCGACCGGCCGGCCGACGTAGAGCATGCCGTCGGGATAGTCGAACAGTTCCTGATAGCGCCGGTTCCACGCGACCAGGCGCATTTCCGGGTCGACCACGCTGACGCCCTGGCTGATGTTCTCCAGCGTGGTCGACAGCACCTGGCGATTGAAGCGCAGCTCCTGGTTGGCCTCGTCGAGCAGGGCCACCACTTCGCCGAGTTCCATGCCCGAGCCGCGCAGCGCGCTGGTCAGGGTGAGGCGCGCCGAGGCGGCGCCGATGGCCGAGGCGAGTAGGCGTTCGGTGAACTGGGCCAGGGCGCGGTCGGCCGGTTGCAGCGGCTGCCATTCGCGGCCTTGCTGGTGGGCGTAGTCCTCGAAGGCGCGGCGCGCATGGCGTTCGCCGACGATGCGTTCGGCCAGGGTGAGCAGTTCGCCGCTGCGCACGCTGCCGGCCCAGCCGCCGGGGCCGAGCGCGGGGCGGCGCACGTAGGGATCGAGGAAGGGTGCGGCGAGCAACTGGTCCTGCAAGCGCGGACGTTGCCGCACCGAGATGAACAGGAAGGCGCCGATGTTGAACAGCAGCGACCAGAAGGTGCCGTGGGTCAGCGGGTCCCAACCGACCAGGCCGAACAGTTGCTCCGGGCGCAGCCAGACGATGTCGAGCGGGCCGGTCGCGAGCCAACCGTCGGCGATCCAGCCGCCGCGCGCGAGTGCCGGCAACAGCAGGGTGTAGATCCACAGCACGGTGCCGGCGAACAGGCCCGAGAAGGCGCCCGAACGGCTGGCGCCGCGCCAATACAGACCGCCGATCAGCGCCGGGGCGAATTGCGCGACCGCGGCGAAGGCGAGCAGGCCGTGTTGGGCCAAGCCGTTCGCGCCGAGCGAGCCGCGGTGATACGCGTAGGCCATCAGCGCCAGCATGACGATGGTGATGCGTCGCACCCACAACACCTGGCGGTCGATGCCCTGGCTTTCGTTCAAGGCGCCGCTGCGCAGCAGCAGCGGCACCACCAGGTCGTTGCTGACCATGGTCGACAGCGCGACGCTGGAGACGATGACCATGCCGGTCGCGGCGGAGAAGCCGCCGATGTAGACCATCAACGCCAGCGCCTGCTGGTCGAACTGCAGCGGCAGCGCGAGCACGTAGGTGTCGGGCGAGATGCCGCTGCCGGCGAGCACGGCCTGGCCGGTCAGGGTGATAGGCACCACCAGCACGGTGATCAGCGCCAGATAACCGCCGAACAGCCAGCGCGCCGCACGCAGATCGTTCGGGTCCTGGCACTCGACCACGGCGACGTGGAACTGGCGCGGCAGGCAGATGATCGCGGTGAAGGCGAGCAGGGTCTGGGTGACGAACCCGGCCGGCAGACCGGGCTGGATCACCACCTGCGCGGCCTGCTGGATGCGCTGCGGGAAATTGCCGAGGCCGGGCAGGTGCAGCAGGGCGAACACGCCGATGGCGATGAAGGCGATCAGCTTGACCAGCGACTCCAGCGCGACCGCGAGCACCATGCCGTGATGGTGTTCGGTGGCGTCGATCTGGCGCGTGCCGAACAGGATCGCGAACACCGCCAGCATCATCGCCACGTAGAACGCCGGGTCGGCGAGCAGGCCGCCGTCGGACGGCACCCCGGCCAGCACTTCCACGCTCATCGCCACCGCCTTGAACTGCAGGGCGACGTAGGGCACCGCAGCGGTCAGCGCGACCGCGGCGACCAGGGCGGCCAGGCCCGGTGCGCGGCCGTAGCGCGAGGACAGGAAGTCGGCGATCGAGACGATCCGGTGCTCGCCGGAGATCAGCACCAGGCGTTCGAGGATGCGCCAGCCGAACGCCAGCATCAGCAGCGGGCCGAGATAGATCGGCAGGAAGCCCAGGCCGGTGCGCGCGGCGGTGCCGACCGCGCCGTAGAAAGTCCACGACGAGCAATAGACGGCGAGCGCGAGCGAGTACACCGCGGTGCGCAGCCAGCGCGCGCGCGGCGTGCGTTCGCGCTGGTCGCCGTAATAGGCGACCGCGAACAGCAGGCCGACGTAGCCGGCCGATACCAGCAGCAGAATCCAGCCTGGGATCAAGGGCGCGGGTTCGGAATCGGTGAAGTCGGACGAGTGTACGGCCTGGGCGCGCGGGCCGGACCGGCGCCGGGCTTCGACTTTGGCCGCGGGTCGGGCCAGGCCGGCGGGAACCGGCGCTGGGCCGCCGGCACGCTCGCGCTGAGGCCGCGGTCAAGATTTGGCGATACGGGCGCGGAGGGAACCACTGCGATCACGGTTTCGGCCGGGGCGATCTGAGAGCGTGCTGCGGCGCCGGCCCGTCGCCGTGCGCTCCGACTCATCACCCCCGGCGTCTGCACCGCGACGCTGCGCCGCCGTCCGCACGGCGGCCGACCGCCGTTGCGACTGCTTTGTGCGCCATCGCCGCTCCAGGAGGGAAACCGCAATGAAGTCCGGAACCACGAAATTCTTCGCGCCCACGCTGCTCGCCATCGCCCTGACTTCGGGCCTGGCCTTGTCCTTTGCCCCCGAAGCCGTCGCCGCCGATCCCGCGCCGGCACCGCTCAAGATCGCCGAGCAGCGCAGCACCGATCTGCGCCTCGGCGCCGGCGGCAAGGCCGCATTCGAGCCAGTCGAGATCCGTACGCCCGACGCCGCCTTCATCAAGGTGCATTTCGAGCGCTTGTCGCTGCCCGAAGGCGTGATGCTCGAAGTCGCCAGCCCCGACGGCCGCGAGGTCTATCGCTACGGCAACACCCAGCGCGACCGTTACACCGTCGCCAAGGACCTCGGCCAGGACGGCCGCCTGAGCTTCTCGGCGATGTCGATCGGCGGCCCGGTCGCGGTGTTGCGCCTGGTCGGCACGCCGCGCGAGCCGTGGAATTCCGGACACGGCGTGGTGGTGACGCGTTATCTGGAAGGCTATCCCGAAGCGATGCTCGGCGAATTGCAGGACGCCAGCCTGCTCGGCGGCCAGGTCGGCACCAAGTCGATCTGCGGCGTCGACGACAAGAAGGCCGCGGCCTGTTATGCCAGCAGCGACGCCGCCGCCTTCGATCGTTCGCGCCCGGTCGCGCGCATGCTCAGCAGCGGCGGCAGCCTGTGCACCGCGTGGCGCGTCGGTCCCGACAACCGCATGTTCACCAACAACCACTGCATCAACACCGCCGCGGCGGTGGCTGGCGCCGAGTTCTGGTTCAACTATCAGCTCAGCAGTTGCGGCGGCGCGCAGGGCACGGTGACCAAGGTCGCCGGCGACCAGATGCTGCGCACCGACGCCACGCTCGACTACACGCTGTTCACGGTCAAGAACTTCGCGACCATCTCCAGCTTCGGTTATCTCGGTCTGGACGTGCGCGCGGCGACCGCGGGCGAAGGCTTGTTCATTTCCGGCCACCCGGGCGGACGCCTGAAGGAACTCAGCGTCGTCGACGACCGCAACGGCGGCGGCAGCTGCCGCGTCGATTCGGCCAACGTCAACGGCAACGGCACGAATACCGACATCGGTTATTACTGCGACACCGAAGGCGGCAGCTCGGGCTCGCCGGTGATCGCGCGCTCCACGCGCAAGGCCATCGCCCTGCATCACTTCGGCGGCTGCCTGAACTCGGGCGCGAAGTTCTCCTTGATCTGGCCGCAGGTGTCGACCCACTTCGGCGGCGTGGTGCCGGACGGCGACGACGGTGGCGGTACCCCGGCGCCGCGTTTCGAGAACACCACCGACTATGCGATCAACGACAACGCCACCGTCGACAGCCCGGTCACGGTCAGCGGCATCAGTGGCACCGTGTTGTCGGTGAGAGTCGAGGTGGCGATCGTGCACACCTACCAAGGCGATCTGAAGGTCGACCTGGTCGCGCCCGACGGCACTCTCTACAACCTGCACAACCGCACCGGCGGCAGTGCCGACAACATCAACAAGGTCTATACCGTGCCCGTCAGCGAGCTCGCCAACGGTGTGTGGAAGCTGCGCGTCAACGATAACGCCGCGCAGGACGTCGGCAAGATCGACCGTTGGGCCTTGCAGTTCTGAGCCCACGAAGTAAGTCTGAAACGACGTGAGAGGCGCGGCCCGCCTGCGGGCCGCGCTTCGCGTCTTACGTTTCATCTGTAGGAGCGGCGTGAGCCGCGCCACGGGGCTTGCAGTCGCGTCGTGTCTGGAGGTGACGCGGTCGCGGCTCGCGCCGCTCCTACCCTGAAAGCACTGCACGAAATTCGACGCCATCCGCCACCGCGCCGCGTTCAGCTCATGCGCACACCCGCGATGCGCGTTCGATCCAAGTTCCGAACATCCGCCAATCGAATCCGATCGCGGTCACGTTTGCGCGCGATTTCCGCGTCGTGCGATGCCTCCGTGCAGCGCCGCCGCTGTGCAAGCTCATGCACGGCGCATGCGTGCCGTTCGCAGTCGCGTAGAGAGCGCCGGATCGCAATCCAGGAGACGACATGACTATCGCAAGGATTTCGCCGCAGGCGTTCGGCCTGCTGATCGGCGCCTGCCTGTTGACCGGCACGGCCTTCGCCGCCGACCCTCGCCCGGCGCCGCTCACCGCCGGCCAGACCCGCGCCGCCGACCTGCGCCTGGGGCCGCATCTGGGGCTGTCCAAATCGGCATGGTCGCAGCCGGTGCGGATCAGCACGCCCGATGCGGCCTTCATCAAGGTCCACTTCGAACACTTCGACTTACCGGCAGGCGTGACCCTGCAGGTGTCGAATCCGCAGGGCACCGAGGTCTATCGCTATCGCCAGGGCGACCTGGGTCGCCATACGGTCGATGCCGCGCTCGGCGAGGACGGCAAGACCCGTTTCGGCGCGATGTCGATCGCCGGCAACACTGCGGTGCTGCGCCTGGTCGGCACGCCGACCGAGCCGTGGGCGCCGCGGCACGGAGTGCGCGTGAGCCGTTACGACGAGGGCTTGCCGCAAGAATTGATGGGCGAGTTGAGCGAGGCCGGCCTGCTCGGCGGCGACGTCTCGGGCAAGTCGATCTGCGGCGTCAAGGACAGCCGCCCGGTCGCCTGCTATGCCGGCACCGACGCCACCGCGGTCGCGCGCTCCAAGCCGGTCGCGTTGATCCTGCTCAACGGCACCAAGTGGTGCACGGCCTGGCGCGTGGGCGCCGACAACCGCATCTTCACCAACAACCACTGCCTCGACAGCGCCGCCGACGTGGCCGCGTCCGAGTACTGGTTCAACTACCAGGCCACCACCTGCACCGGCACCACCAGCGGCACCTTGACCAAGGTCGCCGGCGACAAGTTGCTCAAGACCGACCAGACCCTGGACTACAGCCTGCTGACGGTGAAGAACTTCGCCGCCATCTCCAGCTTCGGTTACCTCAGCCTGGAGGTGCGCAAGCCGGTGCTCGGCGAGGAGATCTACATCAGCGGCCATCCCGCCACGCGCATGAAGGAGTTGTCGGTGGTCAGCGATCGCGAGGGCGGTGGGCGCTGCAAGGTCATCGACGCCGATGCCGACGGTTACGGCACCAATACCGACGCCGGTTATTACTGCGATACCGAAGGCGGCAACTCCGGCTCGCCGGTGCTGGCGCGTTCCTCGCACAAGGTCGTCGCGCTGCATCACTTCGGCGGCAACTGCAATCTGCAGGCGCCGAACCGCGGGGTGAAGATGCAGTTGATCTGGCCGCAGGTGAAGTCGTTCTTCAACAACGTGGTGCCCTGAGCCGCGTCTGACCGTACAGCCGTGCGGATCGCCGCACGGCTGTGCGCGAGCGGCTGCGGCGGTTGGAAGAGTTACTGCGTCATCCACCTACCGTCGCTCCCGCGAAGGCGGGCTCCGCTTTACTTGGGCGAAGCCGAACACGCAGGGGTATTGCGCTGAACGCCCTGGCGTTCATGGATGCGCGAGCCACTGGCTCGCGCATCCATGCACTCCGCCTGCGCGGGGATGACGGCCGAGAGCGTTGGTCTCGACGGCGCGCGTGAGAATCACCGATTCCCGATTCCCGATTCCCGATTCCCGATTCCCGATTCCCGATTCCCGATTCCCGATTCCCGATTCCCGATTCCGGCCAAAAGAAAACCCGCCACGTGGGCGGGTTCTCTTCTGAAGGCCTTGATCCCCGCCTACGCGGGGATGAGGCAATGGCACAAGCGTTCGCGCTAAGCGCGGACGCGCCATTGCATCACTTGATCTTGCCTTCCTTGTAGATCACGTGCTTGCGAACGACGGGGTCGTACTTCTTGACCTCCATCTTCGCCGGGGTGTTCTTCTTGTTCTTGTCGGTCGTGTAGAAGTGACCGGTGTTCGCCGTCGAGATCAGGCGGATCTTGTCGCGCTTGGAAGCCATGGGTCAGTCCTCCTCAGATCTTTTCGCCGCGGGCGCGGAGCTCGGCGAGAACGGAGTCGATGCCGTTCTTGTCGATGGTGCGCAGGGCATGGGCGGAAACACGCAGCTTCACCCAACGGTTCTCACTGGCGACCCAGAAACGGCGCTCGTGCAGGTTGGGGAGGAAACGGCGGCGGGTCTTGTTCATGGCATGCGAGACGTTGTTACCAGTCGTCGTTCGCTTGCCCGTTACTTGGCATACGCGGGACATTACGCACCTCGAAAAGGTCTGTGCTTCCCTTGGCCAGGGAGGCGGCGGCCCCGATGCCGGCATTCGATCGAATGCGCGCACCACGCGACACGGGTCAGGATTGAAAACCGCTGCACCATGGCGGGCCGGAATCGCGTTTCCGGGTCCGCCCGGTCGCCCCTAGGGGCAAGCCGGACGCAGCGAGCCGCGCATTATGCCGGCAAATGCAAGCCGGAACAAGCACTTGGGGGGCGGGGATGAGCGAAACCGCCGGCCAGCTCCCTGGGTAGGAGCGGCGCGAGCCGCGACCGCGGGCTGGCAGATCGCGGCGGAGGGGCCCGTTGGAGGTTCCAAGGGCGGATGGAGCCGCAGGCTAGGAGTGGGGACGCGGTGGTCGGGGTGGCGTTGTCGCGGCTTGCGCCGCTCCTACCCTTGAAAACCCGCGTGTCGCACGAAGGCTTGAGACGCCTAGTGGCCGTTGCGGTCGCGGTGCCAGCCGCGGTGCTTGATGTCCAGGTACAGGCTGTAGGCGGCGGTGAAGGCCGGGAACAGGTTCTGGATCACCCCGACCGAGTCCTGCTTCTGCGAGAACACGAAGTAGCTCAGGGTCATCACGCTGCCGACCAGGCTCATGTACCAGAACGCGCGCGGGATCACCGGCTTGCCGTGGCGCTTGCTGGCGACGAACTGGACCAGCCAGCGGCCGCCGAACATGAAGGCGCCGACCAGGCCGATCAGTTTCCACGGCGACATGTGCAGGCCGGTCCAGGCCAACCACGTAATCGGGGAGTTCATGAAGTCCATGCCCGGCCTCAGCGTTCGACGATGGCGGTGACCTTGGCCCGGCGGATCAGCCAGGCGACGCCGCGCAGGTCGGCGATGCCGACCAGGGCGCGGTTGAGGTTGTTGTACTTGGATACGCCGGTGCTGCGGGCGCGGTGGTTGACCGGCACGCTGACGGTCTTCCAGCCGGCGCGCTGCATCAGCGCCGGCAGGTAGCGGTGCATGTGGTTGAAGTACGGCAGTTCGAGGAAGGCGGCACGCTCGAACAGCTTGATGCCGCAGCCGGTGTCGGGGGTGTCGTCGCGCAGCATGCGGCTGCGGATCGCGTTGGCCCATTTGGAGGCCCAGCGCTTGCTGCCGGAGTCCTGGCGGTTGACCCGCCAGCCCGCGAACAGCTTCACTTCGGCGGCGGACTCGGCGCGCTTGGCGAGCAGCTTGGGGATGTCGGCCGGGTCGTTCTGGCCGTCGCCGTCGAGGGTCGCGATCCAGGCGCCGCGCGCGGCCTTGACCCCGTTGCGCACCGCCGTGCTCTGCCCGCTCTGGGTGACGTGGTGCAGCACGCGCAGCTCGGGCACGCCGGCCTTCAGCGCTTCCAGCGCGGCCAGGGTGCCGTCGCGCGAGTGGTCGTCGACATAGACGATCTCGAAATCGCCGCCGTCGGACGGCGCGCGGCCGCGCAGCGCGGTGGTGATTTCCTGGATCAGCGGGGCGACGTTGTCCTGTTCGTTGAACACCGGTACGACGACGGACAGTTGTGGGCTTTGCGTCATTGCTTGGAACTCGCGATGGATTCGATGCGATTGCGCCCTGGAGCGGACAGGCAGGGGCGGGCGCGATGCGGGCGAGTGCATACGCGGCCGCCGGTACGCGACGGCAGCTCGCTCCCCGATACGGCGGAGCGGCCGGGCGCCCGGTCTTTCGGGCTGCCTCCCCCGAGGGGAAGGGAACTGCAGAGGGGTTGAGTTTTACTGCCGGACCCGACCGCGGCTGCGATGGGGCCCGGGTAGTGTGTCATCGCGGCGGCGAGCCGGATCTTCACATCGTCACGGTGCCGCCGGGAAGCGCCGGTCCGGCCGGCCGCGGCCGCGCCACAACCGGCGATGGGCTCAGGCGCGGTCGCCGAAATAGCTGCGGCACCAGTCGACCACCCGCGGCAGGCCGAGCTCGATCGCGGTGCTCGGCTTGAAGCCGAACGCCGCCTGGGCGCGGCGGGTGTCGGCCATGGTTTCGATCATGTCACCCGGCTGCATCGGCTTGTAGACCTTCTCGGCGTTGCGGCCGGCGGCTTCCTCGATAACCGCGATGAAGCGTTCGAGTTCGACCGGGGTGTGGTTGCCCAGATTGAACACCCGATGCGGCGGGTCCTGCTCGGAGGGGTGTGCGAGCGCGCCGAGTACGCCGGCGACGATGTCGTCGATGTAGGTGAAGTCGCGGCGCATCTTGCCGTGGTTGAACACCTCGATCGGGCTCCCGACCAGGACCGCGCGCGAGAACAGCAACGGCGCCATGTCGGGGCGGCCCCAAGGGCCGTAGACGGTGAAGAAGCGCAGGCCGGTCGCGTGCAGGCCGTACAGGTGGGCGTAGGTATGCGCCATCAACTCGTTGGCGGCCTTGGTCGCCGCGTACAGCGAGCGCGGCTGGTCGATGCGCTGGTCTTCGGAGAACGGCGGCGTCGCCGAATCGCCGTACACCGAGGAGGAGCTGGCGTAGACCAGATGGCGCACGTCGCGGTGCCGGCACAGCTCGAGCAGATTGACGAAGCCGGCCAGGTTGCTGTCGACGTAAGCGTGCGGATGGGTCAACGAGTAACGCACGCCGGCCTGGGCGGCGAGATGGATCACGCGCTCGGGCCGGACCTCGTCGAACAGCGCGGCCAGGCCGTCGCGATCGCCGAGGTCGATCGCGCGGATATCGACGTCCGGGCACAGCGCGGCGACGCGGTCGCGCTTGAGTTGCGGGTCGTAGTAGTCGTTGTAGTTGTCGAGGCCGACCACCGCCTGGCCTTGCGCGCGCAGGGCGCGGCAGACGTAGGCGCCGATGAAGCCGGCTGCGCCGGTGACGAGGATGGTCATTCGAATTGGACCCGGCTGAGGATGCGGAGACTATCGTCGAGTTCGGAGAAACTGCGTGCGTTGATCCAGATATGCACCGTTCTCGCGTACGCGCGCTTGGGGGTGGGCAAGACGATCAAGGTTTCTCTCGCATAAGGGTTGCGAGGCCTGTCGTCACGGCTGCGATGCCTGTTTGCCGCGTACCAAAGCACCGGAAACCTGCCGACACGGCCGATTTCGCCGCCGGGCCGGGGGCGTCTGTCGAAGCCCGAAAAATTTCCGAGGTAAACGCTGAAGGCCGCTTCGCGATCAGGATCGTTCTGATCGATCGGGCCGCGTCCGGCGTAGCAAAGCTCGAAATCCGGGCCTTGCTGATGGAGCCAACGCAAGCCGCTGGCGGGAGGCAGCGGCGGACAGACCGCTCTGGCTGCCGTCGCCCAGGCATCGGCCGGAATCGCCAGCGCGAGCAGCAACGACAATGCAGCAGATCGGATCATGCGGGCCTAGGGCGATGGCGGGCGGTCATTATCCGCTCGCTCCGCGGCGCGCGCATGGCGCGCGTGCCGCGGTCGCGAGTTTCGTTGCGCTCAGTTCACCGCGATCTGCTTCGACAGGCCGAAGGCCTCGTCGAGTTGTTCCTGGCTGCTCGCATCGATCCAGACATAGACCTTGACCTTGCTCTTGGGCTTGGCGCCCGGCAGGTTGATCTGGGTTTCGCGCGAATACGGCCGCGCGTTGTTGACGGTGGCCTTCTTGAACCAGGTCACCGCCTGGGTGCCGACCGTGCCCTTCTCGGCGCGGGCCTTCTTGCCCGGCTTGAAGCTGCGCTGGCCGAGGTACACGCCCAGGCCCGAGCCGGCGCCGAGGCTCGACGGCAGTTCGAGGTAGCAGATGGTGTAGTTGGCGCCCTGGCGCTCGCCCCATTTCAGGCTGGGGTCGCTGAGTTCGGGGCAGGTGCCCGACTGTGCGAAGGCCAGGGCCGGTGCCAGCAACAAGGTGGCGGCGGCAATCCATTTCATACGAATCTCCTTTCGGTGGTGTCGGTATTGGCGGTCGAACGGCGGGCGCTCGAACGGCGGTGCGATGCGGCCGGCCAAGATGGACGGAGCATTTTAGTGGATCGATCCGGCCCTGCCGCCGTAAAGCGTCACAGGACGGCCCCGGCTCGTCCCCGCAGGCTATGCCGGACGAATCGAGCCCGTGCTCAGCTTGCCGCGGCGCAGCCAGGGGCGCGGCATGGGCTCAAAGGGTAGGAGCGGCGTGAGCCGCGACCGCGAACCCGCCGGTCCGATGCGAGCGTCGAGGTCTCGGGGCCTCGCCGAAGTCGGGCCGGACGCCGCTTGTGCGGCAGTGTGCCGGTAGTCGCCGCTTACGCCTCGACCTTGCCGCGCAGCCGTTCCAGCACGCCTTCGAGCGAATCCAGGTCGGTGTAGTGGATGACCAGGCGGCCCTTGCCGCCGCGGCCGTGCAGCACGTTGACCTTGGTGCTCAGCGATTCCGACAGCTCGCGCTCCAGGGTGACGATGTCGGCCTGCGGCTTGGCCTTGGCCGGCTTGGGCTTGCCCGATACCGGCACCTTGCCGGCGGCGAGCTGCTGCACGCGGTGTTCGACATCGCGCACCGACCACTGGTTTTCGGCGGCCTGGCGGGCCAGCGCGATCGCCGCCTGCGGGGCCAGCGTCAGCAGGGCGCGCGCATGGCCCATCTCGAGGGCGCGGGTTTCGACCAGGATGCGGATCTCGCTCGGCAGTTCGAGCAGGCGCAGCAGGTTGGACACCGCCGCGCGCGAACGGCCGACCGCTTCGGCGGCCTGGGCGTGGGTGAGGTCGAATTCGTCGATCAGCCGTTGCAACGCGGTGGCTTCTTCGAGCGGATTGAGGTCTTCGCGCTGGATGTTCTCGATCAGCGCCATCGCGACCACGGTGCGGTCGTCGACTTCGCGGATCACCACCGGGATCACGTCGAGCCCGGCCAGGCGCGAGGCGCGCCAGCGGCGCTCGCCGGCGATGATCTCGTAGGTCTTGCCGCCCTTCTCGCCGATCTCGCGCACCACGATGGGCTGGATCACGCCCTGGGCCTTGATCGACTCGGCCAGCTCGGCGAGCTTGTCCTCGTCCCAGTGCTTGCGCGGCTGGTACTTGCCGGGGCTCAGCGAGTCGACCGGCAGGTTGCGCAACAGATCGCCGGGCTGGGCTTCGACCAGGGTCGGCGCTTCGGCGGCGGCCTTGGGGCCGAGCAGGGCTTCGAGGCCGCGGCCGAGGCCGCGCTTCTTGGCAGGGTGACTCATGCCGGGGTCTCCGCAGTGACGGCGCGCGCGGCGGTCTTGGCGGCCTGGTCGCGTTCGCGCTGGCGACGCAGCACCTCGCCGGCCAGGCCCAGATAAGCGATGCCGCCGCGGCTGGCCTTGTCGTAGCCGACGATGCTCTGGCCGTGGCTCGGGGCCTCGGCCAGGCGCACGTTGCGCGGCACGATGGTCCGGAACACGCGGTCGCCGAAGTGATTGGTGAGTTCGGCCGAAACCGCGTTGGCCAGGTTGTTGCGCACGTCGAACATGGTGCGCAATACGCCTTCGATTTCGAGTGAAGGATTGAGGTTGGCCTTGAGCGCCTCGATCGTGTCGACCAGCGCGCTGAGGCCTTCCAGTGCGTAGTACTCGCACTGCATCGGCACGATGATCGAGTCGGCTGCGGTCAGCGCGTTCAGGGTCAGCAACGACAGCGCCGGCGGGCAGTCGATGATGATGAAGTCGTAGTTGCCGCGCAGCGGCGCCAGCGCGCGCTTGAGCCGCTGCTCGCGCGCGTCCTGGCCCATCAGGGTGATCTCGGCCGCGGTCAGGTCGATGTTGCCGGGCAGCAGGTCGAAGTCTTCGGGCGCGCGCACGATGGTCGCGGCGGCGTCGGCTTCGCCGAGCAGGACATCGCAGACCGAGTCCTCGAGCTGGCGCTTGTCGATGCCGCTGCCCATGGTCGCGTTGCCCTGCGGGTCCAGGTCGACGAGCAGGACGCGCTTGGGCGTGCGCGCGAGCGCGGCGGCGAGGTTGACCGCGGTGGTGGTCTTGCCGACCCCGCCTTTCTGGTTGGCGACGGCGATGATGCGGGCCATGCGGCTCGTCCCCTGCGGTAACGGTGAGATGACATGAAGGAGGACGGCGCCTGGCGCCGGCCGGACTGGGGATTATGCCCCAGGGCGGGAGTCGGGGAGGGGCCGGGGATCAGGAAGCGTCGGGGCATCGCCGCTGCGCCCGACCACGACCATATGCCGCTCGGCGGCCAGGCCGGGCACCCGCATCGGTTCGACCGAGCGCAGGCTCCAGCCGGCCGGCAGGGCGGCGATCTCCTCGTCCGGGCGTACGCCCTTCATCGCCAACAGCACGCCGCCGGGCTTGAGCAGGTGGCCGCCGAGTTCGAGGATCAGCGGCAGGGTCGCCAGGGCGCGCGCGGTGATCGCGTCGTAGGCGCCGGGCTCGGCGAAGGCCTCGATTCGCGACTCGGCCACGCGCGCATCCTTCAGGCCCAGCTGGCGCAAGGCTTCGCGCATGAAGCGGGCCTTCTTGCCGTTGCTCTCGACCAGGGTCACGCGCAGGCCGGGTTTGACGATGGCCAGCGGAATGCCGGGCAGGCCGGCGCCGGTGCCCAGGTCGGCCAGGGCGCCGCCGCGGCCGGCGAGTTCCTCGACGTAGGGGTGCATGGCCAGCGAGTCGAGCAGGTGCTTGCCGACCATCTCGTGCGGGTCGCGCACGGCGGTCAGGTTGTAGGTGCGGTTCCAGCGCGCGAGCAGGGCCAGGTAGTCCAGCAGGGGCGCGGCCAGGGCCGGATCGAGGGCGAGCGCGGACAGGCCGGCTTCGAGCTCGCTGCGCAGCCCGGGCGGTAGGGAGACGGGGGTATTCATCGACGACAGTATCGCCGATGGGCCGAGTCGGGCGCAGCCATGAGCGGTCAGCGCACGCCTGGGTCGGGTCGCTTGCGGGTAGAAGCGGCGTGCTACTGGATTTCCTGCGGTCCCGAGCCGCGAGCGTCATCGCACCGACGACGAAACCCGAGGTCGCGGCTTCGATGCCGATCATTCCGCGCCGCTTATTCCGCCAACGGCCGCCATGCCAACGCGCCCAGATACCCCGGGGCCGGCTCGATCTCGCGCAAGGTCCACTGCTCCGCCCGGCCCAAGGCCGGATCGCATTCGACCAGGCGCAGCTTGTCGTCGCGTTCTTCGAAACGCAGCTTGTCGAGGCCGAACGACAGCCCGTGGCCATGCGCCTTGAGCACCGCTTCCTTGGCGCACCACAGGCGCAGGAAGGCGCGGTCGCGATCGGGGTGCGCGCGCAGCCAGTCGGATTCGCGATCGGTGAAAAAACGCGCCGACACTTCCAACGCGCGCGGCCGCCGTTGCAGGCGCTCCAGGTCGACGCCGACCCGGGCCTGCAGGGCCAGCGCGACCAGCAGGCGTTCGCCGCTGTGGCTCCAATTGCAGTCGTAGCGATCGTGCGGCGGATCCAGGTGCGGACGCTGGCGGCCGTCGCGGGTCAGCGACAAGGCCGGATCGCCGAGCTGCCCGGCCAGCCATTCGCGCGCTTCCGGTTCGGCCGGTCGGCCGTGCCGGTGCGGCAGCCAGGTCCAGCGCACACCGTGGCCGTCGGAGCGTTCCGAATACGTATCGACTGACGAAGGTGAACGGCCGGACAGGGACATGAACAGGTGTGCTTTGGCCTCCGATAGGCCGGTCAGCGTAAGCTAAACCCCGGGGTACGGGTTCTTGGCGACGGCACAGCGCGGGGGCGCGGTGCGATCGCATCGAAAGGCCGCGAGGGTCCGAAGGGACCGTCAGCTGCCGATCAGGCGGGCCCGGGCAAGTTGCAACACATTGGAAGCGGCCCTCAGGTCGCGGGAAATCTATTGATGTCAGCGGTTATCGATCCGAGCCTTGTTCCGTTCAGCCAGGATCCTGCGTCGCCCGGCGGCGAGTCGTTCGCGCTGGTCGCGGGCGCGCCCGGGCGCGCCTTGGCGTTCGGCCCCGACGGCGTCGTCGACCGCGCGAGTTTCGAGGCCGAAGTGCGGGCGCTCGCGGCGACGCTGCCGGCGGCGCAATACGCGGTCAACCTGTGCGAAAACCGCTATCGCTTCCTGGTCGCCCTGTGCGCGGTGGCCTTGCGCGGGCAAGGCAATCTGCTGCCGCCTTCGCGCGCGCCGGCGGTGGTCGACGATGTGCTCGCGCGTTATCCCGACAGCTACTGCATCGGCGATCTCGCCCTCGATCCGCTGCCGCCGCGTTATCTGCGCTTGCCGACCGAACTGCCGCGCGACGCCGGCGAGGCATTGACCGCGCAGACCGCCGCCTTGCTCGCGATCGGTTTCACCTCCGGCAGCACCGGCCAGCCCAAGCCCAATGCCAAGACCTGGCAGGCCTTTCGCACCAGCACCGCGCAGAACCTCATCGCACTGGGCGACTTGTTGCGTGCCGACGAGGTCACTTATCTGGTCGCGACGGTGCCGCCGCAGCACATGTACGGCATGGAAATGTCGGTGTTGCTGCCCTTGCTCGGCCCGGTCGCGGTGCACGCAAATCGGCCGTTTTTCCCGGGCGATGTCGCGCTTGCGCTCGCCGATGCGCCGACCCCGCCCTTGCTGGTGACCACGCCGGTGCATCTGCGCGCGCTGGTCGAATCCGGCGTCGAATTGCCGCCGCTGGCCGGCATCGTCTCGGCGACCGCACCGCTGCCGGTCGAACTCGCGGTGGCGGCGGAAACGCGCTACGGCTGCGAAGTGCGCGAAGTGTTCGGCTCGACCGAGACCTGCGTGTTCGCCCGCCGCCGCACCGCGCGCGAGGCCGCGTGGACGCCGTTGCCGGGCGTGCGCATCTGCCCGCAACCCGACGGCACCGCCATCCATGCGCCGCATCTGGCCGAGCCGGTGGTGCTCGCCGATCTGATGGAAGTCGAGGCCGACGGGCGTTTCGTGGTGCGCGGACGCGCCGCGGACCTGTTGGAGATCGCCGGCAAGCGCGCCTCGCTCGGCGACCTCACCCGCAAGCTGCTCGCGATCGAAGGCGTGCTCGACGGCGCCATGTTCCAGCTCGATGCCGCCGACGCCTTCGGCGTGCGCCGCATCGCCGCCCTGGTGGTCGCGCCCACGCTCGACGAAGCGTCGATCCTGCAGGCCCTGCGCCAGAGCATCGACCCGGTGTTCCTGCCGCGTCCGTTGCGCCGCGTCGACGCCTTGCCGCGCAACGAAACCGGAAAGCTGCCGCGCCACGCGGTCGAGGCGATGCTCCGCGACGCCGAGTGATCGCGCTGCAAGACGCCGCGGCGCGAATGCGAAAACCTTCATGCCGGCTTCGCGCGGAGCCGATGCGGGCCATGCCGGATCGATACCGACCATCGGCGAATCGCGACGTTCATCGGGAGAAGCGCAACGCCGCTGCCGTAGCCCTGTGAACCATACCCAGGCGCAGTGTGCTTTTTGCCTTGTAGTGCAGCGTTTTCTTCACATTCCTAAGTGCGGTTTCTGACGTCGCCGTCACGTGCGCCGATTCATGCTGCAACTGCCCCCGAACGAGGGACAGCGATTCGCACCATGCGCATCGTGTCGCCTTGGGCTCATCAGAATCGCTAGGAGAACGCACATGCTCGGTATCATCATTTGGCTGGTAGTAGGCGGCATCATCGGTTGGATCGCCAGCATGATCATGAAGACCGATGGTCAGCAGGGTCTCTTCCTCAACATCATCGTCGGCATCGTCGGCGCGTTCCTCGGCGGTTGGCTGGGCGGCGTGCTCGGCATCGGCGCCGGCACCATCAACAGCGGTGCGTTCAGCCTGTCCGGATTGTTGCTGTCGCTGGTCGGCGCGATCGTTCTGCTCGCGATCGTGAACCTGTTCCGTCGTGGACGCGTGCGTTAAGCGCTGCGCGTTGCCGCAATAAAAAAAGCCCGGCTTCGGCCGGGCTTTTTTGTTGTGGCGGGAGTGGGGAATCGTGAGCGGCGACGTCGAAGCGAATGCTTGCAACAGCGCACAAGCCTCTTATGCTTTTCCCGATTCCCGATTCCCGATTCCCGATTCCCGATTCCCGATTCCCGATTCCCGATTCCCGATTCCCGATTCCCGATTCCCGATTCCCGATTCCCGATTCCCGATTCCCGATTCCCGATTCCCGATTCCCGATTCCCGATTCCCGATTCCCGATTCCCGATTCCCGATTCCCGATTCCCGATTCCCGATTCCCGATTCCCGATTCCCGGCCCTCAGGCCAACTCCACCCAGGCCGGGGCGTGATCGCTGGGGCGGTCCCAGGTGCGCGGTTCGCGGTCGATGCCGGCAGCGATGCAGCGGGCGCGCAGCGAGTCGGAGATCAGGGTCAGGTCGATGCGCAGGCCGAGGTTGCGGCGGAAGCCGGCCTGGCGGTAGTCCCACCACGAGAACTGGCCTTCTTCCTGGCTATGCAGGCGGTAGGCGTCGTGCAGGCCGAGGGCTTGCAGGCGCTGCAGGGCTTCGCGCTCGGCGGTCGAGGTCAGGATGTGGTGTTCGTTCCACACCGAAGGGTCGTGGGTGTCGCGCGCTTCCGGTGCGATGTTGAAATCGCCGAGCACGATCAGGTCCGGATACTGCGCGAGTTCGTTCTGCAGCCAGGCGTGCGCGGCGTCGAGCCAGCGCAGTTTGTAGGCGTACTTGTCGGTGCCGACGTCCTGGCCGTTGACCACGTACAGATTGACGATGCGCAGGCCGGCGACGGTGGCGGCGATGACGCGCTTTTGCTCGTCGTCGAAACCGGGGATGCCGATCTGCACGTCGCTGGCGCTTTCGCGCGAAAGGATGGCGACGCCGTTGTAGGTCTTCTGCCCGGCGAACACGCTGCGGTAACCGGCGCCGACCAGCGCGGTGTCCGGGAAGCGCGTGTCCTCGAGCTTGGTTTCCTGCAGCGCGACGATGTCGGGAGCGAACGTGCCGAGCCACTGTTCCAGATGCGGCAGGCGCACGTTGAGCGAGTTGACGTTCCAGCTGACGATTTTCATGGCGGCAAGTGTAGCCTCAGCGCCGCTCGCTGTCGGCGTCGGCGGTCTCGCTGGTGCCGGCGCGGTGATGGTTCGCGTCCCCGCCGTCGGCGGTCTTTCCGGTCTGGGCCAAGCCGTCGGGCGGGCACAGGGCCTGATGGATGCGCGTCGCGGCGGCGATGCGCGCGGCCGAGTCTGCGACCGTCGGCTGGCGTTCGGATTCGCTGAGTTCGAAGACCGCGCAGGGTTTGCGCGCATGCTCGGAGCGGCGCGGGTCGGCACCGGCCTCGCGCAGGGCGTCGACCAGTTCCGCCGGCACCGCCGGGTCCGGGCCGCGGTCGAGCAGTTCGGACAATTCATAGCTCAGGTGCGACAACGCATCCGCGCCCTCGCTTCGTCCCTCGCTCAACATCGCCGCGAACTCCGGGTCGGCGGCGGTGAGTTGCTGCAGCATCGGCTTGGAGCGCACCGCGCGCAGGGCGAGATCGCGCTGTTCCTCGCTGAAGCCGAAACCCGCCTGCAGCCATGCGCGCAGGCCGGCGTCGTGCCAGCGCTTGAGCACGGTGTCGGCCGGTTCGCGCGCGGCGCTGCAAGTGCCGGTGTCGCCGCGGTAGTCGGACGCGAGCAGCGGGATGCGCGCGGCATCGGGCTGTTCCAGGGTGCGGCGCCACAGGCCGGCCCAGCGCGGGAACAGCGCGGGCTCGTCGCGTTCGCTCAGGTAATGCAGCAGCACTAACAGCGTCGCTTGCTTGTCCTGGCGCGGCCAGGCGCCGTCGACGATGGCCGCGGCGGCTTCGAGCAGGTCGGCGCTCGGCAGGGCTTCGCCGTAGGCGTGGTCGTCGAACCATAGCCAGCGTTCGAAGGTGTAGGTGGCGCCGCCGCCGAGCGCGCACAGCGCTTTCGGCGCGCTGAAGCCGTCGGGCAAGGCCAGCAGCGCTTTGCGGATGCGGGCGTGGTCGTGGCTGCGCACGGTCGCGACGAACTCGGCGTAGCGCGCCTTCTTGTCTTCGAAGGCCTGGGTACGGCGCGCATGGACCAGGTGCAGGCTGAGCGGCAGCGCGAGCACCGCGATGACCGCGCCGATCGTCACGCCGAGCAGGGCCTGGCCGATGCGCCGGCTCAGGCCGCCCCAGATCAACACCGGCAAAGGCACCAGCAAGGCGACGATGGCGCCGGTCAGGACGGCGTCGGAGTAATCCCAGACATCGGTCGCTTCGGTGCCGCGGGTCAGCACCACCCAGATCAGCCAGGCGAGGGCGGCGAGCGGATACGCCGCCAGCGCGACCCAGAACACCGTGCGGTTGCTGCGGGGCCCGGTCGGCCCCGGCGATGAGGGCGGCAGGTCGTTCGATGCGGGGGGTGTTGAGCCGGCCATGGCGTGCGATCCGTTGTGGGCTCCGACCCGGCATGGGTCGGAGCGAGGCTGGCTATTTCGCCAGCCAGCGGATCATCGCATCGATCTTGCCGCGGTACGGCGGCTTGAGCAGGTCGCTGGCGGCAAGGCGGCGCTGATGGAACACCGGCAGCAGCTTGCTGAAGGTGTCGAAGCCGTTGCGGCCGTGGATGGCGCCGATGCCGCTCGGGCCGATGCCGCCGAACGGCAGGTCGTGGGCGCCGAAATGCAGCAGGGTGTCGTTGACGGTGACGCCGCCGGCCAGGGTCTGGGCGAGGATCCGCTCGATCTGGGCACGGTCGTGACCGAACGGATACAACGCGAGCGGCCGGTCGAGCGCGTTGATGCGGGCGATGGCTTCGTCGAGCGTGCGGTAGGACAGCACCGGCAGGATCGGCCCGAAAATCTCGTGCTGCATGACCTGGGCGTCGGCGCCGGGCTCGATCACCAGCGCCGGCGGAAAAATGCGTTCGGCCACGCGCTGTTCGCGCGGCGCGCTGTCGGCGAAGGGCTCGACCACCTCCAGGCCGCGCGCGCGGGCGTCGTCGAGATAGCCCGACAGGCGCGCGAACTGGCTGGCGTTGATGATGCGGGTGTAGTCCTGCGGCGCGACCAGGTCGCCGTAGCGCGCTTTCAGTTGCTTGAGCAGGGCCGCGACCAACTCGTCGCGGCGTGCCGCATCGACCAGCACGTAGTCGACGCCGATGCAGGTCTGGCCGGCGTTGAACCATTTGCCGCTGGCGATGCGCGCGGCGGCGCGTTCGATCGGGTAGTCGGCGCAGATCAGCGCCGGCGCCTTGCCGCCGAGTTCCAGGGTCACCGGGGTGAGGTTAGGCGCGGCCGCGGCCATGACCTTGCGCCCGACCGCGGTCGAGCCGGTGAACAGCAGGTGGTCGAACGGCAGCGCCGAGAACGCCGCGCCGATCTCGGGGCCGCCGAGCGCGACCGCGACGCGGTCCTCGGGGAACACCTCGGCGAGCAGGTCGCGCAAGAACTGGGCGGTGCGCGGCGTGTGTTCGGATGGCTTCAGATAAACGTGGTTGCCGGCGGCGATGGCCGAGACCAGCGGCACCAGGGCCAGGTTCACCGGGTAATTCCAGGGCGAGAGGATGCCGACCACACCGACCGGTTCCGGGCGGATCTCGGCGCGCGCCGGCCAGAAGCGCCAGCCGACCGCGGCCCGGCGCGGCCGCATCCACCCGCGCAGATGGCTCAGGGCGTGATCGATCTCGGCCAGGGTGATCATCGCCTCCGAGAGCAGGTTCTCGTGGCTGGAGCGATGGCCGAAATCGGCGCGGATCGCCGCGTCCATCGCCGCGCTGCGGGCGCGGAAGGCGTCGCGCAGCCGCAACAGGTCGGCGCGGCGTTGCGCGTAATCGGGCTTGCGCGTCTGCCAGGCGGCGCGCAGGCGCTCGCGGGTGGCGGCGAGTTCGGTCGGGGCGGTGTCGGCGATCGTATCCATACGCCGCAGTCTAGTCGGGTTGGGGCGCTCAGCGTGCGGGCGGCAGGGGACAGCCGAGGGGGGCGGATCGGCCGAAGCGTGTTGGCGGGTTCGCACGGCGCATCCGCTTGCCGTACCGCATGTGGCGGCTGCGTATCGTCGGCGCACCGGCGACGTCCGGCGCGCCGTGTCCGGGCCCGCGAGCGCCTACAATGCGCGCATGAGCCTACGTCCTTATCTCGACAAATTTCCCGTCCTCGGCGAGCGCGTCTACGTCGACCCGGCCGCGACCGTGATCGGCGAGGTCGACCTCGGCGACGACGTCTCGATCTGGCCCGGCTGCGTGGTCCGCGGCGACGTCAATTCGATCTCGATCGGCGCGCGCACCAACGTCCAGGACGGCACCATCGTCCACGTCACCCACGAAGGCCCCTACACCCGTCCCGGCGGCCTGCCGACGGTCATCGCCAACGACGTCACCATCGGCCACGGCGCCATCGTCCATGCCTGCACGATCGACGAGTTCGCCCTGATCGGCATGGGCGCCAAGCTGCTCGACGGCGCGCGCGTGTCGCGCTACGGCTTCGTCGCCGCCGGCGCGGTGCTTTCGCCCGGCAAGATCGTCGGCGAAGGCGAGCTGTGGGTCGGCAATCCGGCCCGCCTCGCGCGCCGCCTCAGCGACCGCGAGATCGAACAGCTGCAATACAGCGCACAGCACTATGTGCGGCTCAAGGATCGCTACCTGGGCATGCTGTCGGGCTAGTCAGGGCCGATGGCCGCGTTTACAGTCGCGGCAGGGGAAAGCAGGACTCAGGGAGTCAGGGCTACATGGAAGAAACGCAGAATCCGTACGCCGCGCCGAATGCGCCGGCGCTGCCGAATGCCGAATGGCAACAAACCGTACGCGCCGACCGCGGCATGCGCCTGGTCGCCCGCTTGATCGACGGCGGCCTGTATCTGGTGTGTTTCCTGCCGATGTTCATCGCCGTCGCGATCGATCCGGACAGCAAGGAACCCTCGGCGATCCAACTGGCCATGATGGGCCTGAGCTTCCTGCTCATGCTCGGCCTGTTCGTTTACAACATCGTTTTGCTCAACGAGAGCGGCCAGACCCTCGGCAAGCGCTGGATCGGCATCAAGATCGTGCGCACCGACGGCACCCCGGCGTCGCTCGGCCGCATTCTCGGCCTGCGCATATTCGTGATCGCCCTGATCGAGGCGATTCCCTGCCTCGGCAGTGTGTTCGCCCTGGTCAACGTGCTGTGGATCTTCGGCGAAGACAGCCTGTGCCTGCACGACCTGATGGCGGATACGAAGGTCATCAACGCCTGATGCTCGACACGTACCGCCAGGTGGTGACGCCGGAGGGCGTGGCCTTGCACCTGCGCGCGGCCGGAGCGGTGCCGCGCGCGCTGGCCTGGATGATCGACCTGGCCTTGCGCGCGGTCATCTACGTGGCCTTGTTCCGCGCCTTGGTCGGCCTGTTCGGCGAGGCCGGCAACGCCATCCTGGGCCTGGCCGTGTTCGTGATGACCTGGTTCTACCAAGTGCTGTTCGAGGTGCTCATGCAGGGCCGCACGCCCGGCAAGTGGGCGCTGGGCCTGCGCGTGGTCGCCGCCGACGGCGCCCCGGTCGGCTGGATGGCGTCGTTTACCCGCAACCTGTTGCGCGTCGTCGATGCGCTGCCGGTCTGCTACGCGGTCGGCCTGATCACCAGCCTCATTGATCCCTGGGGCCGCCGCCTCGGCGATATGGTCGCCGGCACCCTGGTCGTGCACGCCGCGCGCCAGACCGACATCCGCGCCGCCGCGGTCAGCCCGCCGCTGGCGCCGTCGATGGTGTTGCTGCCGCACGAGCAGGCCGCGGTGGTCGCGTTCGCCGAGCGCGGCCCGAACCTGACCGCGGCGCGCCAGGCCGAACTCGCCGATCTGACCGAAGCGCTGACCCAGGCCCGCGGCGAAACCGCGGTGATGCGTCTGTACGGCATCGCCAACTGGTTGCTGGGGCGGCGATGAGGCAGGAGCATTTCGTCGCCCGTCATGAGGCGGAATGGCGCGAACTCGAGCGCTGGCTGGAGATGCGCGCCTCGAGCGCACGCAACGCCCGCAGCCATCGTCGCGACTGGACCGGCCTGCGCGACGACAAGATTCCCGAGCGCCACCGTCGTCTGTGCCAGCAACTGGCGCTGGCGCGCCGGCGCGGCTACAGCGCGGTGGTCACCGACCGCCTGCAGCAACTCATGCAACGCGGCCACAGCGTGCTGTACCGGACCAAGCCGGTGCATTGGCGGCGTTCGGTCGAATACTTATTGGCCGGTTTCCCGCGCCTGGTCCGCGCCGAGTGGCGCTGCATGCTGGCTGCGGCGCTGCTGTTCTGGCTGCCGCTGATCAGCATCTTCGTCGCCATCCAGGTCCGCCCGGAGCTCGCCGCCGGCCTGTTCGACGCGCAGTCGCTGGTCCGCTTCGAGCAGATGTACGACCCGGCCAGGCCCGACAGCGCCCTGGGCCGCACCAACGAAGACGATCTGCAGATGTTCGCCCACTACATCGGCAACAACGTCGGCATCGGTTTCCAGACCTTCGCCAGCGGTCTGGTGGCGGGGCTCGGCACGGTGTTCGTGCTGATCTTCAACGGCGTGATGATCGGCGGGGTCGCCGGGCATCTGCAGGCGGTCGGCCACGGCGAGCCGTTCTGGCGCTTCGTCGCCGGCCATTCGGCGCCCGAGCTCACCGCCATCGTCATCTCCGGCGGCGCCGGCCTGCGTCTGGGCCTGAGCCTGATCGCACCCGGACAGCGCCGGCGCATCGATTCGTTGATCCATGGCGGCCGCCGCGGCGCGCTGATCTGCATCGGCGTGTTCGCGATGCTGGTGTTCGCCGCGTTCGTCGAAGCGTTCTGGTCGTCGATCGGCAGCGTGCCATCGTCGATCAAGTACGGCGTCGGCCTGGCGCTGTGGGTGCTGGTCGGCCTGTGGCTGCTGCGCGGCGGGCGTAACGCCGTCCACCGCGACGACGAAGACGCGGCATGAAGCTCGAAGCGCTGACCGTTTCGCTGCGCCCGCGCACTGCCTGGGAAGCCTGCGAGCTCGGCATGGCCCTGGTGCGCAGCCATGCCGGTGCGATCTGGAAGCCGTGGCTGCTGGTGACCTTGCCGATCCTGGTGCTGCTCAATGCCGCCGGCTGGGCCCTGGACCTGCTGTGGTTGTCGGGCCTGCTGATGTGGTGGCTCAAGCCCTGGTTCGACCGCATCCCGCTGTTCGTGATTTCGCGCGCGGTGTTCGGCGAAACCCCGAGCACGCGCCAGACCGTGCGCGCGCAACTGCGCTGGGGCGCGCGCTGGTGGCTGCCGTACCTGACCTGGCGCCGGCTCAGCCCGGCGCGGCCGTTGTACCTGCCGGTGGACCTGCTCGAAGGCGGCGACGGTGCCGAAGCGCGCCAGCGCCGTTCCGCGCTCGGCGCGCCGGTGTACGGCGTGTGCGCGTTGCTGACCCTGGTCTGCGTGCATTTCGAGTTCGCGATCATCATCGGCAGCGTGCTCGGCGGCCTGATGTTCGTGCCCTTCGATTACCTGCCCGACACCTTCAAGTCGTTGATCGAAGCCATCGGGGTCGAGCCGCAATGGCTCAGCGCCTTGTTCAACGTGCTGGCCTGGGGCGCGGTCAGCGTGATCGAGCCGTTCTACGTCGGCGCCGGTTTCGGGCTGTATCTCAACCGCCGTACCCAGATCGAAGGTTGGGACATCGAGATCGTGTTCCGCCGCCTGCGCGCGCGCCTCACCGCCGCGGCCGCGCCGATGCTGCTGGTGCTGTGCGCGATGATCGGCTTCTCGCCCGACGCTGCCGCACAAACGCCGCCGCCCGCGGCCGAGACGAGCGTCGCGGCGAGCACGGACACGCCTACGGACACAGCTACGGACTTGGGCGAGGACCTCGCCGCTGCCGGCGACAGCGAAGACGAGGAAGCGGAAGAGGAAGCGCCGACCGAGGCGCCGATCCGCGATTACGTCGACGACGCCAAGAAAGCGCGCCGCCTGCCGTCGACGCTCGGCGAGGTCTACCACGACGGCCGCAGCGACGACCGCGGCCTGCGCGATGCGGTCGCCCAGGCGATGAAGGATCCGACCGTCGCCCCCACGCGCAAGCAGAGCGTATGGAAAGCCAAGTCTGAGAGCAGCAAGAAGAAGCCCGAGGACAAGCGCGACCAAGCCATCAACGAAGGCCTGTTCAAGGGCCTCAGCAGCGGCGTGGCGGGCTTCCTGCAGGTGCTGATGTGGGGCGTGGTGGCCTTGATCGTCGTCGCCCTGCTGCTGACCGCCTCGCGTTGGCTCGGCTGGTTCCGCGACGGCGGCATCGAAGAGGACGAGGCGCCCGGCGACGTGCGTAACGCGCCGCTGCCCGAGCACGAGCCGCTGCCCGACGATATTCCGACTGCGATCCGCCGCCTGTGGCAGGCCGGCCGCAGGCGCGATGCGCTGGCCTTGATGTACCGCGCCGCGGTCGAATCGATGGCGCAACGCGCCGACATCGTATTGGTGCCGGGCGCGACCGAGGCCCAGTGCCTGCGCGCCTCGCGCAAACTGGCCTCGGCCGAGGACCGCGAGGCCTTCGCGCGCGCGGTGCGCACCTGGCAGTACGCGGCCTATGCCGAGACCCTGCCGAGCGGCGACGACTTCGACGATCTGGTCGGCCAGCTGAGCCGGCGCTTCGGGTGGGCGGCATGAACCGCGTCGGCCTGATCCTCACCGGTGCCGGCGCGGCCCTGCTGATCGTGCTGGTGCTGATCGTCGGCGCGCTGTGGCGCCGCGACTACCACAAGGTCGAGGAAACCGTTGCCGCCGCGCGCAGCGGCGAGGCCGCGAGCAACCCGCTGTACGTGCTCAAGCTCGCCCTGCAGCGCGACAAGGTCAAGGTCGTGGCGCGCCAACGCCTGCAGCTGTCGACCCACCCGCTGCAGACGCGCGACACGGTGCTGATCTACCGCGACCCGCGCACGCTGGCCGGCAGCGAAGCCGAGGCCCTGCTCGGCTGGGTCGAGCGCGGCGGTCATCTGATCGTGCGCACGCCGCCGCTGCAGGACCAGGTCGGCGATTCGCCGCTGCCGGTGCTCGATGCGCTCGGCATCACCCTGCTCGACGCCAGCGACGCCGCCGATCCGGAATACCTGCGCAACGAATGCGCCGGCCTGTACGAGCGCGGCCTGGAGCCGCAGCAGGTGTTCTGCTCGGCGCGCCGTTTCTATTTCTACAACAGCGACGCCGACCCCGTTTACGCCTGGGGCGGCGAGGACAGCGCCTACGTCTACGTGCGCTTGCCGCGCGGCAAGGGCCATGTCGACGTGCTCGCGGACCTGGATTTCCTGTCCAACCGCACCGGCACCGGCAATCCCTTGCTCGACAGCGTCGGCATCGGCGAGGACGAGATCGCCGCGCCGGCCAAGGCCGCGTTCGCGCGCCAGGTGCTGGCGCCGAACTACCGCGCCGGCACCGTGCACCTGATCTACGCGGCCGAAGTGCCGAAGCTGTGGAAGACCCTGTTGCGCGACAGCTGGATGGCCTGGTTGCCGCTGCTGCTGTGTCTGCTCGGTTGGCTGTGGCAGCGCACCCAGCGTTTCGGCCCGCTGCGCCCGGCGCCGGCGCTGGAGCGGCGTTCGCTGCTCGAACACATCGTCGCCAGCGGCGAGCACGTCTATCGCTACGGTTACGGCCCGCGCTTGTACGAATCGGCGCGCCGCGCCTTCATCGCCCGCCTGCGCCGCCGCGATCCCTACGCCGCCGCGCTCGACGGCGAGCCGCAGATCGCCCTGCTGATCGAGCGCTTCAAGGCCGATCCGGCGCCGATCGCCGCCAACGACATCCGCGACGCCCTCACTCCGCCGCCGGCACGCGACCACGCCGCGTTCCGCGCCCGCATCGCCACTTTGATCCGCATGAGAAACCGCTTATGAGCCTCGACGCCGCTCCGCTCGTCCCGATCACCGGCACCGCGCTGGCCGAACGCGCCGCCGCCGTGCGCGACGAAGTCGGCAAGGCCTTCATCGGTCAGGCCGACGTGCTCGACCAGATCCTGATCGCCCTGCTCGCCGGCGGCCACGCGCTGCTCGAAGGCGTGCCAGGGCTCGGCAAGACCCTGGTCGTGCGCGCGCTGTCCAAGGCCCTGGATTGCGGCTACGCCCGCGTCCAGTTCACCCCCGACCTGATGCCCAGCGACATCAGCGGCCATGCGGTCTACGACCCCAAGACCGAGAGCTTCAACATCCGTCGCGGCCCGGTGTTCACCAACCTGCTGCTCGCCGACGAAATCAACCGTGCCCCGGCCAAGACCCAGTCGGCGCTGCTGGAGGCGATGCAGGAGCTGCAGGTGACCATCGAAGGCCACAGCTTCGAGTTGCCGCCGCCGTTCCTGACCCTGGCTACGCAGAACCCGGTCGAACAAGAAGGCACCTATCCCTTGCCGGAGGCGCAGCTCGATCGCTTCCTGCTGAAGATCCTGATCGGCTACCCGACCCGCGCCGACGAAAAGCGCATGGTCACCGCGGTCAGCCTGGGCCGCAGCGCGTCGGACTTCGATCTGTCGCAGGTGCGGCGCGTGCTCGGCCCGGAAGAGATCGTCGCGATGCAGCAGGGCACCGCCCTGGTGCGCGTCGACGAGACGGTGATCGACTACGTCGTGCGCATCGTCGGCACCACCCGCGACTGGGCCGGCATCGCCCTCGGCGCCGGTCCGCGCGGCAGTCTTGCCCTGGTGCGCGCGGCGCGCGCGCAGGCGGTGCTGTCGGGGCGCGATTTCGTCACCCCCGACGACGTGCGCGAGATCGCCAAGCCGGCCCTGCGCCATCGCATCGCGCTCGCGCCCGAGCTGCAGATCGAAGGCCAGTCGCCCGACGACGTGTTGCAGGCGCTGTTGGCCAAGGTCGAAGCGCCCCGGCAATGAGCCGCGCCGTGCCACCGCCGTTGCCTGTCGCCGCCGCCAGCGCCGGCCTGACGGTGCCGCGCGACCGCGCCCTGCCGCGTCGCGGTTGGGCACGGCCGGCGCCGCGCTGGATCTGGCTGGCGCTGCCGTGGTCGACGCTCGGACTGGCCGCGAGCGTGGGCTGGCTGCAGGCCGCGGCCTGGCAGGTGGCGACCCTCGCCATCGTCCTGCTCGCGATCACCGATCTGCTGCGTCTGCTGTACGCGCCGACGCCGCGGGCGAAACGCAGCATGCACGACACCTGGGCGATCGGCGTCGAACGCCCGGTCACTCTCGAGTTCGAAGCCGATCGCCGGCAACGCCTGGATGCCTTCGACTTGCATCCCGGCAACTGGAGCATGCGCAACCTGCCGCGCCGGATCGACCTGCGTCGCGGCGAGAGCGCCAGCTTCGAGTACGAACTGCGCCCCGGCATGCGCGGCGATTTCCAGTTCGACGGCGTGCAACTGCGCCTGCACTCGCCGTGGGGGCTGTGGTGGCAGTCGCGTATCGGCGGCGAGATTCAGCGCGTGCGCGTGTTCCCCAACTTCGCGCCGCTGGCCAAGTTCGCGATGTTCAGCGCCGAACAGGCCTCGCGCCTGGTCGGCGCGCACGTCAAGCGCCGTCGCGGCGAAGGCACCGACTTCCATCAGATGCGCGAATACCGCGTCGGCGACAGCCTGCGCCAGATCGACTGGAAAGCGACCGCGCGTGCGCGCCGGCTGATCTCGCGCGAGTACCAGGACGAACGCAATCAACAACTGGTGCTGATGCTCGACACCGGCCGCCGCCTGATGGCGCGCGACGGCGAGCATTCGCATTTCGACCACGTGCTGGACGCGGCCCTGGTCGTGGCCTACCTGGCTTTGCGTCAGGGCGACGGCGTCGGCCTGCTCGCCAGCGGCGGCGAGAGCCGCTGGGTGCCGCCGCAGCGCGGTGTCGGCGCGATCGACAACCTGCTGCGCGCCAGCTACGCCCTGCAGCCGCAGCCGGTCGCCACCGACTTCCTCGCCGCGGCGACCGAACTCTCCCTGCGTCAGCGCCGCCGCTCGTTGGTGATGCTGGTGACCAACCTGCGCGACGAGGACATGGACGACCTGCTCGCCGCCGTGCGCATGCTGCGCGGCCGCCATCTCGTCTGCGTCGCCAGTTTGCGCGAAGGCTCGCTGGATCAGGCGCTCGCCGAAGAAGTCGCCGACCTGTCCGGCGCGATCCGCGCCGGCGCCACCGCGCAATACCTCGAACACCGCGTCGCAGCCCACGAAGCCCTGCGCAATCATGGGGTGATGGTGCTCGACGTCAGCTGCGACCAACTGGCGGCGTCGTTGGTCGAGAAGTACCTGGCGGTGAAGCGCGACGGCTTGCTTTGAGGGCCGCGCGCTGAGCTGAGCCAACAGCAACAGCAAACCCCCCACGACCGCTGCGCGGTCGTTCGCCCCCTTTGTCAAAGGGGGCAATGGCCGGGGCGTCTGAGCAAGACTGCAATCGCGACACCGCCGCTGTTCCCCCCTTGGAAAAGGGAGGGAGGGGGGATTTGCTCTGTCGCCCTTTTACCTCGACCCACCCCGCAGCCGCGAACGCGACACCCAGCCGCTCATCCCGGCCGGGTCTGCGCTTCCAGCCAATCCAACCACTGCATCGCCTGCCCGCGGTCCTCGCCGCACATCTCGCGCGATGGCTGCAGCGATCCGCAGAACGCCGGTCGCTCCGGCTTGCCGAACAAACGGCAACGCAGTTCGTCGTCGAGCTGCACGCAGGGGATGCCGGCCGGTTTGCCGTGCGGCATGCCCGGGATCGGCGAGCTGATCGAAGGCGCGATGCAGCAGGCGCCGCAATGGCTGCGGCAGGCGAAGCTCATGGCGGCGCCGCGAACGGCTCGACCGCGCGTACCGCGTCCAAGGGAATCGGCGCGTACACGTGCGGGAAATAATCGCCGCTGCGTTCGCTCCAGTCGTAGCGCAAAGCCGCGCCGAGCGCGGCCGCGTCGATGCTCAATCGAAGCAGGGCGCCGCGCCCGCGTTGATGGCGTTCGATGACGCCGTCGAGTTGCGCCTGGGTCGCGCAATGCACGAAGCCTTCGCGGGTCCAGCCGTCCGGGGCATAGGCGCCGGATGCCTGCGCCCGCTGCCAGTCGGCGGGCGTGGCGAAATGAAAGATCGTGTCGGGGCCGGGGTGGGTGCCGGCGAAGTCCGCTCGCGCCGCCGGCTTGCGCTGGTCGGCGCCGGAAACGGTCGCGGCGCCGGAAACGGTCGCGGCGCCGTGCTCGGGCGCCGCGTCGCGATCGATCGCGCTCATCGCCGGGTCAGTCGGCGGTGACCAGGGCGTCGGCGCGTTCGCGCAGCATGGCGTAGACCGGATCGGTGTCCGGGCGCTTGCGGTGCCAACGCTCGAAGCTCTCGGCGGCCTGTTCGACCAGCATGCCGAGCCCGTCGATGCGGTCGTGCGCGCCGGCGACCTTGGCCCAGGCCAGGAACGGAATCGCCACTTCGCCGTAGCTCAGGTCGACCGCGGCGGTGCGCGGCGTCGCCAGGCTCATCGGCAGGGTCGGCATGGCGTCGTCGCGCGCGGCCGAGGTGGCGTTGACGATCAGGTCGAAGTTGCCGAGGGTGCCGACATCGGCGAGATAACGCGGGTGCACGCGGCCGGGCATGCCGAGCGCGTCGGCCAGGGCGTCGACGCGTTCGCTGGTGCGGTTGACGATATAGAGATCGCCGATGCCGGCATCGAGCAGGGCCGGCGCCACGCCGCGCGCGGCGCCGCCGGCGCCGATCAACAGGGTGCGGCGCGAACGCAGGTCCAGGCCGTGACGCTCGGTGAGGTCGCGGATCAGGCCGGTGCCGTCGGTGTTGTCGCCTTCCCAGCCGGTCGCGCTGCGGATCAGGGTGTTGACCGCGCCGGCGCGTTGCGCGCGTTCGCTGAGGTGGCTGCAGATGCTCGCCGCGCGCGTCTTCAGCGGCAGGGTGATGTTGGCGCCGAGGCCGCCTTCGGCCGCGAACGCGGCGAGGGCGACGTCGAACTGCTCCGGCGCGGCGTCGATCGCGGTGTATTCCAGGGCGATGCCGAGCTGGCGCCCGAACGCGGCGTGGATGCGCGGCGACAGCGAGTGCGCGACCGGATGACCGAAGACCGCATAGCGAAGGACAGGGCTGGACGAACTGGAATCGATCGACATGGACGCGCCTCGTTCTAGACTGGTGACCCTAGTTCGGGAGACGCACGATGCGGCACGCCAGGGTCCGGTTCGGCCTCAGTCTACTCCTCGCCTGCGGGCTCGCCAGCACGGTCCAGGCGGCCCTGTCCGAATTCGGCATAGAAGGCATGGGAGTCGTATCGACCGTGCACAGTGAGGTGCGCGCGGCCGTGTCTCCCGACGGACGGCGCATCGTCTGGGGCAGCACCGACCGCAGCGGCGGCGCCGGCGGCTGGGACCTGTGGCAGGCCAGTCTGATCGATGGCCGCTGGCAGGACGCGAAGCCGTTGCCGCTGAACGCCAAGGCCAACGATTTCGACCCCGCCTTCTCTGCCGACGGGCGCTGGCTGTACTTCTTTTCCAACCGCCCCGGCGGCCACGGCGGCGACGATCTCTATCGCGCCGCGGTGCGCGACGATGGCGGCTACGGCCCGGTCGAAAACCTCGGACGCGGCGTCAACGGCCGCGGCGACGAATGGGCGCCGACGCCGAGCCGCGACGGCCGTCATCTGCTGTTCGCCAGCGACGGCTTCGGCGGCAGCGGCCGTCACGATTTGTTCGTCGCGCAATGGAACGGCCAGGCCTTCGTCGACCCCAAGCCGGTGCCCGGGGTCAACAGCGCCGACGACGAGTTCGATGCCGCCTGGCTCGGCGACGGCAAGACCGTCGTGTTCGCGCGTTCCAAGGACGCGGAGAAGCAACCGATCCGCCTGTACGTCGCCCACTGCGACGGCGCGCGTTATGCGCAGGCCGCGCCGCTCGCGCTGTCGTTCAATACCGAAGCGGCGCACACGCTCGGCCCGGCGATCGACTGGAACAAGCCCGGCGAGCTGTTGGTCACCGGTTCGGCGAAAGCGCCGCGCGCCGGCAAGATGGACCTGTATCGGATGAAGGCGCCGGCGGCGACGGGCCGGGACGGTTGCGTCGCGAGCGCGGCGCGCTGATCGGCGTGCGCGTTCAAGCCGAGGCGACACGCTTGCGCTACGAAACGCAGCAGGCGCTATCGCGCCGATGCTGCGTTCCGCTGCCCGGTATCGCTTGAGGCCTCAGCGGGCCTCGCGCATCCACTGCGCCGCATCGAGCGCGAAGTAGGTCAGCACGCCGTCGGCGCCGGCGCGCTTGATCGAGGTCAGCGCTTCCATCACGCAGCCGCGTTCGTCGAGCCAGCCGTTCTGGATCGCCGCGCGCAGCATCGCGTACTCGCCGCTGACCTGGTAGACGAAGGTCGGTACGCCGAATTCGTCCTTCACCCGGCGCACGATGTCGAGATACGGCATGCCCGGCTTGACCATGACCATGTCGGCGCCTTCGTCGAGATCCAGCGCGACTTCGCGCAAAGCCTCGTCGCTGTTGGCCGGGTCCATCTGGTAGGTGTATTTGTTGCCCTTGCCGAGCGCGCCGGCCGAGCCGACCGCATCGCGGAACGGGCCGTAGAAGCTCGACGCGTACTTGGCGCTGTAGGCGAGGATGCGGGTGTGGATGTGGCCGTCGAGTTCGAGCGCGTTGCGGATCTGGCCGATGCGGCCGTCCATCATGTCGCTGGGCGCGACCACATCGGCGCCGGCGGCGGCGTGCGACAGCGCCTGCTTGACCAGGGCTTCGACGGTCTCGTCGTTCATCACGTAGCCGTTGTCGTCGACCAGGCCGTCCTGGCCGTGGCTGGTGTAGGGGTCGAGAGCGACGTCGGTGATCACGCCGAGCTCGGGGAAGCGCTGCTTGAGCGCGCGGATCGCGCGTTGGCACAGGCCGTCTTCGTCCCAGGCGGCGACGGCGTCGAGCGACTTGGCCTCCGGCGCGGTGACCGGGAACAAGGCCAGCGCGGGCACGCGCAGCTCGCTGGCGCGTTCGCCGACGCGCAGCAGTTCGTCGATCGACAGACGCTCGATGCCGGGCATGGAGCCGACCGGCGCGCGGCCGTCGAGTTCGTGGACGAAGACCGGATAGATCAGGTCGTCGGCGGTGAGGACGGTCTCGCGCATCAGGCGCCGCGAGAATTCGTCGCGGCGCATCCGCCGCGGGCGCGAATAGGGATAGGTCATGGGCGCTAGTTTACCCCCGCCGGTCGCGCCGGCCTGCGACCGGCGGTCGCGCCGGGATGCGGACGCTGCGTTCTGCCAAACGGAGAGACGTTCGGCGGCGCGGGTGCCGAAGCCGGGGAATCCGGCCGGATTTGCCTGTCCGGGCCGAATACACGCACTCAGCCCGTGGGGCTCGGGAGGCCGACGCTGGCGGCCGCGTGCTTCGGCGGCAACTCGCATTGCCCGCCGGCTGCGGCTCAGTCCGAATACACCCGATAGCGCAGCGGGCGCACGTGGACGGTGCTGCCGGGGGCCGGGGTGACCGCATCCGGGGTCGCGACCAGGTCGAGTTCCAGCGGGCGGTGCTGGCCTTCGACCTGCAGTTCCAGGGTGATGCGCTCGGCCAGACGATGCGCGGACAGCACCCGGGCCGGCAGGCCTTCGCCGTCGGCGACCAGGGCCATGTCGTGCGGGCGCACGTACAGGCGCGCGCGGCTGCGGCTGCGGCTGTCGACCGGCAGTCGCAGGGCGTGGCCGTTGACCGAGAGCTGGCCGCCTTCGGTCTGGCCTTCGATGACGTTGGCGCGGCCGATGAAGTCGAACACGTAGGCCGAGGCCGGCGCGCTGTAGATTTCGTCGGGGGTGCCGACCTGTTCGATGCGGCCGTCCTTGAGCACGACCACGCGATCGGCCAGTTCCAGCGCTTCTTCCTGGTCGTGGGTGACGAACAAGGTGGTCTGCCCGGTCTGGTCGTGCAGGCGCCGCAACCAGCGGCGCAGTTCGATGCGGACCTTGGCGTCGAGCGCGCCGAAGGGTTCGTCGAGCAACAGCACGGTCGGGTCGATCGCGAGCGCGCGGGCCAGGGCGACGCGCTGCTTTTGCCCGCCCGAGAGCTGTTCCGGATAGCGCGCGCCGAGTTCCGGCAACTGGATCAGGTTCAACAGCTCCTGCACGCGCTGGGCGATGGTGGCCTTGTCGGGGCGGCGCGAACGCGGCCGGCTGCGCAGGCCGAAGGCGATGTTCTCGGCCACGCTCATGTGCTTGAACAAGGCGTAGTGCTGGAACACGAAACCGACGTTGCGTTCGCGCAGGCTCAGCCTCGTTGCGTCCTGGTCGCCGAACAGCAGGCGGCCCGAGTCGGGCTGCAGCAGGCCGGCGATCACCCGCAGCAAGGTGGTCTTGCCCGAGCCGGAAGGCCCGAGCAGGGCGACCAGTTCGCCGGAGGCGACATCGAGGTCGACCGAATCGAGCGCGGCGACGGTCGCGTAGCGCTTGGCGATGGCTTGAATGTGCAGATCCATGTCGGGCGGTTACCTGTGAATCAATGTCGGCGATGCGAACGCGCGAGCGCGTCGCCGTGACGTGCCTCGAGCCAGATCTTGAACACCAGCGTGACCAGGGCCAGGCCGGCGAGCAGGGAAGCGACGGCGAACGCGGCCGCGGCTTCGCCGCCGAGTTGTTTGTACAACACCTCCACGTGCAGCGAGAGCGTGTTGGTCTTGCCCATGATGTTGCCCGACACCACCGTGACCGCGCCGAACTCGCCCATCGCGCGCGCACTGCACAGCAGCACGCCGTACAGCAGGCCCCACTTGATGTTCGGCAGGGTCACGCGGAAGAACATGGTCCAGGCACTGGCGCCGAGCGAGCGCGCGGCGAGTTCTTCGTCGCTGCCCTGCTGTTCCATCAGCGGGATCAGCTCGCGCACCACGAACGGGAAGGTCACGAACATGGTCGCCAGGACGATGCCAGGCGTGGCGAACAGGATCTTGATGTCGTATTGGTTCAACAGGTCGGCGAAGTAACCGTGAGTGGGGCTGAACAACAGCACCAGGCACAGGCCGGCGACCACCGGCGACACCGCGAACGGCAGGTCGATCAGGGCCAGCAGGGTGCGTTTGCCGCGGAACTCGAAACGGGTCAGCGCCCAGGCCATGAACACGCCGCAGATCGCGTTGACCGGCACCACCACCGCCGCGGTCAGCAGGGTCAGGCGCAGCGCCGACAAGGTGTGCGGCTCGGTCACCGCGGCGATCCAGACCTTGAGCCCGCTGCCGAACGCGGCGCCGAGCAGCATCAGCAGCGGCAGCACCAGCACCAGGGCCATGATCGCGACTGCCAGCGCGATCAGGGTCCAGCGCACCCAGGCCGGTTCCTGCAATTGGTCGCGCGCGTCAGCCATCGCGGCGGCTCCCGTGCGCGAACAAGGCCGAGGCGGCGTTGATCGCGACCAGGCAGGCGAAGGACATCAGCAGCAGCAGGGTCGCCAGCACGATCGCCGCGGTCACGCCGCCTTCCTCTTCCAGGCGGATGGTGATCAGCAACGGCGCGATCTCGGTCTTCATCGGCAGGTTGCCGGCGATGAAGATCACCGAGCCGAACTCGCCCAGGCCGCGCGCGAACGCCAGCGAGAAGCCGGTCAGCAGCGCCGGCAGCAGCTCGGGCAGGATCACCCGCCGCAAGGTGGTCAGGCGCGAGGCGCCGAGCGAGGCCGCGGCCTCTTCCTGTTCGCGGCCGAGCGCTTCGAGCACCGGCTGCACCGTGCGCACCGCGAACGGCAGCCCGATGAAGATCAGGGCGATGACGATGCCGGTGGTGTTATTGACCAGTTTGATGCCGAGCGGCTGCAGCAACTGGCCGACCCAGCCGTTCTCGTCGTAGATCGCCGCCAGGGTGATGCCGGCGACCGCGGTCGGCAGCGCGAACGGCAGGTCGACCAGGGCGTCGAGCAGGCGCCGGCCGCTGAAGCGGTAGCGTTCCAGCACCCAGGCGATCAGCGCGCCGGCCAACAGCGAGACCACCGCGGCGATGAAGGCGGTGGCGAAACTGACCTTGAGCGAGGCGATCACCCGCGGATCGCCGACCGCGCGCAGCCAGCCGTCCAGCCCGAGCCCGCCCGAGCGCAGGATCAGCGCCGCCAAGGGCAACAGCACGACCAGGCCGAGCCAAGTCAGGCCCAGCCCCAGGCCGAGCCCGAAACCGGGCAACGGCCGGCGCCAGCGAACGGCGGAGGTCGGTAGGGGCAGGGCGTGCTCGCTCATGTGGCGTGGGCGGCCGTCTGGATAGGGACAGAGGGGTGGGACGCTATCCCAGCGGCCCGCGCCTAGGGAAATGCGCGTTGGTTGTTTCGAGGTGCGAGATGGCGATATGGGCAGGATGGCGTGGCCCGGATTCGCGGCGGGTGAAGCCGCGCAGCCCTGGCGCGGCGGCGGCCGGCCCTGCGCCGCCGGTCGGATCGGGCCGGCGCGATAGGCCGGCCCGGCTGGATCGCGAGAGGGCTCTGGCGCTCAGCCCCAGTCGATGACGCCGCCGCGGCTGCGGCCCAGCAGGCCGTGGCCGCGATCGATTGCGTGGACGATGGCGGCGACCTGCGCCGGCTGCCGGCTGACGAAATAATGCCCGCCGTCGGCCAGGACGATGGCGTGGACCCGCTCCGAGCAGGCCCGCCAGCGCCGGTATTTGCTGCGATGGCCGCGGGTCAGCGGGTCGTCCTCGCTGTTGATGTTGAACAGCGGCGCTCGGATCCGTGGCGGCGGCCGGCGTTTGAGGTGGGCCGCGGCCAGGCGGGCGTCCTGGCGGAAGCCGGCGCTGAGGCGCCGCAGCGCGTCCTCGTGCAGGCCCTCGGTCGACCCGCCCCAGGCCCGGATCAGTTCGCGCAGTTGCGCATCGCTGGTCGACTTCCAGGGGTCGCGCCCGAGTAGCCATCGCGACAGCCTCGACAGCGGCAGCACCCCGCCGACGCAGACGAATTTCACGGGTCGCCCGGCCGCTTCCAGGCGACGGGCGATTTCCAGCGCCAGCACGCTGCCGACGCAGTGGCCGTACAGGCCGATCTCGCCGTCGGTCTTCGCCAGCAGGCGCTCGACGCAGAGCGCGGCCAGCGCGTCGAGGTCGCTCAGTCCGGCGCCGGCCTCGATGTCGTCGCGGCCCGGTATCGCCACCGCATACACCGAGATGCGTTCGTCCAATGCGGCCAAGTGCTCGGCGAGCGGTTGGAACATGGTCGCCGAGGCGCCGGCATAGGGCACGCACAACAGCGACAACTCGCAGCGGCTGCGGCTGGCGAGCAACTGCGGCACCGGGTCGTAGGGCGCGGCCTGTGCGACTTGCAGCGACTGCGCCAAGGCTTCGATGGTCGGCTGCGCATAGAAGGCCAACAACGATAGCGAATGGCCGTCGAAGGCCTCGGCGACGCGCGCGACCAGATTGATCGCCTTGAGCGAATGACCGCCGAGTTCGAAGAAGTGATCGTGGCGGCCGACGCGTTCGAGTTGCAGCAGGTCGCACCAGATCTGCGCGAGCCGGGTTTCGACTTCGCCGCGCGGCGCTTCGAAACGACGCGCGGCCACGGCCGACAAGTCAGGCGCCGGCAAGGCCTTGCGGTCGAGCTTGCCGTTGGCGGTCAGCGGCCACTGCGGCAGGTGCACATAGGCCGCCGGCAACAGGTGCTCGGGCAAGCGCGCCTGCAGCCGCGTGCGCAAGGTTTCGGCCGGCAGCGACGGGCCGGTGTAATAGGCGATCAGGCGTTTCTCAGCGGGACCATCTACAGCAGGACCGTCCTCGCTGGGGCCGTCGTCGCGCGCGACCACCACCGCTTGTTCGGTGCCGGCGACCTCGTTCAAGGCCGCCTCGATCTCGCCCAGCTCGATGCGGAAGCCGCGGATCTTGACCTGATCGTCGTTGCGGCCGAGGTATTCCAGGCTGCCGTCGGGCAACCAGCGCCCCAGGTCGCCGGTCTTGTACATGCGCGCGTGCGCCGCCTGCGGCCAGAACGGGTCGTCGAGAAAGCGCTCCGCGGTCAGCGCCGGCCGATGCAGATAACCGCGCGCGACACCGGCGCCGGCCACGTAGAGCTCGCCGATCGCGCCGATCGGCAGCGGTTGGCGCTGGGCGTCGAGCACGTAGACGCGCAGGTCGGCGAGGGCGCGCCCGATCGGGCTCGCGCCGCCGCGCTCGGCGTCGGCCGCGCTCAGCGCGCGATAGGTCACGTGCACCGTGGTCTCGGTGATGCCGTACATGTTGACCAACTGCGTGCCCGCGTTGTCGGCGCGCCGGTACCAGGGGGCGAGCATGTTCGTCTGCAGCGCTTCGCCGCCGAAGATCACCACGCGCAAGCGGTGCCGGCTGCGGCTCTGCGCGGCGATCAGATGGCGGAATGCGGTCGGCGTCTGGTTGAGCACGGTCACGCCTTCGCGGCACAGCAATTCGTAGAACTCTTGCGGCGAACGGCTGGTCGGCCGCGACACCAGCAGCAGTCTCCCGCCGTGCAGCAAGGCGCCCCACAGCTCCCAGACCGAGAAGTCGAAGGCGAAGGAATGGAACAGCACGCCGACGTCGTCGGCGCCGAACCGGAACTGCGCCGCGGTCGCAGCGAACAAACGCGTGACCTGGCGGTGTTCGACCATCACGCCCTTGGCTTGCCCGGTCGAGCCCGAGGTGTAGATCACGTAGGCCAGATGTTGGGGCCCGAGTGCAGGCAACTGCGGGTCGTGGGTCGGCAGGTCGGCAAAGGCCTCGGCGTTCAGTTCGAGCAGCGGTACCGAGCTCGCGCCCAGCGCCTCGTGCATCTGCGACGGCGCCAGCACCGCCACCGGCGCGCTGTCGTCGAGCAGATAGCGCAGCCGTTCGGCCGGATAGGCCGGGTCCAAGGGCACATAGCCGGCACCGGCCTTGAGGATGCCGAGCACGCCGATCACCAATTCCGGCCCGCGTTCGGCGCACAGGCCGACGCGATCGTCGGGCGCGATGCCGAGTGCGAGCAGGCGGTGGGCGACCTGGTTGGCGCGGGCATTGAGCTCGGCGTAGGTCAGCGTGAAGCCCTCAAAGCTCAACGCGACCGCGTCCGGTCTGCGTGCGGCCTGCGCCTCGAAGCGGCGATGCAGGCAGTCGTCTTGAGTGGCGTCCATCTGCGGCGTGTTGAAGCCGACCAGGACTTGCTCGCGTTGCGGCGGCGGCAAGACTTCGAGACCGAGCACCGGCGCGTGCGGCGCGTGTTCGAGCGCATCGGCCAGGGATTCGAGCGATTGGCGCAGGCAGGCGCAAACGCGCGCGGCGTCGATGCCGGCGCGGGTGCGTACGCCGAGAGCCAAGCCCGTACCCAGGTCGTCGACCGCCACGGTCAGTGGATAATGGGTGCGTTCGCCCGCGGCCGAGTCCAGGGCCTCGATGCCGGGCCAGGCGGCCTCGGCGCCCGGCGCGCTGTGGCGGTAGTTGAGCAGACTGTTGAACAGCGGCCGTGGCGCGGCGACGCCGCTGCAGGCTTGGGCCAGCACCAGGGGCGCGTGTTCGTGTTCCAGCAACGCGGCAAGGCGTTCGTGGGTGGCCTTCACCGCTTCGCGGACGCCCGCGGTCAGCGCGACGCGCAAGGGCAAGGTGTTGATGAACATGCCCAGGGCGCGCTCCGAGCGTGCCGCGCCGTGCAAACGGCCGAACAGCACCGTGCCGAACACCACGTCGTCGCGTCCGCTCAAGCGTCCCAACACCTGCGCCCAGGCCAGGTGCAACAGGCTCGCCACGCTGACCCCGAGTTGCCGCGCCTGCGCGCGCAGGCGCTGATCGAGTTCGCTGTTTACTTCCTCGTGGGCTTCGTCGTCGCCTGTGGCTGTGCCGTGTGCGGTGAGTCTGTCGTGGCCCTGGGCCGCCGATCCGTCGATGCCGAACGCGAGGGTCGGCTCGTCGACATCGCCGAGCAGGTCGCGGAAAAAAGCTTCGTGCGTGGCGTGGACTTGCGCCAGGGTCGCCTGCACCACGTAGTCGCGGTACGGCACCGGCTCGGGCAGGCTCGCCATTTCGCCGTGCAGGAAGGCCTGCATCTCGCGTTGCACCACCTCGAGTGCGGTGTGGTCCAGGGCCATGTGGTGAAACTGCAGCGCACCGACCCAGCTGCCGTCGGCGCCGTCGCGTGCGCAACTCAAGCGCAGCAACGGCGCGCGACGCACGTCGAGCCGATGCGTGCGCGGATCGACCTGGGCTTGCAACTGCGCAGCGATAGCGCCGGCCGCCGGGTCCAGGGCGATCTCCTCGATCGGCAGCTGCGCGCGTCGCCACACCACCTGCACCGGTTCGGCCAGGCCTTCCCAGGCCATTGCGGTCCTGAGGATGTCGTGGCGGTCGACGACCGCCTGCAAGGCGTCGCGGAACGCGTCGAGGCGGGCGCGGCTATCGAAGCGGAACAGCGATTGCAGCAGGTAAGGATCGCCGGCCTGGGCGGTGCGGTGGTGATACAGCAGCCCCTCCTGCAAGGGCGCGAGCGGGTAGATGTCCTGGACGTTGCCGGCGCCGCCGGGCACTTCGGCGAGCAGGCGGTCGATCGCGGCCTGACTCAGGTTCGCCAGCGGCAGCATCGACGGCACGATCGCGGTGCAATCGGCGGGGATCGCGTACGCCGGCACCTCGGGCTGCGCGCGATCTTCGCTGGCCGCGGTTTCCACCGAGGCGGCGAAAGCGGCCAGAGTCGGTTGAGCGAACAACTGGCGCACGCGCGCGATCAGCCCGGCCTGGCGCATGCGTTCGATCAAGCGCACCGCCAACAGCGAATGCCCGCCGAGCTCGAAGAAGTGATCGTGGCGACCGACCCGGGGGCGCATCAGCAACTCCCGCCACAGCGCCGCGATGATCGGTTCGACCTCGCCGCGCGGCGCCTCGTAGTGTTCGGTCGCGGCCGCATCCAGCTCGGGCAACGGCAAGGCGCGGCGGTCGAGCTTGCCGTTCGGCGTCAACGGCCAGCGTTCGAGGACGACGAAGACCGCCGGCAGCATATGCTGCGGCAGGCGCAACGCGAGCCGGCGCCGCAGCGCCGCGGTGTCGACGTTATCGGCGACCAGATAGGCGACCAGGCGCGTGTGTTCGTGCGGGCCTTCATGCGCGAGAACGGTGTTGTGCGGGAAACCGGCGTCGGCCAGCGCGGCTTCGATCTCGCCGGGTTCGATGCGGAAACCGCGCAGTTTGAGCTGGCGGTCGGCGCGGCCGAGGAATTCGAGCTGACCGTCGCGTCGCCACCGCGCCAGGTCGCCGGAGCGGTACATGCGTTCGCCGGGCGCATCGGGGTCGGCGACGAAGCGCTCGGCGCTCAGGCCGGGACGATCGAGGTATCCGCGCGCGAGCCCGGGGCCGCCGATATACAGCTCGCCGGGCACGCCGACCGGCACTGCGCGCAGGCGCGCATCCAACACCTGCAGGCGGCTGCCGCGCACCGCGCGCCCGATCGGCACGCGCTCCTGCGATGCCACGGCGTCGCCCGCCAGCGGTGCGGTCATGCTCGCGCAGACCGTGGTCTCGGTCGGGCCGTAGGCATTGATCAGGCCGCGGTCTTGCGCCCACACCTGGGCCAGCGCCGGTGCGCAGGCTTCGCCGCCGACGATCAGCCGACGGCAGTCGGGCAGGTCGTCCGGGTGCAACAGCGACAACACCGCCGGCGGCAGCAGGGCATGGGTGATGCGATGCGCGCGCATGGTTGCGGTCAGGGCCGGGCCGGGCAGCAGGCGCTCGGACTCGGCCATCACCAGTGCGCCACCGGACAGCAGCGCCATGCAGAGCTCCCAGAACGCGGCGTCGAAACTCAGCGAGGCGAACTGCAGCACGCGCGCATCCGCGCCGATGGCGAGCGGTTCGACGCCGCTTTCGATCAGGTTGGCGATGCCGGCGTGAGCGACGACCACGCCCTTGGGCCGGCCGCTGGAACCGGAGGTGTAGATGACATAGGCCGGGTGCTGCACCCGCAGCGCGCTCACACGTTCGCGATCGCTCGGGTTGTGCAGCGGGCTGTCGCCGATCGCGGCGAGGTTGGCCTCGTCGTCGAGACCGAACCAGGCCGCGTCGGCCAGTGCCGGCAAGCGGGCGCGGCCGGCGCGGTCGCCGATGCTCAGGCGTGGGCTGGCGTCGTCGAGCATGTAAGCGAGGCGATCGAGCGGATACTCCGGGTCCAGCGGCACGAAGGCGGCGCCGGCCTTGAGCACGCCGAGCACCGCGACGATGGTGTGCGGCGAGCGCCGCAACACCAGCGCGACCCGGTCTTCCGGGCCGATGCCGCGGCCGATCAGCGCGTGGGCGAGGCGATTGGCGCGGCGGTTGAGCTCGGCGTAGCTCAGCACGCTGTCGCCGAATATCAAGGCCGGCGCGGTTGGCGTGAGGGCGACCTGGCGTTCGAAAGCCGCGTTCACGGTGATCGGCGCAACAGCCTCGTCGCCGCGGCCGCTTGCGAGCAGCCGTTGGCGTTCGTCTTCGCCGAGCAGGCCGATGCCGCCGATCGGTTGGCTGGGGTCGACCGCGACCGCGCGCAGCAGGCGCTGCAGTCGTTCGACGATGTCGCGCGCGGTGGCGTCGTCGAACAGATCGGTGGCGTACTCGATGCTGCCGTCGAGTCCATCGGGGCGGCCGTCGCGGTCGCGGCATTCGCTGAAGCCGAGGCTGAGGTCGAACTTGGCGATGTCGAGGTCGAAGCTCTGGCTGCGCAGGCTCAGCCCGGGCAATACCAGTTCGGCATCGGTGCCGATGCCGTTCTGCAGGCTCAGCATCACCTGGAACAAGGGGTGATGCGACAGCGAGCGCGCCGGGTTCAAGGCCTCGACCAGATGTTCGAACGGCAGGTCCTGGTGCTCGTAGGCGGCGAGGTCGACGCGGCGCACGCGGTCGAGCAGGTCCTCGAAGCTCGGGTCGCCGGAAGTGTCGCTGCGCAGCACCAGGGTGTTGACGAACAGGCCGATCAAACCGTCGAGGGCCGGATCGACACGGCCGGCGATCGGCGTGCCGATGGCGATGTCGTCGCCGGCGCCGAGCCGGCTCAGGGTCGCGGCCAGGGCGGCGTGCAGGGCCATGAACAAGGTGGCGTTGCGGTCTTGCGCCAGCGCGAGCAGGCGCGCGTGGGTGGCGGCGTCGACGGCGAACGACAGGCGCCGGCCGCGATGGCTCGCCGCCGGCGGGTGCGGTCGGTCCTGCGGCAGGGCGATGCGCTCCGGCAGTCCGGCGAGGGCCTCGCGCCAGTAGCCGATCTGCTGCGCGATCGTGCTGTCCGGGCGTCGTTCGTCGCCGAGCCATTGCCGTTGCCAGAGGGTGTAGTCGGCGTACTGCACCGGCAGCGGTATCCATGCCGGTGGCTGGCCTCGCAACCGCGAGGCATAGGCGCAGGCGAGGTCGCGCGCCAGCGGTGCCAGCGAGGCGCCGTCGCCGGCGATGTGGTGCAGCAACAGCAGCAGGGCGTGCCGTTGCGGAGCGAGCCGGAACAACTGCGCGCGCAACGGCAGTTCCCGGCTCAGGTCGAAGGCATGGGCGACCGCGGCATTGAGCGCCGCCGGCAAGTCGGACTCGTCGAGTTCGGTCGTCGCCAGACGCAACTCGGCGCGATCGAGCACGCACTGTTGCGGCGTGTCGGTCAGCGGGACGATGCTGCGCAGGCTTTCGTGACGGGCGATCAGATCGTTGAGGGCGCGTTCGAGCGCGTCCGCATCGAGCTCGCCCTGCAGATGCAAGGCCAGCGGAATGTTGTAGGTGGCGCTGGGGCCCTGCAGCTGGTGCAGAAACCACAGGCGCTGCTGCGCGAACGACAGCGGCAGCGTCGTCGGTCGCTGTTGCCGTCGCAGCGGTGGGCGCATGCGTGCGCCGCTCGCGAGACGCTGGGCCAGGGCCGCGACCGTAGGCGCCTCGAACAGGCTGCGCAGCGCGATTTCGCTGCCGAGCTCGGTACGGACTCGGCCGAGCAGACGCGTGGCCAGCAGGGAATGCCCGCCGAGGGCGAAGAAGTCATCGTCGATGCCGACCCGCTGCACGCCGAGAACTTCGGCGAACAGCGTGCACAGAGCCTGCTCGCCCGGGTTGCGTGGGCCGCGGCCGCCGGCCGCAGTCGCATCGGGCGACGGCAGGGCGCCGCGGTCGAGCTTGCCGTTCGCGGTCAGCGGCAGGCGATCGAGCACCACGAAGGCGGCCGGCAGCATGTATTCGGGCAATTGCGCGGCGAGCGCGCGGCTCAGGCGTTCCGGTCGGTCGCGATCGAGCCGCTCGCGGTCGCCGACCAGATAGGCGACCAGTCGCTTCTGCCCCGGGCGATCTTCGCGGGCGACGACGAGGTTATGCGGGCAACCGGCGCGAGCGAGCGCAGCCTCGATTTCGCCGAGTTCGATGCGGAAGCCGCGGATCTTCACTTGTTGGTCGATGCGGCCGACGAACTCGATGCGGCCGCCGCGCCAGCGCACGCGGTCGCCGGAACGGTACATGCGCCGGCCGATCGCGAAGGGATTGGCAAGGAAGCGTTCGGCGCTGAGCGCGGGGCGACGCAGATAGCCGCGCGCCAGGCCGGCGCCGGCGATGTACAGCTCGCCGGGCACGCCGGTCGGCACCGGCTGCAGCGCCTCGTCGAGCACGTAGACCTGCATATTGTCGAGCGGCGTGCCGATCGGGACGTTGTGCGTGTGTTCGTCCAAGGCCGCGATCGCGCCGCTCACTGCGAAGGTGGTGGTCTCGGTGGGGCCATAGCAATGCACCAGCTGCAGATGCGGATGCCGCGCCTGCAGGCGCCGCACCGTATCGACCGACAGCACTTCGCCGCCGGTCCAGACCTGGGCCAGGCCGGCGAACACGTCCGGCGCGGACTCGGCGAACTCGTGGAACAGGCCGGTGGTCAGCCACAAGGTCGACAGGCGATGGCGGGCGATGAGCCGACGGAAATCGAGCGCATCGAGCGCACCGGCCGGCGCGACCACGATGCGTCCGCCGTTGAGCAGCGGCACCCATAGCTCGTAAGTCGAGGCGTCGAAGGCGTGGGTCGAATGCAGCAGCACGGTCTCGTGGCCGCTGGCGAAGCGGCGGTCGCGGGCGAACTCGACCACGTCGCGCTGGCGCACCGCCACGCCTTTCGGCACCCCGGTCGAGCCGGAGGTGTACATGACGTAGGCCAGCTGCTCGGGATGGATCGTGGCTCGGCGCGTGCGCGGTTCGTTGCGGCTGAAGTCGAACGCATCCAGGCGCAACGGATCCGCCAGTGCGATCGATCGTCCGTCCAGGCTGGCATCGGCGATCAGCAGTGCCGCATCGGTTTCGGCCAGCAGCTGATTCAGGCGCTCGTCGGGATGCTGCTCGTGCAGCGGCAGGTAATAGGCGCCGGTCTTGAGCACGGCCAGCACCGCGACGACCAAGTCGGGCGAGCGTTGCAACAGCAGGGCGACGCCGCGTTCGGCAGCGGCGCCGCGACGGCGCAGTTCGTGGGCGAGCGCTTCGGCGCGGCGGTCGAGCTCGGCGTAGCTCCACTCGATACCGTCGCCGAGCACGGCGATCGCCTGCGGGTTCGACGCGACCTGGCGCTCGAATGCGGCCGCGACCGATTCGAGTTCGATGGTGTGTGCGGTGTCGTTGCCATCGCGCAGCAGACGCTGGCGCTCGGCCTCGTCGAGCAGCTCAACCGCACCGATCGGCCGGCTGTCGTCTTCGGCGATCGCGACCAGCATGCGCTGCAGCCGCAGCGCGATCGCCTCGGCGGTGGCGGGGTCGAACAGATCGCTGGCGTATTCGAGCGCGCCGTCGAGGCCACCGGCCTGGCCGGTGTCGTCGAAGCGTTCGCAGAAGGCCAGGCTCAGATCGAACTTGGCCACGTCGAGAGCGAATTCGGCCGCGTGAGCGCGCAGGCCGGGCAGGTGCAGCTCGGCCTGTTCGGTGTTCTGCAGCACCAGCAGCACCTGGAACAGCGGGTGGTGGCTCAGGGAGCGCTCGGGTTTGAGCGTGTCGACCAGTTGCTCGAACGGCAGGTCCTGGTGCTCGAAAGCGGCCAGGTCGGTCGCACGCACCCGCGCCAGCAACTCGCTGAAGCGCGGGTTGCCGCTGGTGTCGGTGCGCAGCACCAGGGTGTTGAGGAACAGCCCGACCAGCTCGTGCAGAGCCGCGTCCTGACGGCCGGCGACCGGCGTGCCGATGGCGAGGTCGGTGCCGGCGCCGAGCCGGGTCAGGGTCGCGGCGAGCGCCGCCTGCAACACCATGAACAAGGTCGCGTGATGGCGTCGCGCGATCGCGCGCAAGCGCGCATGGGTGTCGGCGTCGAGGGCGAAGCCGCATTGGCCGCCGCGGTAACTCGCCCGCGGCGGGCGCGGCCGGTCGCTGGGCAGCTCGATCTGTTCGGGCAGGCCGGCCAGGGTGTCGCGCCAGTAAGCGACCTGCGCCGCGATCAGGCTGTCGGGGTCATTCTCGTCGCCGAGCAGCTGTTGCTGCCACAAGGTGTAGTCGGCGTACTGCACCGGCAGCGGGGCGCGGATCGGCGCGCCGCCGTCGAGGCGCGCGGCATAGGCCTCGGCCAGATCGCGCGCGAGCGGCGCCAGCGAGGCGCCGTCGCCGGCGATGTGGTGCAGCAACAGCAGCAGGGCGTGTTGTTGCGGGCCGAGCCGGACCAGGGTCGCGCGCAGCGGAATCTCGTGGCGCAGGTCGAAAGCGTAGGCG
>NZ_CP013141.1:3442856-3542991 GCF_001442535.1 Lysobacter antibioticus | reverse complement strand
GCGCGCACTCGCTCTCGACCCAGGCCGGCCTGGAAATCGTCCGCGCCGGCGGCAACGCCTTCGACGCCGCGATCGCGGTGTCCTCGACCTTGTCGGTGGTCGAGCCGATCAGCTCGGGCATCGGCGGCGGCGGTTTCTTCCTGCTGCACGACGCCAAGCGCAATCGCGACATCTTCGTCGACGCGCGCGAAACCGCGCCGGCCGCGGCTACGCCGGCGGCCTATCTCGACGACAAGGGCGAACTCAACCGCGACCGCGCCACCAACGGCCCGTGGTCGGCCGGCATTCCCGGTCTGCCGGCGGCGCTGGTGCACCTGGCGCAGAACTACGGAAAGCTGCCCCTGAAGACTTCGCTGGCGCCGGCGATCCGCATCGCGCGCGAAGGCTTCGAGGTCTATCCGCGCCTGGAAAAGGGCTACGGCAGCCGCCGTGAAGTGATGGAGCGCTACCGCGGCACCCGCGAGGTGTTCCTCGCCGACGGTTCGCCGCCGAAAGCCGGCGAGATCCTCAAGCAGCCGGATCTGGCGCGCACCCTGGAACTGCTCGGCGAGAAAGGTTTCGACGGCTTCTACCGCGGCGACGTCGCCGCCAAGCTGTTGGCTTCGGTCAAGCAAGAAGGCGGCCAATGGCGCGCCGAGGAGCTGGCCGGTTACAAGGTGCGCGAGCGCGAACCGCTGCGCTTGAAGTACCGCGCTTGGGACATCGTCACCGCGCCGCCGCCGTCCTCGGGCGGCGTGGCCTTGGCCGAAATCCTGCAGGTGCTGCAAGGCTGGGACCTGTCCAAGCTCGACCCCGCGCACCGCACCCACATCCTTGCCGAGGCCATGCGCCGTGCTTATCGCGACCGCACGATTTATCTGGGCGATCCGGATTTCGTGAAGATGCCGATCCAGCGCCTGACCAGCGCCGATTACGCCGCCGGCCTGCGCGCGACGATCCATCCCGAGAAGGCCACGCCGAGCGATCTGCTGTCGGGCCAGCCGGCGCCGCTGGAAGACGACGAGACCACTCATTTCTCGATCATCGACGGCGACGGCAACCGCGTCGCGGCAACCCAGACCGTGAACCTGCTGTACGGCTCGGGCCTGGTGGCGCCGGGCACCGGCGTGCTGCTCAACAACGAAATGGACGACTTCGCCCTGCGTCCGGCCACGCCGAACGCGTTCGGCGTGATGGGCTTCGAGGCCAACGCGCCGGAACCCGGCAAGCGCATGCTCAGCTCGATGACGCCGAGCTTCCTGGAATCGTCCGATCGGGTGGTCGCGGTCGGCGCGCCCGGCGGCAGCCGCATCATCACCCAGGTGTTGCTGGCGATCCTCGCCTACGACGCCGGGCTGCAGCCGCAGCAGGTCGCCGCGCAACCGCGCATCCATCACCAGTGGATGCCGGACGCGATCTCGGCCGAAGCCGGCGCGCTCGATGCCGCCACCGTCGCCAAGCTCCAGGCCATGGGCCACAAGGTCAACGCCGGCGAATCGACCTGGGGCAATCTGCAGACGGTGATGTGGGACAAGCGCGCCAACACGCTGTCGGGCGGCACCGATCCGCGCAATCCGGTCGGCCAGGCCGACGTGCAGCCGAACAAGCCCTGAGGCGGCGCCTGCGAAACCGCCGCCGCGATGGCGCGACGGCGGTGCGGTGCAGTAGATTTCGCGGCATGGACGGCAGTGTGATGCGACAGGGGACAGGGCAGTGAGCGACGACAACGACAAGCGTTGGTATACCCGCGTGCCTGCGATCTCGATCGCGCTGGTCGCTTTCCTCGTGGCCTTGACCACCCTGATCAACAACGTGCGCGAGATCGGCGGGCTCAAGGAGAAGCCGACGACCCCGGCCGCGCCCTCGCAGCCGGTCGCGACCGCTCCGGTGAAGCCCGCCGCGCCGCAGGCGCCGGCCCGCTACACGGTGTTGCTGACCCTGGAAAAGATCGAAGTCGTCAACGACGGCACCAACGGCAGCACGGCCTGGTCGTTCGACGTCAGCGCCGGCGGCCAGGACCTGTTCGCGCTGCCGTCGCGCGATTACCTGGACACCGAAGCCGAGCGCATCGTCACGCCGCGGCCGACCGATCCCTCGATGGGGCGGGTAGTGCTGGTGGCCGGGCAGGAGATGCTGGTCAAGATCAACGGGCGCTCGTCCGGGCTGATCAGCAAGGCCGCCGCCAGCGGCAGCGCGACCCTGTTGGCAGAACGGCCGTTGGCGCCGGTGCGCGTGGTCGCCGGCGATGGTCGCGACGGCGAGTTCATTTTCCACTTCGCCACCGTCACCACGCCGCAATGACGGCCGCAGGCGCCGTGGCGGCGCCTGTCCATGATCGGCGGCCGCGCAGCGTGAGCGGCGCCTGTCCACGATCCGCGGCTTCGCCGCATTCCGGCCCGATGCCTGCGTTTGCGCAGTAAAATCGAGCCATCCTTCGCCAGTGCCCGTAACGGGCGGTGCAGACATGAAGCTCTGGTCGATCCTCGGCAACTCGCAGAAACTCGATGGCGGCGCGATGTTCGGCAATGCGCCGCGCGCGATGTGGGCCAAGTGGTCGCCGCCCGACGAGCACAACCGCATCGCCCTGGCCTGCCGGGCCCTGCTGGCCAGCCCGCTCAATGGCAAGACCGTGCTGTTCGAAGCCGGCATCGGCGCCTTCTTCGAACCCAAGCTGCGCGAACGCTACGGCGTGGTCGAGGATCGCCATGTCCTGCTCGAATCGTTGGCGCGCGCCGGTTTCGCCCCCGAGGACATCGACGTCGTGGTGCTCTCGCACCTGCATTTCGACCATGCCGGCGGCCTGCTCGCGCCGTGGGCCGAAGGGCAGGCGCCGCGCCTGTTGTTTCCGAACGCGTCCTATCTGGTCGGGCGCGAGCACTACGAGCGCGCGCTACACCCGCACGCGCGCGACCGTGCGAGTTTCATTCCCGAGTTGCCGGGGCTGCTCGAAGCCACCGGCAAGCTCGAGCTGGTCGAGGGCGCGCATTCCAGGCTGCTCGGCGACAGCGTGCGCTTCCACTACAGCGACGGCCACACGCCGGGGCTGATGCTGGCCGAGATCGTCGGCCCGGAGAGCGTCGACGGCGAGCCGCACGGCGGCGTGGTGTTCTGCGCCGATCTGATTCCCGGGCGGCCGTGGGTGCACGTGCCGATCACCATGGGTTACGACCGCAACGCCGAGTTGCTGATCGACGAGAAGAAGAGCTTCCTCAGCGACAAGCTCGCGCGCAACGTGCATTTGTTCTTCACTCACGACCCCGACTGCGCGCTGGCCCAGGTTGTGCGCGACGACAAGGGCAAGTTCGGCACCGCGCACGAAGTCGCCGAACTGCAGGCGCGGACGCTGGCCGCATGGGCTGCGTGAGCGGCCGCCGGCGCCGGGCGGCGCTGGCCCTGTACGCCATCGCCTTGCTGGCGATGTACGTGCTTGCGGGCACGGCATTCGCTCAAGCCGAAGACCCGGGCGAACCGCTCGGCGAGCCGCGCAGCGGCAAGCGCCTGCTCGATCGCGACTTCGGCGTGGAAACGCGCGAGTTCGGGCTGGATCGCCGGGTCGAGATGTACCAGTGGCGTTCGGTCGGCGAGGGCTACGAGCGGGTCTGGAACGCGGCGCCGATCGATTCCTCGAAGTTCTCGGCCGGGCACGTCAATCCCTCGCGCCTGCCCTTGGAGAACAAACGCTGGTGGGCGGACGCCGCGACCCTCGACGGCAAACCGATCCGCCCCGAGGTGCTGCGCGCGGTCGGCGAGTGGCGTTTGTTCCGTCCGAATTTCAGCCGCCTGCCGGCGAATCTCGCCGCGACCTTTCAGCCGGAGGGCGACGGCCTGGGCAGTGCCGAGAATCCGCTCGACCCGCAGATCGGCGATCTGCGCGTGAGCTGGCGCGAACTGCGGTTGCCGCCCTTGGAAGGCAAGCTGGAATTGCGCGAAGGCAGTTGGCGCCTGCGGCCCGAAGCCGCCGCGGCGGCCTTGAACGCCGCGCCCGCACGCGAGCCGAATGCGGCGGCCTCACTCGACCGCGACGATGGCCGCTGGTCGCCGGCCTGGTTCGCCACCGCGGTGGCGTTCGCCCTGATCCTGCTGTACCGGTTGCGCAAGCGGCGCCAGCGCAAGGCGTCTTGAGGTTTCGCTCGAACCTCGCTCCTTACGCTTGAGGTCTGCGCAGCGCGTGCGACAGCGCTTGCTCGCTCAAGCGTAATGCTTGGTCCCGAAGATCTTGTCGCCGGCGTCGCCGAGGCCGGGCAGGATGTAGCCGACTTCGTTGAGGCGCTCGTCGACCGAAGCGGTGAAGACTTCGACGTCGGGATGGCGCGCTTCCAGCGCCTTCAGGCCTTCCGGCGCGGCGACCAGGAACAGACCCTTGATGCGCTTGCAGCCCGCGGCCTTGAGCAGGTCGACGGTCGCGATCAGGCTGCCGCCGGTGGCGAGCATCGGGTCGAGGATCAACGCGGTGCGCTCCTCCATGCGGCCGGTGAGTTTTTCGTAGTAGCCGACCGGCTGCAGGGTCTGCTCGTCGCGCTGCAGGCCGACCACGCCGACCTTGGCCGCCGGGATCAGTTCCAGCACGCCCGGCAGCATGCCCAGGCCGGCGCGCAGGATCGGCACCAGGGTGACCTTGGCGCCCTTGATGCGGCGGGTGACGACCGGCCCGGCCCAGCCTTCGACCACGGCCTCTTCGGTTTCCAGATCGGCGGTGGCTTCGTAGGTCAGCAGGGTCGCGACTTCCGAGGCCAATTCGCGGAACGACTTGGTGCTGTTGTCGGCGCGGCGCATCAGGCCGAGCTTGTGCTGCACGAGCGGGTGGCGGACTTCGACGATTTTCATGGGCGGCCTTTCTACGGTGGTCTGCCGGGCGGTCTTGTCCGCAAGCATTGATGGTTGTGGGGCGGGGCGCAAGTTCGGTGCGCGTCGCGGCCGTTCCCGCCCGGCGTCGCGGGCATTGCGGTATGGCGGCCTGGCGATGCGGAGTCCGCGGTCGAGGCGCGAAACCCACGGGACGGCCCGCGCGGTAACTCAGTCGGCGGTGGCGTACAGATTGTCGCCGTCGGCGATGGCTTGCTCGATGAAGCGCGCGAACTCACGCACCTGGCTGGGCTCGGTGAACTGTGTGGCGATCCGCGTCAGTTCTTCCAGCAGCCGCGGCAATTCGCCGAGCAGCAGCGTGGTGTCGGCGTAGTAGTCGCGCAGCTTGTGCAGCAGCGGATACGCGCCGCGTGGCTGCGCGCGGGCGAACAACTGCGAATGGAAGCGTTCGTCGATGGCGAACAGCCTGCGCGAAGCGTGGATCTCGCGCTCATGCCGGGCCTGGATCAGGTCGAGCGCCATGACGGACGGAACCGGTGCGCGGGGCGGATGCGTCGCGCGGGCGCGGCCGCGGCATGCCGCAGCCGGCCCGCGCCGCGGCCTCAGGCCGTGCGCACGTACTGGATCTCGACGCCGTCGCTGCTGCCGATGGCCGCGCGCAGCACGGTGATCAGCGAGCCGGCGTTGAGATGATCGATCTCGATCATGTCGACGGTGGCGTGGTCGATGAAGTAGTTCTGGTCTTTGCTGTCTTCTTCTTCCAGCGCCGCGACAAGGATCTGCAATTCCTCTTCGCTGATCTCGCCGATGTCGGCGCCGGTGTCCTTGTTCGACAAACGAATCATTCCATTGGCTCCTTTGGAGCAGTAGTGAGTGAAGAAGAGTGAGGAGTGAGTAAGAGCGAGAAGCGGCTTTCGCTCACTCCTCACTCTTCTCCACTCACTCCTAGGCCGTCAGGCCGCCGCGGCCTGTTGCGCGCGCGGGCCTTCGCGCAGGGCGCGGCCGACCATCGACACCAGCAGTTCGATTTCGTCGCTGCCGATGGTGAAGTTCGGGGTGAAGCGCAGCGAGTTGACGCCGCCGTGGATCACGCCGATGCCGCGCTCGCGCAGCCATTCTTCGGTCGAGCCGGCGCCGTAGCACTTGAACTGCGGGGCGAGTTCGCACGAGAACAGCAGGCCGGTGCCCTGGACCTTGGTGATCAGGCCGCCGAGTTCGCTCTTGAGCTTCTCCAGCTTTTCGATCGCCTCGGCGCCGCGGTTGCGGATGTTGGCCTGCAGTTCCGGGGTGACGTGTTCCATCACGGCAACGGCGACGTCGAGGGCGCGCGGGTTGCTGGTCATGGTGTTGCCGTACAGGCCCTTGCGGTACAGCGAGGCGGCGCGTTCGCCGACCGCGAGCACCGACAGCGGGTACTGACCGGCGTTGAGCGCCTTGGAATAGGTTTCCATGTCCGGCGCTTCCAGGCCTTCGAAGCCCGGGTAGTCGACGATCGACAGCACGCCGTGCGCACGCAGGCCGGCCTGGATCGAATCGACCAGCAGCAGCGAACCGTGGTTGCGGGTCAGCTCGCGGGCGGCGGCATAGAACGCCGGCGGCACGCCGCGGCCCGGGTCGCCTTCGCCCATGACCGGCTCCAGGAACATCGCCTCGACGAACCAGCCGTTGCTGTCGGCGTCGGCGAACACCTTCTTGATCGCATCGATGTCGTAGGGCTCGACGGTGATCACCGAGTCTTCGTTGCGGAAGCTGGCCAGGTGCTGCACATAGGCCTTGCGCGAGGAATCCGAGTACAGCGCCGGGCGCTCGGTGCGGCCGTGGAAGCTGCCCTTGACGACGACGCGCTTGATCGCGCGGCCGGCGTGGCGCGCGCCCGGGTCGGTCATCAGCTTGCTGTTGACGTCGGCGATGCGCGCAGCCAGCGATACCGATTCGGAACCGGAGTTGAGGCAGAAGAAACGCTCGTACGGGCACTCGCCGCGGGTGGTGCCGATGGCCCCGCGCAGGGCGCGCTCGAAGCGCAGCTGCGACAGCGACGGGGTCATGATGTTGGCCATCACCTGCGGCTTGGCCATCGCGGCGATCACCGCCGAGGGGGTGTGGCCGAAACCGAGCATGCCGTAGCCGCCGGAGTCGTGCAGCACCGCGCCCTTCAGGGTGATCACCCAGGGGCCGCGCGCGGTCAGGGCGACATAGGGATTGACGCCGTCGTCGGGATAGAAATTGACGTAGCCGGCCTGGACGGCCTGGATCTGCGCGTCCTCGTCGAGGTCGAGCAGGTCGGCGTGCAGGTCGCGGATCAGGGCGTACTCGGCCGCGGCCGCGGCGATGGCTTCGCCGAGCTCGGGGTGGGTCACGGCGAAACGGGCGACGGTGTCGTCGTCCAGGCCGATGGTGCGGCGTTTGCCGGCGTGAGCGCGCAGCGGCGCGAGTTGGCTGAGCAGGTTGTTCATCGTCAATCTCCACAGGCCGGCGATATGCGCGGCCTCTCCAGTTTTCGGCCGAGGCCGAAGGCTTCATCACATGGGAGACCGGTCCGCCTTCATGGCTGGACCCTCGCAGTTGCAGCGGCATTGCCGCCAAGCGCCATCTCTCACACCCATACAACGTAAGGAACAACGAAAGATCGCAGTCGCGGTGCGCGCAAGAATTTTGCGTGGCGCCGCCGCTTCTCGACGATTTTTCGTTTCAATTCAATAATTTATGCGAGTTTATCATGTCCGGACCTTGCCGATAACCCCCACCGCCCGGCCGGGCCTGCGGGCGGGCGTGACGCTTGTCACCGGCGATGAATGATCTCGCCCACTGCCCCGGCGAGCGCCCGAGGACGACAGTGAGCGCACCTTCCGGAAGCCCGTGGAGCCAGCCGATGAGCGCGATCCATCCCTTCCATGGCGTCGTCGCCGCGACCGCAAGGCGGTCCGCGGGCGGCTCGGTTCCGGCCGCGGCCATGGCAGCCGTCGTGTTGACCGGCGCGCCGGCCCGGCCTTGGCCGCGTTGCTTGCCCTTGTTGCGATCGCCGGCGGCCTTGGCCGCAGGCGTCGTCGCATCTTCCGATGACCGCGCCGCGGCCATCGCCACCGAATGGAGCAGAACATGAAGATGGAAAAATCGTCCGCGCATACCCAAGCCGTCGGCCTGTTGCTCGGCGCGTTGCTGGGGTCGGGCGCGGCGGTCGCCGCCGATGGCGCAGGCGCGCCGGCCGCGACCGCCACGAAGGCGACGCTGCCGGCGGCGTCGTTCGCGATCCGTCAGGTCCGCGTGTTCGACGGCGAGCGCGTGCTGCCCTCGGCGACGGTGCTGGTGCGCGACGGCCTGATCGCCGAAGTCGGCGCGGGCGTGGCGGTGCCGGCCGGCGTGCCGGTGGTCGACGGCAACGGCGCGACCTTGCTGCCGGGCCTGATCGATTCGCACGTCCACGCCTGGGGCGAGGCGCGCAGCGACGCCCTGCGTTTCGGCGTGACCACCGAGCTGGACATGTTCAGCGACCACCGCGGCCTGGCGGCGGCGCGCGCCGAACGCGAAAGCCGCGGCAAGACCGGCAAAGCCGACCTGTGGTCGGCCGGCACCCTGGTCACCGCCAAGGGCGGGCACGGCACCCAGTACGGCGTGCCGATCGCGACGCTCGACGATCCGGCGCAGGCGCAGGCCTTCGTCGACGCGCGCATCGCCGAAGGCTCGGACTACATCAAGCTGGTGCTGGAGCCCTTGCTCGACGCCAGCGGCAAGGCGCGCATGAATACCTTGTCGGAGGCCTCGCTGCGCGCCGCGGTCAAGGCCGCGCACGCGCGCAAGCGCCTGGCGGTGGTGCACGTGTCGCAGGCATCCGATGCCGCCTTGGCGATCGATGCCGGCGCCGACGGCCTGGTGCATATCAACGGCGATGTGATCGACGACCCGAAGCTCGTCGCCGCGATCAAGCAGCGCAAGGCCTTCGTGGTGCCGACCCTGACGGTGATGTCGTCGATCTACGGTCTTGAGGGTTCCGCACGCAAGCGCGTCGCCGGCGACGAGCGGCTGACGCCGTACCTGCGGCCGCAGCAGAAAGACCAACTGGCGGCGAGCTTTCCCAGCGGGTTCTTGAACGAAGAGAAATTCAACAACTCCCTGGAGAACGTGCGCCGCCTGCACGAGGCCGGGGTGACCCTGCTCGCCGGTACCGACAGCGGTAATCCCGGCACCACCCACGGCGCCAGCGAACACGGCGAGCTCGAACTGCTGGTGCAGGCCGGGCTGAGCCCGGTGCAGGCCTTGAATGCGGCCACCGCCGCGCCCGCGCGCAGCTTCGGTCTCGACGACCGCGGCCGCATCGCCAGCGGCCTGCGCGCCGATCTGGTGCTGGTCGACGGCGACCCGACCACCGACATCACCGCCACCCGCGCGATCCGTTCGATCTGGAAGAACGGCTATCCGGTCGACCGCGCGGTCGCTACCGCGCTGCCGATGCTCAAGCCGGGCAAGGTCGCCTTGTTCGAAGGCGGCAAGCCGAGCGCGAGTTGGGTCGCCTCCAACGATCGTTATATCGGCGGTAAGTCGAACTCGCGGCTGGAAGCGGTCGCCGACGGCGACAAGGCGCCCACGCTCGCGGCCAGGGGCGAGGTGGTCGCCGGCATCGCCCAGCCTTGGGGCGGGCTGATGTTCGTGCCGGGTCCGGAGCCGCTGGCTTCGGTCGATGCGCGCGCGGTCAGCGAGTTCAAGCTGAGGGTGCGCGGCGACGGTCGCAAACTCACGCTGATGGTGTTCTCCGGCACCGACATGCGCCGCCCGCCGGGCATCCAGCAGCTCGAAGTCGGTGTGCAGTGGCAGGACGTGCGGGTGCCCCTGGCGACGATGACGGGCGTCGACCTGGCCAACCTGCGCGGCATCGTGCTGGGCGCCGGCGGCGAGCCGGGCCCGTTCGCGTTCGAGATCGAAGCGGTCGAACTCCGTTAAAGTCCGCTACGCCGATGCGGCCCGGACCGGCGCCGGACCGCATCGCCACCGAGGTCTTGCCGACCTGAAGGAGCTCGACCATGCGCTTGCCGCCGCCCACGATGGATGCCCAAGACAACCTGCTCGGTTGGCACCTGGCTTCGTTGTTGTATCTGAGTTTCGTGTTCATCCCGCTGTTCTTCTGGCCGCGGGTGCCGTGGTGGGTGGTGACCGCGGCGGTGACCTCGGTGGTGTTGTTCCTGCCGCTGTACTGGGCTTTCTACCGCAGCAGCTCCAAGTTGCGCCTGTGGCTGCTGCTCGCGGTGGCCTGCATCGGTTATGCGGTGATCCCGTTCGGCGGAGGGGGCGGCACCTACCTGATCTTCGCCTCCGGCATGATCGCCAGCCTGCTGCCGCTGGGGCGCGGCATCGCCTTGGCGGCCGTGCTGTTCGCGCTGCTCGGCGTCGAGTTCATGCTGCTGGTGCCGAAGGAAGCGATGCCGCTGTCGACCTTCCTGATCAATCTGCTGGTCGGCGCGATCGTGTTCGCCGGCGTGGTTGCCGCGCGCAACCGCGAACGCCGCCATGCCGAGCTTCGCCTGACCCAGGACGAAGTGAAGCGCCTGGCCAGCCTGGCCGAACGCGAACGCATCGGCCGCGATCTGCACGATCTGCTCGGCCACACGTTGTCGGTGGTGGTGTTGAAATCGCAGCTCGCCTCGCGCCTGCTCGAACACGACACCGCCGCCGCGCACGCCCAGATCAACGAAGTCGAACGGGTCGCGCGCGAAGCCCTGACCCAGGTCCGCGAAGCCGTCGCCGGCATCCGCGCCAACGGCCTGCAGGCCGAACTCGCGGCGGCGCGGCTGGCCCTGCTGAGCGGCGAGATCAGCCTCGACCATAAGCTGGCGACCATCGACATCCCGCTCAACATCGAAGCCGCGCTGGCCCTGGCCCTGCGCGAATCGGTGACCAACGTGATGCGGCATGCGCGCGCGCGCCGGGTCGACGTCGAGCTGACCCAGGACCCGCGCGGCGGCATCGTGCTGCGGATCGCCGACGACGGCCGCGGCGGTGTGTCCAGCGAAGGCCACGGCCTGACCGGCATGCGCGAACGCTTGCGCGCGGTCGGCGGCACCGTCGAGATCGAAAGCCCGAACGGCGCCGGCACGCGCCTGAGCCTGCTGGTGCCGCGCGAGGCGTTGGTCGTCGCCCGCCGCCTGGCCGCGCCGGCGGCAAATTCCGCACCGGCGGCGACGCCGGCCCTGCTCGAACGAGGTATCGCATGATTCGTCTGTTGCTCGCCGAAGATCAGGCCCTGGTGCGCGGCGCGCTGGCGGCGCTGTTGAACCTGGAACCCGACATCGAGGTCGTCGCCGAAGCCGGCGACGGCGCGGCGGCCTGGGAAGCGGTCAAGCGCGTCCAGCCCGACCTGATCATGACCGACATCGAAATGCCGGGCATGACCGGCATCGACCTGGCCATGCGCGTGCGCGATTCCGGCATGTCGACCCGGGTGGTGATCGTCACCACCTTCGGCCGCGCCGGTTACCTGCGCCGGGCGATGGACGCCGGCGTGCGCGGCTACCTGCTCAAGGACGCCCCGGCCGGGCAACTGGCCGGAGCCCTGCGCCAGGTGCACCGCGGCGGCCGCGCGATCGACCCGCAGCTCGCGGTTGCGGCCTGGAGCGACGAAGACCCGCTGACCGAGCGCGAGCGCCAGGTCCTGCGCCTGGCCGGCGAAGGCCTGTCGACCGCCGAGATCGGCGAGCGCCTGCACCTGAGCCAGGGCACCGTGCGCAATTACCTGTCCGAAGCGATCGGCAAGCTCGACAGTAGCAACCGCATCGAAGCCTATCGCCGCGCCCGGCAGAACGGCTGGTTGTAAGGCCCCGGCGCTTACGCGCCATGGATTCCGGCCCGAAGCCTGAGCCGTTCCCGGTCCAGACCCTGTGCTGTTCCCCCTTTGGAGAGGGGGCAGGGGGATTTCCCGCCAGTTCGCCAGACACGACTGGCTCCTTTCGGGAAAGTCTGTGCAGCCCCACCCGAAGCCGGGCCGTTCCCCTTTTGAAAAGGGAGCAGAGGGGATTCGCCCCCAGGTCGCCAGACCCCGCCAAGCTCGCTTTTTGCCGATCCCGCCCCATACCCGGGATAATGGCCCCTCTTCGAAACCTCGCCTGACCGACGTCGGCGCCCGGTTTCGTCCCGTCCCTCAGCGCAGCCGGTTTTCGCCGGCTTCGGTCGCTACGGCGCTTCGCGCTTAATTACTTCGGTTCCCTTTGAAGAAGAACGACTTCCATTACGAACTGCCGCCCGAGCTGATCGCCCAGGCGCCCTTGGCCGAGCGTTCCGCCAGCCGCCTGCTGGTGGTGCCGCCGGCGCCGGCGCCGCGCGAGGACCGCGTGTTCCGCGAGCTGCCGCAGTTGCTGCAGCCCGGCGACTTGCTGGTGTTCAACGACACCCGGGTGATCCCGGCGCGTCTGTTCGGCCAGAAGAGCACCGGCGGCCGGGTCGAGATCCTGATCGAGCGCCTGCTCGGCGGCATGGAGGCGCGCGCCCAGATCGGCGTCAGCAAATCGCCGAAGGCCGGCGCGCGCATCGCCCTCGACGCCGGTGGCGAAGCCGAGGTGCTGGATCGCGAGGGCGAGTTCTATCGCCTGCGCTTCCACGTGCCCGAGTCGCTCGAACAGTGGTTGCTGCATGCCGGCCGCCTGCCGTTGCCGCCGTACATCCAGCGCGAGCCCGGCAGCGACGACCAGGAGCGCTACCAGACCGTATTCGCGCGCGAAGTCGGCGCGGTGGCGGCGCCGACCGCCGGCCTGCATTTCGACGACGCCCTGCTGGCGCAGCTGCGCGAGCGCGGCGTCGAGTTCGGCCACGTCACCTTGCACGTCGGCGCCGGCACCTTCCAGCCGGTGCGCGCCGAGAGCCTCGACCAGCACGTCATGCACAGCGAGTGGCTCAACGTCGGTGCAGGCCTGGTCGAACAGATCCGCCGTACCCGCGCCGCCGGCGGCCGGGTGATCGCGGTCGGCACGACCGTGGTGCGCGCGCTGGAAAGCGCGATCCGCCACCACAGCGGCGTCGCGGGCGAGGAAAGCGAGTTGCAGCCGTTCGCCGGCGAGACACGCTTGTTCATCCTGCCCGGTTATCGCATCCGCTCGGTCGACGGCCTGATCACCAACTTCCATCTGCCGGAGAGCACCTTGCTGATGCTGGTCTCGGCCTTCGCCGGCAAGGACGCGGTGTTCGCCGCCTACGAGCACGCGATCCGCGAGCGCTATCGCTTCTTCTCCTACGGGGACGCCATGCTGCTGTGGCCAACCGCAGAGGTGTAGCCCCCGCCGCAACACCCCGAAGCCAAGACCCCACAGGCGTCCTTCCAGCTTCCGCGGACCGCCCAGCAAAGCGAAAGCCCAGCTCGGATGCCCCACACGAATCTTCCCCCACGCATCGCCCCATGCGTCCCACTCGATAAAGGAATACGCGCATGAGCCGCATGTCCTTCCAACTGCTCGGTCAAGACGGCGCCGCGCGCCGCGGCCGCCTGACCTTTCCGCGCGGCACGGTCGAAACACCGGCCTTCATGCCCGTAGGCACCTACGGCTCGGTCAAGGGCATCATGCCCGAGCACGTGCGCGACCTCGGCGCCGAGATCATCCTCGGCAACACCTTTCATCTGTATCTGCGCCCCGGCCTGGACGTGATCGGCGATCACGGCGGCCTGCACGGCTTCGCCCGCTGGAACGGCCCGATCCTGACCGACTCCGGCGGCTTCCAGGTGTTCTCGCTCGCGCACCGGCGCAAGATCACCGAGCAGGGCGTGACCTTCGCCTCGCCGGTCGACGGCAGCAAGGTCTTCCTCGGCCCGGAAGAGAGCATGAACATCCAGCGCGTGCTGGATTCGGACATCGTGATGATCTTCGACGAGTGCACGCCGTATCCGGCCACCGTCGAGGTGGCGCGCAAGTCGATGGAGCTGAGCCTGCGTTGGGCCGAGCGCTCCAAGAAAGCCCATGAAGGCAACGATGCGGCCTTGTTCGGCATCGTCCAGGGCGGCGTTCATCACGAGCTGCGCACCCAGTCGGCGGCCGGCCTGAAGGGGCTGGGCTTCGACGGCTATGCGATCGGCGGCCTCGCCGTCGGCGAGCCCGAGGCCGAGCGCAACGAGATGCTCGAACACACCTGCCCGCAGCTGCCCGAGGACCGTCCGCGCTATCTGATGGGCGTCGGTCGTCCCGAGGACCTGGTCGAATCGGTCGCGCGCGGCGTCGACATGTTCGATTGCGTGATGCCGACCCGCAACGCCCGCAACGGCCACTACTTCACCCCGAGCGGCACCGTGCGCGTGCGCAACGCCAAGTACGAGCGCGACCTGCGCCCGATCGAAGAGGGCTGCGACTGCTACGCCTGCAGCAACGGTTTCAGCCGCGCCTACCTGCGCCACCTGGACCGCTGCAACGAGATGCTCGGGCCGATGCTGGGCACCCTGCACAACCTGCGCTACTACCAGCGCCTGATGGCGCAGATGCGCGAGGCGATCGAGCAGGGAACCTTTACCGCCTTCCGGGAGTCTTTCTACGCCGCACGCGCCTAGAGAGGCCGGCTCGCGCCGGGGTGCTCCGCGGCGCCGGCCTCCGGGAGTTCCAGGCCCCGCGCCCGTCGGGCCCCGGGTGCCGGCGGTTCCGGGCGCGTGAACAGGTGGGACCGGCTGCGAAGCGGACGGGGCAGGGCCCCGGACGTCCTGGCGCCCACCGATAAAGCGTGCGCTGCAGCTCATTTGGGCCCCGGCCTTGACTCCAACCCAGCCGTGGCATAATCCCCGGCTATTTTTCGTTCCAGGACATTCCGATGAATCTGCTCGACCTCCTGATCGCCCCCGCTTACGCCCAGCCCGCTGGCGCGCCCGCTCCGGGCGGCTTTCTCGGCAGCGCCGGCGGCTTCGTCCTGCCGCTGATCCTGATCGGCGTCATGTACTTCCTGATCTTCCGTCCGCAGATGAAGCGCGCCAAGGAACACCGCGGCATGCTCGAAAAGCTGGCCAAGGGCGACGAAGTGCTGACCAACGGCGGCATCGCCGGCACCGTGACCGACATCGGCGAGAACTTCATCACCGTCGAAATCGCCGCCAACGTGCGCATCCGCGTGCAGAAGGGCGCGATCGCCAACGTGTTGCCCAAGGGCACCTTGAAGTCGGCCTGAGCCGACGCCACGCCTTTATTTACATAGACGCGGCGGCCGGGGAGGCCGTCGCAGGGGTTCTCGATGCTGACCTTCGCGCGCTGGAAATACTTCGCCATCCTGGTCGTACTGATCTTCAGCGTGATTTATGCGCTGCCGAACGCTTATCCGCAGGATCCGTCCGTACAGATCTCCGCGGCCCGGCCGACCGGCACCCAGGTCGATGCCACCTTGGCCAAGCGCGTCGAAGGCATCCTCGCCAAGGCGCAGATTTCCTCGAAGTCGATCCTGGTCGAGAACCAGGGCAACCTGATGGTGCGCCTGACCGACACCGACCTGCAGACCCGCGCCGCCGACCTGCTGCGTCCGCAGCTCGGCAGCGAATATGTGGTGGCCCTGAGCCTGGCCCCGACCGTGCCGGACTGGCTGCAGGCGTTCGGCGCCAAGCCGATGCCGCGCGGCCTCGACTTGCAGGGCGGCGTCCACTTCACCATGCAGGTCGACCAGGACGCCGCGCTCAACAAGCGCCTTGAGGCCTACGTCGAAGACGTGCGTTCGACCCTGCGCGACAGCAGCGTCTCCTACACCTCGGTGGTGCGTCGCGGCAACGAGGCCATCGTCGCCACGCTCGCCGCCGGCGCGAATGCCGACAAGGCGCAGAAGCAGTTGCGCACGGCCTTCCCGACCCTGACCCAGAGCCTCGACGGCCAGACCCTGACCCTGGAGATTCCGCAGTCGGAGCTGCAGCGCATCTCGCTCGACGCGATCGAGCAGAACCTGACCACCTTGCGCAACCGCATCAACGCCTTCGGCGTCGCCGAGCCGGTGATCCAGCGCCAGGGCACCGACCGCATCGTGATCCAGCTGCCGGGCCTGCAGGACACCGCCGAAGCCAAGCGCCGCATCGGCGCCACCGCGACCCTCGAATTCCGCGCCGTGGTCGGCGACGAAGCCACCGCCGCGGCCGCCGTGCGCGACCGCAACGTGCCGCCGGACGCGCGCGTCTATTACAACGAAGCCAAGCAACCGCTGCTGCTCTCCAAGCGCCTGCTGGTTTCGGGCGACCAGCTGGTCAACGCGATTCCGAGCAACGACCAGCAGGGCCAGCCGAGCGTCAGCATCACGCTCAACGCCATCGGCGGCCAGCGCATGCTCAACCACACCCTGGAAAACGTCGGCAAGCGCCTGGGCATCGTCTACGTCGAACAGATCCCGATCACCCAGATCGTCGACGGCAAGGAAGTGCGCACCACCCGTTCGGAAGAGCGCGTGATCAGCTCCTCGACCATCCAGGGCGTGTTCGGCAAGGATTTCCAGACCACCGGCCTGAGCCGCGACGAAGCCAACAGCCTGGCCCGCGACCTCAAGTCCGGCGCCCTGGCCGCGCCGATGACCTTCGTCGAAGAGCGCGTGGTCGGCCCGAGCCTCGGCGCCGAGAACGTCAAGCGCGGCACCACCGCGGTGATGTTCTCCTTCATCTTCGCGCTGAGCTTCTTCCTGATCTATTACCGCATGTTCGGCCTGATCACCTGTCTGGCCCTGCTGCTCAACCTGCTGATGGTGGTCGCGGTGATGTCGCTGCCGATCGTCGGCGCGACCATGAGCCTGCCCGGCTTCGCCGGCCTGGCGCTGTCGGTCGGCATGTCGGTCGACGCCAACGTGCTCATCAACGAACGAATCCGGGAAGAGCTGCGAGCGGGCATGCCGCCGCAAACCGCGATCGCCACCGGTTACGACAAGGCCTCGGGCACGATCTTCGACTCCAACATGACCGCGTTGCTGGCGGGCCTGGCGTTGTTGATGTTCGGTACCGGCCCGCTCAAGGGCTTCGCGATCACCATGATCGTCGGCATCCTGACCTCGGTGTTCACCGCCGTGACCGTGTCGCGCGGCATCGCCACGCTGATCTACGGCAAGCGCCGCAAGCTCAAGTCCATCGCGATCTGACGGGAGAACCCAGACATGAAGATTTTCCCGCTGACCCTGCTGCCCAACGACGCCAACATCAACTTCATGAAGTTGCGTTGGGTGTCGATCGCGGTCGCCGCCCTGATCATGTTCGTCGCCATCGGCGCCATGTTCACCCGCAACTTCAACTTCGCCCTCGACTTCACCGGCGGCAACCTGGTCGAGGTGCACCTGGACAAGGCGATACCGCTGGACCAGGTGCGCGAGCGGCTGGCCGTCGACGGTTACGACAGCGCCCAGGTCCAGACCTACGGCTCGGGCACCGAGTTGTTGATCCGCCTGCAGCCGCGCGAAGGCGACGCCTCCGCGTCGGCCACCGCGCACGCCGCCGCCGCGGTGATGAAGGCGGTGTCGGGCGAAGGCAACAACGCCAAGATCCTGCGCAACGAGTTCGTCGGCCCGCAGGTCGGTAAGGAACTGGCTCTCAACGGCCTGTACGCGCTGATCTTCGTGATCGTCGGCTTCCTGATCTACATCGCGTTCCGCTTCGAATGGAAGTTCGCGGTCGCCGCGATCATCACCACCCTGCACGACGTGATCGTGGTCGCCGGCTGGTTCGCCATCAGCGGCCACGAGTTCGACCTGACCGTGCTGGCCGGCATCCTGTCGGTGATGGGCTACTCGATCAACGACACCATCGTGGTGTTCGACCGCGTCCGCGAGAACTTCCGCTCGATGCGCGCCGATCCGGAGACGATCCTCAACAAGTCGATCAACCAGACCCTGTCGCGTACCGTCATCACCTCGTTCGTGGCCTTCCTGACCGTGGTCGCCCTGTACATCTACGGCGGCGGTTCGCTGCGCGGCATGGCCGAATCGCAGATGCTCGGCATCATCATCGGCACCCTGTCGTCGATCTTCGTCGCCTGCCCGCTGTTGACCCTGGGCATACTGAAGGTCAGCAAGCAGGACTTGCTGCCGAAGGCCAAGGACGAAGCGGCCCTGGCTCGCCGTCCGTAACGGTTCGGTTGTCTGTTTGGAACGAAGAGGCCGCGCATTGCGCGGCCTCTTTTTTTGGGTTTTTCGTCTGCTGTCGGCCTAGGGCTCCGAGGTCGCGATTCTGCCCTGTATTGATCTGGCGATGAGTTTCGACAACGCGGATATCGGGGCTGGCGATGATGGGTCAATTGCTTCATTTGCCCCGGCTCAGTAAATTCTTGGGCACTCGGCTCTCCAGCGATACCGTTCGACAGAAAGGGACTTCATGAAGTTATCGGCCGTCCAGATGGATTCTGCGGCCTCGGCCAGTCCAAAGCAGGGTGAAGCATGGGAATGCCTCGACAGGATGCTGTAGTCGTTACCTCGATATGTGCGAGGCTCGGCTTAAGGGAGGAATGAAATGGCCGATTGGTTGAAGATGCAGGTTCTGTTGATCCATGGCTTCGAGTACAAGGCGGGCATCAAGAAGTTTCCGCTGGTGCTTCAGTTTTCTTCCAATCAGATGGTGGAGATAGCTAAGGAAATTGATGTCGCCACGGTGCTGCTCGAGTCTTTGGAAAACGAGGATATTTATTTCGGGCACCAAAAGTGTGTTTTAAGATTTCCGAGAAAGGCTTTTGTTCTGAATGCCGGCGATGTGCACAAGGTGCATATCGATGTGCTGGAAGATTCGGATGAACACGAGGCCGAAGACGACGCGCTCGCGCACCTGAAAGTATTGATTTCGGGTGCTTACAGGCTGTGGGTCGAGGCGATCGCTTATCGCAAAGTCGATGCTGAGGATTTCGAGCCGGTCGGGGTCAAGTTCGTTGGAGAAATTGAAGTCTTGCCTTGAGTTTTCCCGCGAAAAGATCTCGCATCGACCGTGTCCAGGCAGCGTGTTGCTCGACGAAGACACCGTTGGCGGCGGCTCCAATGCCGGTGGGCGGTGAAGTAGGAACAATGGACTGCCAGCTCCCGCGATTAGCGCGAAGTCGGAGGTTGTCGTGAGTGATTTCGGTATCGAACCAGCCGTGTTGGAAGGCATAAGCCGGGTGCTGGGGCGTGAGCTGTCGGCTTCGGAAAAGGGGCTAGTGCCGTCGTTTTCCGATTTCTTGCCGGCCGACGTCGATGAGTTCGCGCGGCTCGGGCGCGCGAACGGTATCTATGCGATTTCGTATATCAGGTTCAGGATTCGCGAAGGTGTCGGGCTCGGTGCCGTCCATTCCTATTTCATTGATGTCGTCCAAGGCGGAAAGTCGGTCGAGGATTGGATCTCACGGTCGAATCGATGACGTTGGTGACCAACTGAGCAGTATCATGGTTTGATATCGGTGATTGGCAGGGTGTCGTCGGCGTGGAAACCAATCAACAACAGATCAGCGACTGGAACGGTCCGGTCGGCGAGCGCTGGCTGACCTATAACGACTGGCTCGACGAGCGCACCGCCGCTTATGGCCAAGCCGCGTTCTTGGCGGCCGCGCCGCAGGCCGGCGAGGCGGTGCTGGACATCGGCTGCGGGGCGGGGGCGACCTCGTTCGAGTTGGCGCGCGCGGTCGGCTCCGGAGGGCGGGTGGTCGGGGTGGACGTGTCCGAGCCCTTGGTCGGGCGGGCGCGGGAGCGTGGGAAGGCGCTGGGGCTGCCGGTCGAGTTCTGCCTCGCCGATGCCAGCCGGCCGTTGTTCGCGCCGCACAGTTTCGACCTGCTGTATTCGCGCTTCGGGGTGATGTTCTTCGACGATCCGGTGGCGGCGTTCGCGGAGTTGCGCAAGACGCTCAGGCCGGGCGGCCGGCTAGCGTTCGCCTGCTGGAAGGCGCCGGCGGAAAACGATTGGTATGGGCTGCCCTTGCGGGCGATCCGCGGCATCGTCGAGCAGGATGTCGTCGACACCGACGCGCCGGGGCCGTTCGCGTTCAGCGATCCGCAGCGGGTCGTGCGCGTGCTCGGCGAAGCCGGTTTCGAGGCGGTCGAGCTGCGGCCGTTCGAGGCGCCGTTCTATTACGGCCGTGGCGAAACCCGCGAGGCGATGACCGAGGATGCGTTGTCGCAGGTGTTCCGGGTCGGTCCGGTCGCGCGCTTGTTGGCGGCGCAGAGCGAGCAGGTGCGCGAGCGCGCGACGGTTGCGATCCGCGCAGCCTTGGCCGAGATCGCGACCGAACAGGGGATTGCGGTCGGCGGTGCGACCTGGGTGGCGACGGCGCGCGCGCCGTGATTTGGCGCGCGCATCGATAAGGACGCAAGTGCGGGCCCGTCGCTCCTACAGGAAGCTGAGTAACCAAAGGGTAGGAGCGGCGCGAGCTGCGACTGCGGCATTGCGATAACGGCGCAGTGATCTCGAGGTTGCGCGGTCGCGACTTGCGTCGCTCCTACAGGGGAGGGGGCGTCGCCTTCGATTCAGACGCAGCCTTTGTACGTTTACAAGCAGGCCTACGACGAGCACGCTTTCGACGAATCCGCCCGACCACGAAAAACGCCGCGATCTCTCGCGGCGTTTTCGCAGGTCGGTGTCGGCGCGGGCTCAGTCGAACGCGGCCGCATAACCGGTGTTGACGATGCGGTGCTGCAGGGCATCGGCGATCTTGAGGTTGCCGGCGATGATCTGGCGCGGCGCCAGGCCGCGGTTGTCCATCGGCCCGGTCGAGCGGCCCTTGAAGTCGGAGATCTTGCCGCCGGCTTCGCGCACCATCAGCGCGCCCGCGGCGATGTCCCAGGGCTTCACGCCGGCTTCGAAATAAGCGTCGGCGCGGCCGCAGGCGACGTAGGCCAGGTCGAGCGCGGCCGAACCGGTGCGGCGCACGTCCTCGGCATCGACGAGCAGATTGTCCAGGCACTTGAGGTGGGCGCTGGTGCGCGCGCGTTCGCGCGGCGGGAAGCCGGTGATCAGCATCGCGCCGTTGAGGTCTTTGCGCTCGGCGATGCGCACGCGCTTTTCGTTGAGCTGGGTGCCGCTGCCGCGGCTGGTGGTGAACAGGTCGTTGCGCAGCGGGTCGAAGATCACGCCGTGGATCGGTTCGCCGTTCTCGCACAGGGCGATCGACACGCAGAAATGCGGGATGCCGTGCAGGTAGTTGCTGGTGCCGTCGAGCGGGTCGATGACCCAGGTGAAACGGGCCTGGCCGATCGGGCCGCTTTCCTCGCCGAGGATGGCGTAGTCGGGGGTGGCGCGGCGGAATTCCTTGATGATTTCCGCTTCGGCGAGGTTGTCGACCTCGCTCGCGTAGTCCATGCGGTCCTTCTCGACGATGTTCAGCGCATCCAGCCGGTGCATGTGGCGGAGCAACACGTTACCGGCGGCGCGGGCGGCCTTGACCATGAGGGTGACGGCGGGTTTCTGCATGGCGTACGGCCTCGAGCGTGTGAGGTGGGGCAGGACTGACGGGGGTAAAGAGCGGACCGGCGCTTTGGCCGGGGCGGGGAGTTTACCATCTACGCATGAACCCCGATCTCCGCAATGAAGCGGCGCCCCCCGAGGCGCCCGATCCGATCAATTCCCCGGCCGGCTCCCCGAGCCATCCGCAGCCGGACCCGGCCCGCGAGGGCAGCCCCGCAGCCACGGCGCAGGACCCGGCCGCCGCCCACACCCGCATCGTCCTGGTCGGCACCCAGCACCCCGGCAATATCGGCTCGGCGGCGCGGGCGATGAAGACCATGGGCCTGAGCCGGCTGATCCTGGTCGCGCCCGAGAAGGGCCTGGACCGCGACGCCTACGCGATGGCCGCCGGTGCCGACGACCTGCTCGAATCGGCGGTGATCGTGCCCGATCTGGCCACGGCGGTCGCCGACTGCCACCTGGTCCTGGGCTGCACCGCGCGCAGTCGCCGCATCGCCCTGGAAGAACTGGTGCCGCGCGACGCCGCGGCGCGGGTCGACGCGCTGGCCCGCGGCGGCGGCGAAGTCGCGGTGGTGTTCGGCCGCGAGCGCACCGGCCTGGACAACGACGAACTGCAGCTCTGCCACGCCGCCGTGCACATCCCGGCTAACCCCGACTACAGCTCCTTGAACCTCGGCGCGGCGGTGCAGGTGCTCAGCTACGAGCTGCGCATGGCCGCGCTGGCCGCGGCCCAGGCCGGCGGCGGCGCGGAACGGCGCGACCCGCCGGCCTCGCACGCGCAGCTGGAGGGTTTCTTCAGCCAGCTCGGCGAGGCCCTGGACGCGATCGACTTCCACAAGGGCCGCGCGCCCGAGTCGGCCATGCGCAAGCTGCGCCGGCTGTTCCTGCGCGCCGACCTGGACGAGCGCGAAGTGCGTCTGCTGCGCGGCGTGTTGGCCGATGTCGAGCGCATGGCGATGCTGGCCGGGCAGCGCGGCTGAAGCCCGCCGAGCCTGCCGGCGACGGCATCCGTGCCAGCGATTCGGCGGCACGGGCGCGGCAGGCGCCGGCGGCCGGGGCGACTAGGTATCGGTCGGCCCCGGGTTTCGATTACGCTGCGCTGGCAATCCGACCAGGTGAAGGCTGTTGATCGCTAGTACGCGGTTTCTCGGTTTGCTGTTCGGGCTCGTCCTGGCCGGGGCGCTGGCTCCCGTGGCCGTGTCGTCGGCCCACGAGACCGAAAACGGGCACAAGGACGGGGCCGACGCCCACGTCCTGGTGCTGGGCCGCATCAGCGACGACCCCAAGGCCCACTACGAGCAACTCAAGCCCTTGCTGGACTACGTGATTCCGCGCATGGCCGACGTCGGCATCCGCGAGGGCCGCATCCTGATGGCCAAGGACGCCCAGCAGATGGGCAGCTACATGCGCCGCGGCCGGGTCGACTGGGTCACCGAGACCGCCGGCACCGCGGTCCTGCTGCATCAGCGCGCCGATGCCCGGTTGATGCTGTTGACCGAACGCGACGGCGTCAGCCACTACCACAGCGTGTTCTTCGCCCGTCGCGACAGCGGCCTGCGCTCGCTCGACGATCTCAGCGGGCACAACGTCGCCTTCCAGCGCCCGTCCTCGACCAGCGCCTATTTCGTGCCGGCCGCGGCCCTGCTCGAACGCGGTCTGTCGCTGGAGATCCTGCTGTCGCCGACCGACCGCATCAATCGCGGCGCGGTCGGCTATCTGTTCGCGCGCTCGGAACTCAACATCTCGACCTGGGTGCACAAGCGCCTGGTCGATGCCGGGGTGATGAGCAACCTGGATTGGGACAACCCGCGCCGCGTCCCGGATGCGTTCCGCCGCGACCTGGTGGTGATCGGCCGCAGCGAGGAGTACCCGCGCGCGCTCGAACTGGTGCGCGGCGACTTGAACCCGAAGGTCGCCGCCCGCCTGCGCGAAGTGTTGCTGGACGCCGCCGGCGACCCCGATGCCGGCGAGGCCTTGCTGCGTTTCTTCAAGACCACGCGCTTCATGCCGATCGATGCGGCTTCGCAGCGTGCGCTGGACCATATCTCCGACGGCGTCGCACGCGTGCGGGCGGAGGTCGAATGAATCTGCGCGCCGGCTTGCAGGTCAAGTTCTTCGCGATCATGGCGGTGGCCTTCCTGGTCGTGGTGACCCTGATCCTGATGCTGCTCAACCGCCAGGAGCGCATGCAGAGCGAGGTCGTCGGCATCAGCCGCGAAGCGATGCGCGACACCATCGCCGAAAGCCTGAGCCGGCACGGCGAGGGCGAGGTCGCCCAACTCGCCGGTTCGCTGACCAATCCGCTGTACTACTTCGATCTGGACGCGATCGGCGAGCTCGGACGCGCGGCGATGATGAATCCCGGCGTGCGCTACATCATCGTCTACGACAACGAAGGCAACATCGTCCACGACGGCAACGAAGAAATCCCCAGCTACGGCAAGCGCATGGACGATGCGATGGCGGCCAAGATCATCACCGCCCAGGCCTTGTTCACGCAGTGGAGCGAGACCACGCTCGACGTGTCCGCGCCGATCAAGGTCGGTCAGCAACGCCTGGGCGGGGTGCGGGTGGGCTACGACCTCAAGGCCATGCGCGTCTACCAGGACACGGCCCTGGACAAGGTGCGCCAGCGCCTGGAAGACCTCGGCCGCCGCCAGTTGTTCTGGGTCGGCGTGCTCAGCGTCGGCCTGCTCGCGCTCGGCGGGCTGATGCTGTGGCTGATCCAGCGTTGGCTGGTGAACCCGATCCGCGAACTCGCCGACGCCGCCCACACCATCGAGAACGGCCAGTTCGACAGCGCGCCGCCGGCCGCCCACAGCAACGACGAGGTCGGCGACCTGATGCAGGCCTTCGGCCGCATGAGCCAGAGCCTGGCCCGGCACGACCGCGACATCCGCCGCATGGCCTATACCGACGCGCTGACCGGCCTCGCCAATCGGCTCGCGTTCCGCGAAGTGCTGGACCAGCGCTTGCTGCACCTGCGCGGCGATAGCGGGCAACTGGGCCTGTTGTTCGCCGACATCGACGACTTCAAGCGCGTCAACGACACCCTCGGCCACGATGCCGGCGACGAGGTGCTGCTGCAGTTCGCCAACCGCATCCAGGAAACCGTGCAGCGCATCGGCGGCGAACGCGCCTTGCTGGCCCGCTTCGGCGGCGACGAGTTCGTGATCCTGGTCGAGGGCAGCCGCGAACGCAACGGCGAGGCGCGCACCGTCGCGACCCATCTGGCCGAGGTGCTGGTCGGCGAACTCGGCCAGCCGATCGTCGTCCACGACCGCCAGGTGTTCCTGGGCACCTCGATCGGCGTGACCCTGTACCCGGAAGACGCCTCCGGCGCGACCGCGCTGATGAAGAACGGCGACATCGCCATGTACCAGGCCAAGGTCGCCGGCAAGAACTGCTACCGCTTCTACAGCCGGGCGATGGACCAGGCGGTCGAGCGTCGCGTGCATCTGGAACACGAACTGCGCGGCGCCTGGGATCGCGGCGAGTTGAGCCTGGTCTATCAGCCGGTGTTCCGCCTCGCCGACGGCGCGATGGTCGGCGCCGAGGCCTTGCTGCGTTGGAAGCATCCCGAGCAAGGGCTGATCGCGCCGTCGGTGTTCATCGACGTGGCCGAGCAGAGCGGGCTGATCGAGACGCTGGGTCCGCAAGTGCTGCGTGCGGCCTGCGAGGATGCGATCGCCTGGCATCGCGCGCGGCCCGGCGCCGAGCCGCTGTTCGTGTCGGTCAACGTTTCGCCGCGCCAGTTGCGCAGCGGCGACCTGCCGAACGTGGTCGCGGCCTGCCTGCAGGAAACCGGTTTGCCGGCGGCGTATCTGCATCTGGAACTCACCGAGACGGCGGTGATCGGCGACGAGATCCATGCCAGCAGCCTGCTGGCGCGCCTGCGTGCCAGCGGGGTCAAGGTCTGGCTCGACGATTTCGGCACCGGCTTCTCCGGCCTGAGCCATTTGCGCCGGGTGCCGGTCGACGGGGTCAAGATCGACCGCAGTTTCATCGCCGACGTGTTGCGCGACCCGGACGACCTGGCGCTGACCACGGCGATCATCGCCATGGCGCATTCGCTCGGCATCACCGTGGTCGCTGAGGGCGTGGAAAAGGAAGGCCAGTACGCGGTGCTGCGCGAGCGCGGCTGCGATCTCGCCCAGGGCTATTGGCTCGGCCACCCGGTCAATACCGAGGAATTCCTGGCGCTGTTGATGAGCTGAGGCGGCGACCCCGGTGCCGCGGCGTTATCGATGACCCGCGCTACGCCGCCCGACACCCATCGCGGCGCTTCGAGGCAAGCTGCTCTTCAGCCGATCTTGTCCTGCGCCAGTGCGATCCATTCGGCCAGGGCCTGGGCCAGGGTGCCGGACAGAATGCCGAACACCGCCACCGCGATCGAACCGGCGACCCAGGCCACCCCCATGAGTTTGCCGTCGCGTTCGAGCAGCGCGAACGCGAACAACAGCAGCAGGCCGCCGAACAGGAAGTTGGTCAGCGGGATCGGCAGCGACAACAGGATGCCGAGCAGCACCAGCAGCAAACCGGTGAAGGCGTTGGCGGCGCGGTGATCGAGCATGGCCGGCGCGCGCGGGCTGACGATACGCTCCAGGCGGGTCAGCCACGGCGCCAGCAGATTGCGGAACTTGCCCATCGCCTTGCGGTGCGGGCCGCGGCGGGCGATGAAGCCCGGCAGCCACGGCTTGCGCAGGCCGAGCAGCAACTGCAGCCCGACCAGCACCACCAGCGGCCCGCTGATCGCGCCGCCGACGCCCGGGATCGGGATGAAGGCGGGCAGGGTGGACACGAACAGCAGCATGCCGAAGGAGCGGTTGCCGAGCCCGGCGATCACGTCGCCGAACTTGACCACTTCATCCGGATCGCCGGCGACGATGGCATCGAGCAGGGCGCGCGTGCCCGCCTCGTGCGGCTTGTGATCGTGTCGCCGGCCCCGCGACGGCTTGTTGTCTTCGCCGTCGGGGCCGCTGTCAGCCGCTGCTGTCATCGTCGCTGGACTCCGGCGGTTTCGGCAGATGGCGGTGCAGCAGCAGTTTGTCGATGCGCGGCCCGTCGAGGTCGATCACCTCGACCCGCCAACCCAGCCAGCTGAAGTGCTCGCCGACGTGCGGGATGCGGCCGAAGTGGGCGATCACCATGCCGGCGGCAGTGTGGAAATCATGCTCGTCCTCGTCGGGCAGGCGCCCGCCGCCGATCACTTCGCGCAGCTCTTCCACCGGCAGGGCGCCGTCGATCAAGTACGAGCCGTCCTCGCGCTGCACCACCGGGCCGGGCTGGTCGTCGGACTCGGCGGTCTGGATGCGGCCGATCACCGCGCCCATCAGGTCGTTGACCGTGACCAGGCCGGTGACGTCGCCGTACTCGTCGACCACCAGGGCCAGCGACTGCTGTTCCTCGCGGAAGATCTCCAGCAGCTTGAGGGCGTGGGTCGACTCGGACACGAACAAGGCTTCGGTCAGCTGGCCGAACAGGTCGGGCAGGCTGCCGACCCCGAGATTGCGCAGCAGGGTCTTGGCTTCGAGCACGCCCAGCACGTCCTGGTCGCCGCCGCGGTAGACCGGGAAGCGCGAGAACGGCGATTCGCGCATGGCCGCCAGGTTGTCCTCGATGGTCGCGCCGGCGTCGAGCCAGGCGATGCGGGTGCGCGGGGTCATCAGGCTTTCGGCGGTGCGATCGCCCAGGCTGAGCACGCGATTCATCATCTTGCGCTCGTCGGCGTCGATCACGCCCTGCTCGTGGCTTTCCGACACCAACAGGCGGATCTCTTCTTCGCTGATTTCGCTGCGGGCGTCGTCCTTGATGCCGAGCAGGCGCAGCACCAGGCGGTTGATCGCGCCGAGCGCGGCAACCACCGGCTTGGCGAAGCGGGCCAGTCCGGCCAGGACGATCGCCACCGAACTGGCGATCTTTTCCGGATTGGTCAGCGCCAGCCGCTTGGGGATCAGCTCGCCGAAGATGACGCTGGAGGCGGTGATGAGGGTGACCGCGGTACCGATGCCGATGCTGCGCGCGTACTCGGCCGCGCCCGGCAGCACGCCGCTGAGCCAGCCGGCGATGGCCAGGCCGATCGACTCGCCGCCGAAGGTGCCGGTAAGCACGCCGATCGCGGTGATGCCGACCTGCACGGTCGAGAGCAGGTTGTCGGGGTGTTCGGCCAGTTGCAGGGCGACACGGGCGCCGCGGCTGGGGTGGGCGGGGTCTTCGGCCATCTGCTTCAAGCGCAGCTTGCGCGAGGTCATCAGCGCCATCTCCGACAGTGCGAAGAAGGCGTTGACGACGATCAGGGCCATGACGATCAGAAGTTCCAGCATCGGCAATGCCTCCTGTGGCCGGTGGGTTCACGGAAGGAGCGCGCTGCGCGATGGGAGGGGGCCGTCGAGGCGCGGCCGGGCGGCGGTTTTGGGTCGTCGTCCATGGAGAAGGTTTGGGGGGAACACGTACTGTGAGGAGCTGGGGGCCGATCTTAGCAGGCCTTCACGACCGGCCCTCGTGAAAGCCAGGGACGGGGCGGAACGGCAGGATCGGTGCGCGTTTCCAGGTCTTGGGGGCGCCCCGGGCGGCCGTCAAGGTGGGCGCGGGGTCGCCAAACCGTCATAATCGCGCCCGCAAACCCTTCGGCCCGGCGCGGCCGGCACGTATCGGCCCAGCCCAGAGGCACCCCAGCATGTTTTCCCTGCAGACCATTTTCGGCCAAGGCAACCAGTTCTATACCCTGCTGGAGGAGGCCGCCGTCGCCGCCCACGACAGCACCAAGGCCCTGCACGCCATGCTCAAGGAGTCCGACCGCCAGCCGGCGCTGGACGCGTTCAAGCTGGCCCGCCAGCGCGAGCGCGAGACCTCCGACAAGATCAGCCAGGAGCTGGTCGACAGCTTCATCACCCCGATCGAGCGCGAGGACATCGAGTCGCTGAGCTCGGCCCTGTACAAGATCCCCAAGCAGGTCGAGAAGTTCGCCGACCGCTATTCGCTGGCGACCCGCCACCTGGAGCACATCGACTTCGCGCCGCGCGCGGCGATGCTGGAACAGGCCGCCGGGGTGGTGGTGAAGATGGTCCACCAACTGCGCCAGCTCAAGCTGGAGCCGATGAAGGCGCTCAACGACCAACTGCGCGCGCTCGAGAACGAGGCCGACCGGCTGATGCTCGAGCTGTACCGCGACATTTATTCGGGCCAGCTCGACAACCTGCAGATGTTCCTGCTCAAGGAGTTCTTCGAGATCCTGGAAAAGGCGATCGACCGCTGCCGCGAGGCCGGCGTGGTCGCCTACCAGATCGTCCTGAAAAACTCCTGAGGCGCGCGCGATGCTGACGCTCGTCCTGGTGGTGATAGTCGCGGCTCTGATCTTCGAGTACGTCAACGGCTTCCACGACACCGCCAATTCCATCGCGACCGTGGTCGCGACCAAGGTGCTGTCGCCGATGCAGGCGGTGATCCTGGCCGCGTCGACCAATCTGATCGGCGCCCTGTGGGGCACGGCGGTCGCCAAGACCATCGCCTCGGGCCTGATCGACGCCGGCGTGGTCGAGGTCGGCTCGCAGCTGATCCTGTGCGCGCTGCTCGGCGGCATCATCTGGAACCTGATCACCTGGTGGCTGGGCCTGCCGTCCTCGTCCTCGCACGCCTTGATCGGCGGCCTGTGCGGCGCGGCGATCGCCGCGGCCTCGAACGACTGGCACGCGGTGGTCTGGTCGCACCCGGCCGAGCCGATCTGGAAGAGCGCCGGCGTGCTGTGGAAGGTGATCGTGCCGATGTTCACCTCGCCGGTGCTGGGCTTCACCGCCGGCTTCCTGGTGATGGGCGTGCTGTTCGCGATCATCTCGTTCATGGCGCGCAGCGGCGGCGTGCTGGCGCGGATCGCGCGGCCGCGCTGGGTCAACAGTTTCTTCGGCAAGGCGCAGTTGGTCAGCGCCGCCGGCATGGGCTTCGCCCACGGCATGAACGATGCGCAGAAAACCATGGGCATCATCGCCCTGGCGCTGATGAGCGCGCAGCAGGCCGGTACGCTCGATAATCTGCCGGCGTGGCTGGCGTTCCTGCATCCCTCGCCGAACGCGATCGCCCACAACGACATCGACACCTGGATCAAGCTGACCTGCGCGGTGGTGATGGCCGCCGGTACCGCCGCCGGCGGCTGGCGCATCATCAAGACCCTTGGCCATAAGCTGGTCAAGCTGCACCCGATCCACGGCTTCGCCGCCGAGACCAGCGCCGCCTCGGTGATCATGTTCGCGTCCTCGCTGGGCATTCCGGTGTCGACCACCCACAACATCTCCGCCGCGATCATGGGCGTGGGCACGGCCAAGCGTTTCAACTCGATCAAGTGGACCGTGGTCGAGAAGATGATCTGGGCCTGGATCCTGACCATCCCGGCCGCCGGCGGCATCGCCTATGCGCTGTTCGAGACGATGCGGTTCTTCGGTTGGATCTGAGTCGCGCCGGCCGCGCGATGCGGCCGCTCAGCGCATAACAAAAGGCCCGCTGCGATGCGGGCCTTTTTGTTGCGGGGTTGGTCGGTCGCGCATGCCTTGCGGGTGGCGCCGTCGGTGCGGTCGCGGCTCGCGCCGCTCCTGCCCGGAAGCTGCGTCGCAAAGGGTAGGAGCGGCGCGAGCCGCGACCGTGAACCTCAGCGACTGCGTCGGCCCGAAGCCTCGACCGCGATCGCCCCGGATGTGAGCGATCGGAAACCCAAGCGACGCCTTACAGCAGATCGCCGTCCGCCGACAGCACGCGTTCCATGCGGTCGCCCACGCCGCCGATCTCCATCACCAGGCGCTGCAGCTCGGCGGCATCCAGGGTTTCGGCGGGGCGGTTCTCGCACAGCTGCAGATAGGGCACGCCGTCGAGGTCGCCGATGGCCAGGTAACCGACGTGGCTTTCCCAGTTGAAGGCGAGGGCGCGGCGCGCGTCCAGACCGGTGGTCGGAGCGATCGCGGTGCTCACGCGCACGAACGGACGGCCGTCGTCGTCTTCCAACTCGGACAGGAAGATCGCCTGATGGCGAGTGCCCTGTTCGAGCGAGAGCTCGATGCAGATCACGTTTTCGTCGTGGACGGTGAGGTGGAACCCGGCTCGGGTCAGATGGGTACGGATCTGTTCGAAATGCATGGGCGACTCCTGCGCGTTGCAGGGCATATGCTACCGCGATGGACAGCGAAACTGCCGCAAAACGCATCCGGGCCGCGATCCGCGCCATTCCCAAGGGCGAAGTGGCGGGCTACGGCGAGGTCGCGCGCCGCGCCGGACTGCCCGGACGGGCCCGTCTGGTCGCGCGCCTGCTCAGCGAGAACGACGACGCCAAACTGCCCTGGCATCGGGTGCTGCGTTCGGACGGGCGCATCGCGCTGCCGGAAGGCTCGGCCGGTTATCGCGAGCAGTGCCAGCGCCTGCGCGCCGAAGGCATCACGGTGGTGAACGGGCGCGTGCGCGGTCAGCGCGCCGCGCCGACGCTGGATTCGCAGATCTGGGGCCCGGCCGACTGAACGCAGCCTGCGCGCGGGCCGCGCCTCGAAGCGATGCTCACGGTGCGACGCCGGGGCAGCGGCTACCATAGCGCCCGATTCGAGGAGCCGCGATGTTTTCCAGTATCCCGCCGGTCGTCAGGAAACTGCTGATCGCCAATGTCGTCGTATTCATCCTGCAAGCGCTGTTGAGCCAAGGCGATGCGACGCGCAGTTGGGTGCTGTGGTCCCAGTTGTGGCCGTGGCTGCCGTCGGATATTCCGGCCGCCGGCAACTTCATGCCGTGGCAATTGCTGACCTCGGGCTTCATGCATGGCGGCATCGGCCACCTCGTGTTCAATATGCTGGCGCTGGTGATGTTCGGCGCTTCGCTCGAATACGAATGGGGCGCCAAGCGTTTCGCCATCTATTACTTCACCTGCCTGATCGGTTCGGCGTTGTTGCAGTTGCTGATCGCCTCGATCGCCGCGCGCCAGGGCGACATCTATGTGACGCTGGGCGCTTCGGGTGCGGTCTACGGCCTGTTGCTCGCCTACGGCATGTTGTTCCCGAACCGGCGCGTGACCTTGCTGCCGTTCCCGATCGTGCTCAAGGCGCGCACGCTGGTGATCATCTATGCGATCGCCGCGGTGTTCTACGGTGTGTTCACCCAGGGCACCGGCGTCGCTCATTTCGCTCACCTCGGCGGCATGCTGGTCGGCTGGCTGACGATCCTGTATTGGCGCAAGCGACCGCCGGGCGGCGGCAGCGGCGGCCCTCGCCGCGACCCGCGCCTGGAAGCGCTGCGCCAGCGCCGGCGGACCACCAAGTTGCGCGTGGTCAAGTAAGGCGATAGGCCAGCGGCGCCCGCTCAGAACCCCGGGCGCAGTTTGACCTGTTCCAGCTCGCGCTTGATCGAGCGCCAGAACAGGCCCGGTGCGATCCAGGTGTAGGCGCAAAACCCCAGCCACAGGTAGGACAGCGGTCCGGCCCAGTGCGACAGGCCATGCTCGGGCAGGGCGATCAGGGCGATGCGGTAGAGCAGGAAGATGCCGAGCAACAGCACCACCGCGCGGGTGCGCGAACCGGCGCTGATGTAGCTCTGGAACCGCCACCACACCCCGAGCAGCCAACTGCGGCGTGCTTTCACCGCCGCCATCAGGGTCAGCGCCTCGGCGTCCATCGGGTCGATCTGCAGCGCCCAGACGGCGTGGTCGCGGGCGCTGTCGGTGCGGCCGGCGGCGAGTTCGCAATGGCCGAGCACGCACAAGGCCTCGACGTGTTCGGGATGCGCGGCCAGCACCTCGCGCGCCAGAGTCTCGGCTTTCTGGCGTTCGCCGCGGCGCAGTTCCAGCGAGGCCAGCAGGGCCTGGTAATCGACATCGGCCGGCTCGAGCTCGCAGGCGCGGCGCGCTTCGTCCAGGGCCTGCGCATCGCGGCCCCAGGCGTTGTAGAGGCGGGCGAAGGCGTCGGCGATGGAGGCCGAGTCCGGGTCGAGTTCGCGCGCCGACTGCAGATGGGTTTCGGCGTCGCGGAAACGCCGGCCCGCGGTCGCCACGATCGCCGCGGCCAGGTGCGCGAACGGCGAGTCGGGTTCGAGTTCGAGTGCGCGCGCGGCTTCCAGCGCGGCCGCATGCAGGCGCTTGCGCTTGACCAGGCACAGGGCCAGGAAGGCGTGCGCGCCGGCCTGGTCGGGGTCTTCGCCGAGCAGGCGCAGCAACACGTCGATGGCTTCGTCGATCTGGCCGTGGGCGTAGTAGCGCTCGGCCATCTGCAACCAATAACTTTGGCTGGCGTCGTTCATTGCAGAATCACCGACAACAAGGCGGGCAGTTGCACGGCGCCGAGCGCGCCGCGCCCGACCACGGCCAGCAGGATCGTCAACGGCAGGCCGTTGCGCGGCTGGCCGCCGTAGTACTCCCAGATCTCGAAGCAGCGTTGCTGCATCAGGTACACGGCATAGGCCATGCCCAGTTTGAGCAACAGGATGCTCAGAAACGCGTAGCGCAGCTGCGCGCCCTGCAGCCAACCGTTCTGCTCGCACAGCAGCAGAGCGAACAGCAGCAGCGGACTGCCGAGCGCGCTCAGGCCGATGCACAGCCATTCGCGCCGGCGTGTCGGGCTGCCGATCGCCAGCGAGTTGAAGCCGAACCAGAGCAGGCCGAAACCGCTGCCGGCCAGCATCACGCTGAGCAAGGGCCAGACCGGGTCGACCGCATAGCGCGAGAGACCGGACGGCAAGGGCTCGTCGGGCAAACGATAGACCGAGGCCGCCATCAGCCGCCTCCGTGGCGCTTGAGGAATTCCAGCACCTCGTCGTACTGGCCGCCCTGATTGGCGTAACGGGCGTGATTGCGCGCCGTGGTCAGCCATTCCAGGGTGGTCGAACGGGTGTCTTTCAAGGCCGCGCGCAGGTGGCTCATGGTCAGCGGTATTTCCCGGCCCTGGTCGATCGACGCCTCGATGGCCTCGTCGATCGCGGTCTCGACCAGGTTGCGCAGGTCGGCGCCGGAATAACCCGAGCTCAGGCGCGCGATCTCGGTGCTGTCGATGTCGTCGCCGAGCGGGCGCTCGCGCAGCAGCAGATCGAGGATGGCACGCCGCGCCGGGTCGTCCGGCGGCGGCACGAACAGCACCCGGTCGAAGCGGCCGGGGCGGCGGAACGCGGCGTCGACCGCCCACGGCACGTTGGTCGCGCCGAGGATCAGCACGCCCTGGTTGTTCTGGCCGAAGCCGTCGAGCTCGGTCAGGAACTGGCTGACCAGTTTGGCCGAGGTGGCCTCGCGCGAGTACTGGCGCTTGCCGCCGATGGCCTCGATCTCGTCGAAGAACACCACCGCCGGAGCGGTGCGCCGCGCGGTCTCGAAGATCGCATGCAGCTTGCGCTCGGACTCGCCGATATACATGTCCAGTACGTCGGTGATGGCCACGTTGTAGAAACGCGCGCCGCACTCGCCGGCGGTGGCGCGGGCGAGCAGGGTCTTGCCGCAGCCGGGCGGGCCGTACAGCAGGATGCCGCCGCCGGAGCGGCGCTTGAAGCGCTCGAACAGCGAGGGCTTGAGGAAGGGAGTGATGATGCGGCGGCGGATCTGGTGCTTGACCTCGTCCAGGCCGCCGACGTCGGCGAAACCGATCCGCGCTTCCGGCGGCTGCAACAGCCGCGACACGTCGTCGGCATCGGTGTCGTCGTTGGCGATGCTGGTCTGCAGGCTGCCCGACTGCATGCGCCGCGCATTGGCCAGCGAGATCACCTTGCCGGCCAGCTCGGTCGCCAGGGCCGCGTCTTCCAGCGCCGGGTTGAGAGCGATGGCCTGCTGGTACAGGCTGCGCGCGTCTTCGCGGCGGCCTTCGCCGAGCAGCAGGCGCGAACGCGCGAACAGCGACGCCGCCGAATTCTCCGGGGCGATCCGTACCACGCGTTCATCGTGGCGGTGCTCCAGCAGCAGGCGCAGCGCGGCGTCGCGCTGGGTCGGGTCGGCCAGCAGGGCGTCGCCGCCGAGTTCGATCGCACGGATCAGTGCGTCCGGGTCGGATTCGTTCAGGCAGGCGTTCACGACCAGCATGCCGAGCGCCGGGTTGTGCGGGCTGGCGGCGAGCGCGGCGAGCAGATCGTCGAGGGAGGTATCGGGCATGACGGCATCCTGGCCGGGCGTGGCGGCGTATAGCGTAAAGAAAAACCGCGCAGGATAGGCCGGCGATCTCGACCGTACCGCGGTGCCGGTTGCGGTTCGACGAGCGCTGCGCCTACAGTGCGAACTGTGGCGCAGGTCCGTTTCCGGGCCGCGAACCACGCCCCGTCAGCAAGCCCGCCGCCGCAGGACCGCGCGCCGCCAGCGCGCCGTCCGCCGATGGCGACGCCAAGGATCCAGGCCGTCCGTCGATGACTTTTTCGCCCGAACCTTCCGCCGCAGAGCAGGCCGCGGCCCGCGTCCGCGATGCCGTCCATTCCGCCACCACCGGTCTGGTCGAGCGCGAGCAACTCGCCGAGCTGATCGTGCTCGCCGCGGTCGCCCAGGAACACCTGCTGATCATCGGCCCGCCCGGCACCGCCAAGAGCGCGGTGGTGCGGCGTGTCGCTGCCGCGCTCGGCGGCCGTTACTTCGAATACCTGCTCGGGCGCTTCACCGAGCCGGCCGAATTGTTCGGCCCGGTCGACCTGCGCCGGCTGCGCGAGGGCGTGGTCGAGACCGACGTCACCGGCATGTTGCCGGAGGCCGAAGTCGCCTTCCTCGACGAGGTCTTCCTCGGTTCGACCGCGATCCTCAACACCTTGCTCGGCGTGCTCAACGAGCGCCGCTTCCGTCGTGGCCACACCCAGCTCGACTGCCCGCTGCGGGTCTGCGTCGGCGCCGCGAATGCCTTGCCCGACGACGAGTCGCTGGCGGCGTTCGCCGACCGCTTCCTGTTGCACCTGTTCGTCGAGCCGGTGCCGGACCATCAACTCGAAGCTCTGCTCGAAGGCGGTTGGCAGGCCGAGCGCGCGGCCGTGGAGCACCGCACCGAACTGGCCGACATCGACCTGCTGAGCCGGCGCGTGCCGCAGGTGAGCATGGGCCCGGCGCGCGGCCTGCTGGCCGATGCGATCCGCAGATTGCGCGGCGCCGGCCTGAGCCTGTCGGACCGGCGCATCGTCAAGGTCCAGCGCCTGATCGCCGCGGCGACCGTGCTTGCCGGCCGCGACACCGCGACCGCCGCCGACCTGTGGCCGCTGTTCTACGTGATGCCGACCCGCGAGGCACAGGCGGCGGCCCAGGACGCCTTGCGCGATTCGCTGTCGGCGGCGGCCAACCCGACCCTGCGCGCCGCGGTCGAACACGCCGTGTTGCAGCCGGTGTCGCGCGCCGCGCGCCTGATCGAAGCCGCGCGCAGTTGCCTGCACGGCGCGGCCGACGCACCGGCCGCGGCGACGATAGCGGAGGCCCTGCTGCGCGAGATCGACGCCAACTTCGACCCGCATTCGATTCCGCCCGAGCTCGCCGCCGAACGCGCGCGGTTGGTCGAACGGGTCGCCGCGCCGACATGAAGTGGCGCTGGCGGGCAGAGGCCGACCCGCCTGCGCCGCAAGGCGCGATCGGGATCGGCGCGGCGGCGCAGGGCCTGCTCGATGCGCTCGCGCGCATCGACGCGCGCATGCGCGAGGCGCTGATGCTGACGGCGAACGCCGATGCCGTCATCGTCACCGGCGCCGGCGACGCGCTGCCGTGGAGCGACGGCGTGGCCTATATCGCGCCGTGCCAGGAGGCGCCGGCGCTGTGGCTGCCGACCACGCAACGTCCGGACCTGCCGCTGGACCTGCTGCTGCGCGCGATCGCGCGCCGGCATCGGCAATCGCCGCTGCTGTTGTGGCCCGAGCCGATGCAGATCGTGCCGCTGCATCGGGCGCTGCCGGCCAGCGACGAGCTGATCGCGCAGATCCGCGCGCACTGGCGGAGCTGAGCCGATGCGGGTACCCGAGGCGCTCAAACCCTGGCGGCCGTGGCTGGACTGGTTCGATGCCGAGATCGTCGACCTGCTCGGCGAGCTGCTGCTGCGCCTGCATCCGATGCTCGGCGCGTTCCGGATGCGCGCGCAGCGCGGCGTGGCGGAACCCGAGGGCATCGACGATCTGCGCCGGCGCGGACATTACGAACGCCTATTGTTGAGCGAGTGGGCGCTGGCCGACGAGGTGCCGGAAGAATTCGACCGCCGCGCCGCCGGCGGCGAGCATCTGTTCCTGTCGCCGAAACTGGTCGCGCGCGAAGCCGATGCGCTGACCGTGGCGGTGTTCGACACCGGGCCGAGCCAACTCGGCGCGCCGCGTCTGGTGCACGTGGCGATGTGGATCCTGCTGGCCGAACGCGCGCAGGCGGCGAAAGCGCGCTTCGCCTGGGGCGTGCTGGGTGCGCCCGGCGCACTGCATCCGGCCGACTCGCCCGAACGGCTCAAGCAATTGCTGCAGGCGCGCAGCCTGGCGCCGGGCGGCGCCGCTGCCGCCAGCGAGGGCAACGCCCAGGCCGCGCGTGATGAGCACGAACGCGAGTGGCGGCGCCTGCTCGACGAGGCCGATCCGAGCCCGGGCGAGCGCTGGTCGATCGGTGCGCATGCGGCCGGCTATGGCCTGGGCCATCGTGTCGACGTTTCGCGCGCCGCCGAACAGCAACTGGCGGTAACCATCGCCTCGCGCCAGGCGCGGCGCGAACTGCGCCTGACCTTGCCGTCGCCGGAGCGTTCCAGCGCGTTGTTGCGCGGCGAATTCGAGCGCGTCGCGGTCGCGCGCCTGAGCGGGGTGCAGACCGGCGCGCACGGTGGCGGCAAGTTGTCGCTGAAGCAGCCGCCGTTGATCGCCTGGGGTGCGCGCCACATCGCCGTGCCGCTCGCCGGCGAGAACGCCGCCAACGTCTATCGTTTGCCGTCGAGCGAGGCGACAGGCTTGCAGCCGCCGAAGACCACGCGCTGGGGCAAGGGCAAGTCGCTGCTTGCCGCGACCCTCACCGAGCGCCATTTCGCCGGGCTGATCCCGCAGGCGCAGTGGCTGGAAGGTTGGCAACTCGAGGGCATGGGCCGGCTGCCGCTGCCCCCGCCGGGCGACCTCGATGTCACCACCGGCAAGGCGCGTTTGCAGCCTTGCGTGTGGTTCAACCGCGGCGCTTTCTATCGGCGTTTGTTGCTGCTGTCCAGCCAGCGCAAATTACTGTCATGGACGCGGCATGCGTCGGAAAGCACGACTTACGAGATCGTGGCCGAGCAGGTGTTGGCCATCGCGCGCGCCGACGCCGAGCGGATGGTCTATCTGCGCCAAGACGAGGGCCATCTGCATCTGCATGCGACTCATCGCAGCCAGGTTCTGGAGCGTGTCGCGTTCCTGGGCCCAGTCAATGCGGCCTTCCTCAGCGGCACCTGTTTTGCGGACCGATGGCAAGGCGGCTACTGCGTCGAACAGATCGTCGGCGGGCACGGCGGCGAACGCTCCAGCATCTGGCGGGTATTCGCGCGCATCGCCGATCGCCCGCCTAGCGAGTACGAAATCGTGTTGCCGGCCGATTGGAAAGTGGCCGGGCTGAGCCAGCCCGATGGCGACGACATCGGTTTGATCGCCTTGCGTCCGGATCGCAAGGCGTTGCTGCGCATCGGTGCGCAAGAGCGTTCGGTGCTGTACGAATCGCCGAGTCCGATCAGCACGGTCAGCGTCGCCGTCGACGCCGACCTGATCGCCTTGGTCGACCTGCAGGGCCGTTTGGTGGTGTTGCGCGACGGCGCGCGAAAGATGCTCGTCTACACAGGGGGAGACGATGGCTGAAACGAATACCAATGCGGGGGCGCAGGCCGATACGGCCGTGCGCCACCCGGTCTGGCGAGGCTGGCAGCCGGTGGCGGGGCTGTGGTTCGGCGCCGACTGGCTGGCGCCGGAGCGGCGCGCCGAACGCATTCTGCAAGCCTGGACGATGGGTTGCCGAGCCTGGCGTTTCGACGATGGCGACGTGCTCTGTTTCGATCAGGCGCGGCCGATGCAATGCAGCGAGGCGGCCGGCGTGCCGTTATGCCGCATCGGTGCGCACGGCCTGTACGCGGGGCCGCTGACCGCCGACGAGCTCGCCGCGCTGGCGCCGGCCGACGTGCAACTGGTGGTCGGCGGACGATTGCAGCCGCTGCACTTCGCCCAGGCGCAGGCGCTGGACCCTTCGCTGGTCATCGACATCGACGACTACGCCCTGCACGACACCTACGACGGCCGCCTGAGCCTGCGCCCGACGCGTCACGACCGGCTCGCCGGCAAGCGCGTGCGCGAAGTGCTCGGCGACCGTATTCCGCCGCCGAGCAAGGAGCAGGGCGAGTTCTTGCGCCGTGCGCGTGGCGGTGTGGGCGCCGATGCGCCGCCGAGCTTGCGCGAACGCGTCACCGGCACCCGCGACGGCATGGCGGACTGGCTGCTGCGGCGTTTTCCGGGCTTGTCGGGCGAGCCGGCGCAGGCGCGCGGCGGTCACGCCGGCACCCAGGCGCGCAACGGTGCCGCCGCTACCCTGCGCGCACGATCGGCGCCGCGCGCGCCGCAGGCCTGGCGCTCGGCCTTGGTGCGTTTCGCGATGGCGAGCCGCGCTTCGAAACTGATCGGCATGCGCCAGGGCGCCTACCTGCGCCGGATGATGGCGCAGTTCGAAAAAGGCGATCTCGGCGAGGCGTTGCGTAATGCCTTGCCGATCGACGGCCGTGGCGATTCGCTGGGCCAGGCCTTCGGCACGCCGGGCCGGCGCGGCGACCTCAGCCTCGGCGGCGAGCGTCAGGTCGCGACCGACATCAACCTCGGCGACTACGAGCGCGAGCACCTGCGCAAACTCTATCGCCAGGCCTTCGACAAACTCGATCGCCAGGGCCAGATCGACGAAGCCGTATTCGTGCTCGCCGAACTGCTCAACGCACGCCAGGAAGCACTGGATTATCTGGTGCGCCACCAGCGTCACGCGCAGGCGGCCGAGCTTGCGCTGAGCTGGGACATGCCGGCGGAAACCATCATCCGTTTGTTGATGCTGTCCGGCGACAGCGAGCGCGCGATCCTGGTCGCGCGTCGCGACAATGCCTTCGCCGCGGCGATCGCGATGCTGGAAAAAGATCACCCCGAGCACGCACGCAGGCTGCGCGGCGAATGGGGCCAGGCGCTGGTCGAGCGCGGGCAGTGGCTGGCTGCGGTCGATGCGGTCTGGCCCGAGCCGGAACTGCGCGACCAGGCCGGACGCTGGTTGCTCGCGGCCGAGGCCGCCGGCGACGAATTGTCGGCGCGCGCCCTGGTGCAGCGCGCGAGTCTGCTGCCCGACACGATCGAACACTACGCCGAGCGCATCGCGACCCTGGCCGATCCGGCGTCGCCGCCGTTGCCGCGCGCGGCCCTGGCCGAAGCGCTGCTGGCGTCCAAAAGCAGCGGCAAGGCCGTGCGCATGCTCGCCACCCGCGTGTTGCCCGCGCTCGCGGCCGATCGCGCCGCTTGCGCGAACGCCCTCGATCGTCAGCACTTGGAGCGTCTGCTGAAGTTGTCCGGCGACCCTTGGCTGCGCGCCGATCTGCCCGCGTGGGGCGTGCCGGCGGTGGCCGGGCGCAAGCTCTGGGAGAGCCAGGGCGAGCAACGCTGGCAGGCGCCCGCGGCCGGGCTGCATACCGCGCACGACGTCGTCGCCATCGGCGAGGGCCGTTATCTCGCCGCGCTCGGCGAAGCCGGTGTCGCGGTGATCGACCGTCACGGCCGCAGCGTCCGCCGCTATGCGGTGCCGGCCTACAAGCTAGCGATCGCCGACAGCCTGCAAGTCGCGCTGGCGATCGCACCGCGTGAGGCGGTGTCGCGCATCGCACGGCTGGATCTGGCCCACCATGAGATCGCCGACCTCGGGGTGATGCCGATCCAGTTCGCCGCCGATCGCTACGACGGCATCGCCTGGTCGCTGGTGTCGAACGACCGCCTGCTGGTGGTCGACGCGGCGCGGCCGTCGCTGGACGTGCTGTGGAGCGTCAGCGAGCCCAACAGCCGGGTGATCGCGGCCGAGTATTTCGCCGCCGACGAGTTGTTCCTGATCCAGGACGCGCGCGGCGCGAGTTGCTGGCATTACCGCTTGCCGCGGCGCTCGCTGCGCTCGCGCGACGCCGTGCCAGAGAGCCTGGAGCAACGCCTGCGGCTGCACCCGATCACCGGCGCGCAATTGCTCGATGTTTCGGCCGACGACGACGGCATGCGGCTGGCGTATTCGTGGTCGAACTACCGGCGCAGCGTACACCTGTCCGCGCATGCACTCGGCAAGCTGCGCGACTGCAGCATCAAGTCGCTCGCCAACGGTTTCCTGGTCGGCCTGTACGGCGAGGAGGCGATGCGCTTCCACTTGGTCCGCTTCAACGACGCGGCCTCGCTGGCGGCGATCGACTGGCCGTACGGCGCGGCGGTGTCGGTGCGCGAGCAGGACGGTCGCCTGCTGTTGTACGACGACCAGGGCCGGGTGTTGGACATCGACACCCAGCGCACGCAAGTGCACGGGCTGTCCTTGCTCTGAGTTTGCGCGGCCACGGCAGGCAACGAAAAAGCCCGGCTTGCGCCGGGCTTTTTCGTTATAGCTCATCGCGATTCGCTGCGTGCCGCCTCGATCAGGGAAACACCTTGATCTGTTGGTCGGGCTTGCGCTGCATCGCGGTGCCGGCCTTGCAGCCGAAAGTCTCGCCGAAGGCGGCGAGGTTCGACAGCGGCACGTTGGTGCGCCACTGGCCCGGGGCATGGATGCCGGCGGCCGAACGCTGCGCCGCGACTTCCGGGCTCAGCTGCTGCGCCCACAGGCCGGCCCAGGCGCGGAAGAAGGCCTGGTCGGCGTCCTTGCTCGCCGCCGGCGACGCGGCGCGGAACGCCGACCATGCCAGTTCGACGCCGGCCTGGTCGGCGATCGCGACTTCGCGGACCTGATTGCCGTTGACCTTGACCCCGTTGAGGCCCGGATAGGGCTCGGCGCCGTACTGCGCGGCGACGCGGCCGGCGAGCGAGTCCCAGGCCGAGACTTCGGCCGGGGTCCACCAGTCGCGCACTTCCTGTTTGGCGTTGACGTAGCGGCCGCGGCTGTCGAAGCCGTGGGTCAACTCGGCGCCGACCAGGGCGCCGTAGGAGCCGTACTGCGCGGCCTCGGGCTTGCTCATGTCGAGCACCGGCGCCTGCAGCATCGCCGCGGTCACGATCAAGCGGTTCTGGGCGATGTCGTAGGCCAGCGACGGCTCCTGCGGCAGCACGTCCCAGCGACGGTCGGCGTTGCCGCGACCGATCCGCTTCATTTCCTCGCGGTGGCGCCAGGTCGAGGCGATCAGCATGTTGCTGCCGAAGCTGCCGCGGCCCATCGGCTGCACGCTGTAGTCGAGATCGCGCTTGGGCGTGCCGACTTCGATCTTGAGCTTGCCGAGCTTGGCGCGGGCTTCGTGCTTGACCGCCTCGCTGAAACGGGTGTCGGCGTCGATGGCCTTGCCCAAGGCGTCGCGCAACTGGGCGGCGATCTGTTCGGCGCGCGCATCGGTGGCGGCCGGCAGATAACGCGCGGCGTATTCGTGGCCGACCATCGGGCCGGCGGCGAGGGTGATCGCGTCGAGCACGGCCTGCTGACGGGGCGCCGGCGCGGCATGCCCGCGCAGCACGCGGCCGCGGAACTCGAATTCGGCGTCGCGGAACGGCTTGGCCAGGTACGGCGCCATCGAATCGCCGACGCGCCAGCGCAGATAGGTCTTCCACTGGTCCGGCTTGAGGCTGCCGAGCAGCTTGTCGAGTTCGGCGAACAATTGCGGGTTTGCCAGCGAGACGCTGTCGTCGGTGACGCCCTGGGCCTTGAGGAAGGCGCCCAGCTGCAGGTTCTTGTACTGCTTGGCCAGGGTGGCGACCGCGACCGGGGCGTAGTTGGCGCGCGGGTCGCGCAGGTCCGGCAACGATTTGGAGGCGCGGGCGATGCGGGTTTCCAGATCGATCACGAACAGCGACTCGGCCGCCAGTTGGTCCTTGGACGTGCCGGTCAGGGTCAGGATCTTCTGCACGTAGTTGTTGTAGTGGCCGAGCAACTGACGGGTATCGGCGTCGGTGCGGGTGTAATAGGCCGGGTCGGGCAGGCCGAGGCCGCCCTGGCTGAAATAGCCGATGTGGCGTTCCAGGTCCTGCAGGTCGATGTCGGCGCCGAAGTTGAAGGCGACCGGGATACCGACCTGATGCAGCGCGGCGATCGAGGCCGGGATTTCCTTGGCCTTCTTGATCGCGTTGATACGGCCCAGCAGCGGGGCGATCGGCTGCGCGCCGTCGCGCTCGACCGCGGCTTCGTCCAGGCCGCTGGCCCAGAAGTCGCCGAGCAGCTTCTGCACGTTGCCCTGCGGCGCGGTCATGGCGCTGTTGAGCAGTTCCAGCTGCTGCTTGCGCGCATTGGCGGCGAGGGTTTCCAGCGAGGACACCGAACCGGCGCCGGACAAGGGGTTGCTGCGCAGCCAGTCGCCGTTGGCGCTGGCATAGAAGTCGCTGCAGGCCGATGCGGCGGCGGGCGCCTTGGGCTTGGCGGCGGCCTTCTTCTTGGCGGCATCGGCGGTCGGCGAGGCCAGGCCGGCAATCAGGCTGAGGGCGAGGGCGCAGGCAAGCGGGCGTAGGGTCGACATCGCGTATTCCATCCTGGGGATGCGGGAGTTTAACAACTGCGTCGGTGACGGCGATGAACGGGTTTGGCGGTTGGGAGGACTGGCCGATGGCCCTCACCCCCCACCTGTGCCTTGGCCCGAACGCCTCGCGTTCGCGAGCGCGCGGGCCGATGGCTCGCGAGCGGCCTCCGCTCACCCGTTTGCCGGAGCCGGAGAAGGTGGCCGCAGGCCGGATGAGGGCTTCAGCCAAGAAAAAAGGCCCGGGAATCCCGGGCCTTTCGTTCCGCATCTCGGTTGCGGCGCGGCCCTCGGGCCGCGCCGCGATGGATCACCAGATCACCACCTGCTTGTCGCCCTCGCGGACCATCGGCTGGCCCGGCTTGCACGAGAACGCGGCGGCGAAGGCCGGCAGGTTCGACGGCGCGCCGATCGCGCGGAAGTTGGCCAGGGCGTGTTCGTCGGTCTGCAGACGCACCTTCATCTCTTCGGCGGTGAAGTTGCGGCGCCACACCGTCGCCCAGTTGAGGAAGAAGCGCTGGTCGCGGGTGAAACCGTCGGTCTTCGGGTCCGGGGTGTCGCCGGCGGCCTTCTTCATCGCGTCGTAGGCCGTGGCCAGGCCGCCGAGGTCGGCGATGTTCTCGCCGAGGGTGTGCTTGCCGTTGACGTGCTGGCCCGGGGCGGCTTCATAGGCGTTGAACTGCTGGATCAGCTTGTCGGTCAGGCCCGAGAACGCCTTGGCGTCGCTCGGCGCCCACCACACTTCCATATTGCCGGTGGGTCCGAAACGCGAACCCTGGTCGTCGTAACCGTGGGTCATCTCGTGGCCGATCACCGCGCCGATGCCGCCGTAGTTGGTGGCGTCGTCGGCCTTCGGATCGAAGAACGGCGGCTGCAGGATCGCGGCCGGGAACACGATCTCGTTCTGCAGCGGGTTGTAGTAGGCGTTGACCATCTGCGGCGGCATGCCCCATTCGGTCTTGTCGACCGGCTTGCCGATCTTGCCCAGGTTCCACTTGTAGTTGAACTCGTTGGCCGCCTTGACGTTGGCGTAGTAGCTGTCGCGGCTGGTCGCCAGGCCGTTCCAGTCGCGCCACTTGTCCGGGTAACCGATCTTGGGCGTGAAGCTGGCCCACTTCTCGATCGCCTTCTTCTTGGTGTCGGCGCTCATCCAGGCCAGGTTCTCGATGCGCACCTTGAGGGCTTCGCTGAGGTTCTTGACCAGGGTCTGCATGCGCTCCTTGGATTCCGGAGTGAAGGCCACCTTGACGTACATCTGGCCCAGCGCTTCGCCGGCCTGGCCTTCGATGGTGTCGAGCACGCGCTTGCCGCGTTCCTTCAGTTCCTTCTGGCCGCGCAGGGTCTTGCTGTAGAAGTTGAAGTTCTCTTCGACGAAGGCGTCCGACAGGTACGGCGAGGCGCCATCGATGGCGTGGAAGCGCAGGTAGGCCTTCCACTGTTCGGCCGGGACTTCGCCGATCATCTTGCTGACTTCCTGGTGGAAGGCCGGCACCGCGAGCGAGAACATCTTCGGCAGGGCCACGCCCTGCGACTCGAAGAACTTGGTCCAGGAGAAGTTCGGCGTCAGCTTGTCGGCGTCGGCCGGGCTGACCGGGTTGTAGTACAGCGAGACGTCGCGCGACAGCTCTTCGCGCGACTTCGAGGCCTTGGCCAGGCGGGTCTCGAACGAGATCACGTCCTTGGCCTGCTTGGCGGCGTCGGCCGCCGGCGTGCCGCCGAGCTCGAGTACCTTGGCGATGTGGGCCTCGTACGCGGCGAGCTTGTCCTTGTGCTTGGCGTCGGAGTAGTACGGCGTGTCCGGCAGGCCCAGGCCGCCCTGCGATGCGTAAGCGATGTTGTTGGCCGAATCCTTGAAGTCGGCTTCGGCGCCGAAGCCGAACAGCGGGTTGTCGCCGGTGGCGGCGGAGCTGCGCAGGTAGTCGGCGATCTTCTCGGCGCTGTCGAGCGTGTCGATCTTGGCCAGGTCGCCCTTCAGCGGCTCCAGGCCCTGGGCGTTGATCTTGGCCGCGTCCATGCCGGTCGACCACAGGTCGCCGACGATCTTCTCCACGCCGGTGGCCTTGCTGTCCGCCGCCGCTTGTTCGGCGATCTGGCGCTGCACCGCGGTGGAACGCTCATCGAGCATTTCGAAAGCGCCCCACGAAGTGCGGTCGCCCGGGATGGCGTTGGCGGCGAGCCACTTGCCGTTGACGTATCCGCCGAAGTCGGTGCAGGCGTCCTTGGCGGTGTCCAGGTCGGCGACGACGAAGCGGTTGACCGGCGGCAGCTTGCTCTCGTCGAGCTTCAGCGCGCTGGTTTCGGCCGGCTTGTCGGCGGCGGCCGGCGCGGTCGGGGCAGGGGTTTCCTGCTTGCCGCAGGCGGCCACGACCGTGGCGATAGCGAGGGACAACAGCAGGACTTGCGGTTTTTTGAAGGTCACAGCGGACTCCAGCCGGAAAGGCGTTGGCGAAATACGAATCGGGAGTGTGGCGGATTTCGGACCGGCGCTGCACGGTCTTGCCCGGATCACGGGCGGACGATAGTCCCGTTCCGGGGCCGGGAAGGGTGTCGAAGGTCATGTGGGGTGGCGCGAATTCGTTCAGTTTTGCCCGGTTTGTGTGGCCGCTGCGCCGAGTCCAGCGATTCGAGCCCAGGACGGCGATCCGCGGCGATCCGCCGGATGCGGTGCTTGCGTGCAGATCGCAGGCAGGGACCTTCGCAGGGGCCGTGCTAGCGTTCGCCTTTGTCGATAGCTGCGGAGCCCATTGCATGCGAGTCCATTTCCACGGCGCGGCCGGCGAAGTCACCGGTTCCCTGCACGAGGTCGAGGCCGGCGGCCATCGCATCTTGCTCGACTGCGGCATGATCCAGGGCAGCCCCGAAGCCGAGCGCCGCAACTTCGACCCCTTCGCTTTCGACGTCGCCGCGTTGGACGCGCTGGTGATCAGCCACGCCCACATCGACCACATTGGCCGCGTGCCCTTGCTGGTGCGGCGGGGTTTCCGCGGGCCGATCTATGCCCAGGCCGCGACCGCCGACTTGATGCGCATCATGCTGCTGGATTCGGCGTCCATCGCCGAAAGCGAAACCGAGCGCAGCAACCGCCGGCGCGCGCAGGGACAGCCCGAAGCGTTGCCGCTGTATACGCGCGAAGACGTCGAGGCGACCATGCAGCGGGTCGAATCCTTGCCCTACGACAGCCCGCGCACGATCCTGCCCGGCATCGAGATCGCATTCCGCGAGGCCGGGCATATCCTCGGTTCCTCCGCGGTCGAGTTGCGAGCCGACGGACGGACCCTGGTGTTCTCCGGCGACATCGGGCCGAAGGGCACGCCGATCCTGCGCGACCCCGCGCCGATCGCGCAGGCCGACCTGGTGCTGATGGAATCGACCTACGGCGACCGCCTGCACAAAGACCGCGCCGAAACCATCCTCGAACTCGGCCGCATCCTCGAACAGGCCTGGAACGATGGCGGCAACGTGTTGATCCCGGCGTTCGCGGTGGGCCGCAGCCAGGAGCTGCTGTACTGGTTCGCCAAGTACTGGGACGAGTGGAACCTGTCGCGCTGGCAGATCTTTCTCGACAGCCCGATGGCGGCCAAGGTGGTCGGTGTCTACGACCGCCATGCCCAGTTGTTCGACGAAGACGCGCTGCAAGTGTGGAAGGACAAACCCAACCCGTTCCAGCTGCCGAACCTGCGCCTGACCGCGAGCGCCGAAGAATCGATGGCGATCAACCGCATCGAACGCGGCGCCATCGTCATCGCCGGTTCCGGCATGGCCAACGCCGGCCGCATCCTGCATCACTTCAAGCACAACCTCGGCAAGCCGCAGACCCATGTGGTGTTCGTCGGCTATCAAGCCGAAGGCACGATCGGCCGGCGCCTAGTAGACGGCGCGCCGTGGGTGCGCATCCACGGCAAGGATGTCCGCGCCAACGCGCAGCGCCACACCATCGGCGGGCTGTCGGCGCACACCGACCAAAAGGGCCTGATCGAGTGGTACGGCCAGATCGGCGGCCGCCCGCAACTGGCCCTGGTCCACGGCGAAGACAAGGCGCGCGAAGCGCTGGCCGGCGAGATAGGCGAGCGCTACGGCATCGAGGTGCAACTGGCGCGGCCGGGGATGACCCTGGAGGTCTGAGCCAGGCGCCGCACCGCCTGGGGCCGCCAGGCTCGATGGACCCGATGGACCCGATGGACTCAATCGAGCCGACTGCCGATGCCGGCAGGCGGGTCACTGCGCCCGGAGCAGGCCGGATCCGTCCCTGAATACCCAAGCAGACATTGACGCTGTGCGTCAGCGATCTGCCCTGCACGTCAAATACATGCCTCTCCGGCCAAACCTCCGCGCCCGTCTTGACTGGGCTTCGGGTTTGGCATGATATTTGTGATGCATATCACATATATGCGGAATCTGGCGGCGCCCGGGGAGGGCGTGCATTCAGCGGAATGGGGATACATCGCCCGGGAACAGCCGGTGCGGAGCAAGCCTGTGCGGCCATCGCCGGTCGCGCCAGGGACCGCTGCGGGCTGAAGCAAAGGATCGCCTGATCGCTCCGGGCCGGACAACGACGTCCCGAACCCCATGCCGCACGCCTGCGTCATCCGTCTGCGCGACGTCGAATGCGGCAACGAGGTGGGTCATGAGAACGGCAAGCGTCGAACGATGTGCATTGGCACGAGGCTCCCGGGGTTCGCTGGCACCGCGCGGACGCTGGAGGCGCTCTGTGCTCACTGTGTTGGCCTCGGTGCTGTTGTGGGGCGGGGCCGGTACCGGCGCGTTCGCCGCCGAAAGCAACGGCGTGCCCACGGGGTTCGGCAGCAATACCGCGTTTCCCTCCGGGGTCACGGTGAATGTCACCGCAGCCGGTACCGGGCCGACCACCTTCAACGGCACCGGCGCGCACCTCGCCACGACCAATAGCTACTTCGATCCGCCGATCAGCATCGCCCAGGTCAGCTATCGGCTGTTGACCCCCGGTTCGGCGGTGGTCGCGGTCGGCGGCGAGCAGGCGGCCGGCACCTTGACCTTCACCTTCAGCCGCCCGGTGACCAACCCGCGCTTCCATGTCAGCGAGTGGGCCGCCGCGACCGGAAACTCCCGCAACACCACTGCCTGGACCATCGACACCGCGGTAGCGCCGGGAGCGACCCTGACCGCGCTCGGTCCAGGTGCCGGCACCCGGCTGATCGTCGCCCCCGCGCCGGTGGGCGTGCCGGGCGCGGGCATGCCGCGCGTGCGCAGCGGCTTCAACGCCGGCGGCGTCGACTGCCTCAACAACGCTACCGCCGGCTGCGGCACGTTCCAGGTCAACGGCACTTACCGAGTGATCACGTTCTTCGTCGCCAATCGCATGAATCAGGTCGGCGGCAACGGCACCAATAACCTCACCCCGGACGGCTACGGTCTGTCGATCACCCTCGATGAGGATGTCAGCGACGCGCCCGGCAGCTACGGCGCCGCGCAACACACGGTCGGCGGCTTGTTCCTCGGTTCCACCACGACGCCGGCGGCCGGAGCGCATGCGGCCGAAGCCGATGCGGTGAACACCGTGCATACGACGACGGCGTTGCTGGACGCGTCCAATCCGCTGACCAGCGCGAATGCAGGCGGCGACAGCGACAATGCCTTCGCTTCGCTGCCGCCGGTCGGTGTCGGCACCTACACGCTGTCGGTACCCGTGGCAGGTTTCCAGACCGTGCCCGGGGCGTCGCCGCAGTTGTGCGGCTGGATCGACTTCAATCGCAACGGCAGCTTCGAGACCGCCGAGCGCGCCTGCGCGACACCGAGCGGGAGTGGCAATCTGCCGCTCAACTGGACCATTCCGACCGGCGCGACGTATGTAGCCGGCGAAAGCTACGCACGGCTGCGCGTGGGCTACACCAGCGGCGAGGTGCAGATCCCGACCGCGTCGGCCGACAGCGGCGAGGTCGAGGATTACCCGATCACTCTGTTGCCGCGCGTGCGCCTGAGCAAGGCGCTGGTGCCGACGTCGGACCCGGGCTTGTTCAATCTGTCGGTCGTGCCGCCGTCGGCGAGCGCGGTGCAGACCAACACCGGCGCCGTCGCGAACGTCGGCCACGGCGGCACCACCGATTGGGTGCCGGCGCCGCTCGGTACGCTCATCACCGTCAGCGAGACCGCCGGCACCGGCACTAGTCTCAGCAATTACAGCTCGAGCATCGCCTGTACCGACCGCTCCGGTGCTGCGGTGACGCTTGGCGCCGCCGGCACCACCCGCACCTTCTTCAGCCTGATCAGCGCACCGGTCGGGCCGCCGACCACGCCGAACACCGCCAACGCCAACCTCAGCGAGATCAGCTGCATCGCGACCAATGCGCGGCTGCCTACGTTGCAGGTGGTGAAAGTGACCCAGAACGGCGTCGGCACGTTTTCGTTCGGCGGTAGCAACGGCATCGCCAATCACGACATCACCACCGTCACCGCGGGTACCGGTGTGGCCGGCCCGGTGCAGGTGTTGACCGCCGCGAGCACCGCGACCACCGTTACCGAGGCGCCGCTGCCGGTCGGCTATTTGCTCGGCGGTATTTCCTGCAGCGGACTCGGTGCCGGCGGCAACGCCAGCGTCGACCTGCCGAACCGCAGCGTGACGCTCGATGCCGCGGCGACCGCCGCCGGCAGCGCCATCGTCTGCACCTTCACCAACATCGCTCAGGTCGCCGACCTCGTCATCACCAAGACCAACACGCCCTTGGCCGGCGACAACGACCAGGCCAACGACACCCTGGTGCGCGGCGCCATCACGCAATACACCTTGCGTGTCACCAACAACGGGCCGGTGTCGGTGACCGGTGCGGTGGTGCGCGACACACCGGGCGGGGGCTTGAACTGCCCGGCCGGCAATGTGGTGAGCTGCAGCAGTGCCACCGCCGGCGCGTGCCCGGCCGCTCCGAGTCCGATCCTGATGAGCGATCTGACGGCCGGTGTGGCGCTGGGTACCTTACCGCTGGGCGCGGTGGTAACGCTCAGCTTCTCGTGCACGGTGCTGTAGCGGGCCGGCGCAACGGGCGCTGCGCGCAACTGGGTGATCGGACCTCACGGCGGGTCCGGCCAGACACGGCCAAGCACGGCCATGAGGTTCGCGCAGCGACGGCGCTGCGCGATAGCGAAATACAGAGCCGGCGAATCCATCGCTGCTGACGAACGCAGGGCCGATCGCGCGAGCTGGCCCTGCGATCGCAAATCCAGCGGGGAAATCTAGCAGGCGGGGCGGAAGCGGTTCCGCCGCCCCGTCATAGCACGGTGCACGAAAACGTCAGGGTCGCTACCGTGCCGACCGACAGCGTGCCCAGCGGTACGCCCGCGGTCAGGTCGCTCATCAGGATCGGGCTCGGTGCGCCCGGGCAGGCGCCGGCAGGCACGCTGCTGCAGCTCACCAGGTTGCCGCTCGGGCAGTTCAAGCCCGCGCCGGGCGTGTCGCGCACCACTGCACCGGTCACCGATACCGGGCCGTTGTTGGTGACGCGCAAGGTGTATTGCGTGGTGGCGCCGCGCACGAGGGTGTCGTTGGCCTGGTCGTTGTCGCCGGCCAAGGGCGTGTTGGTCTTGGTGATGGCGAGGTCGGCGACCTGGGCGATGTTGGTGAAGGTGCAGACGATGGCGCTGCCCGATGCGGTCGCGGCGGCGTCGAGGTTCACGCTGCGGTTCGGCAGGTCGACGGTCGCATTGCCGCCGGCGCCGAGTCCGCTGCAGGAAATGCCGCCGAGCAGATAACCGGCCGGCAGCGGCGCCTCGGTAACGGTGGTCGCGGTGCTCGCGGCGGTCAGCACCTGCACCGGACCGGCCACACCGGTACCCGCGGTGACGGTGGTGATGTCGTGATTGGCGATGCCGTTGCTGCCGCCGAACGAAAACGTGCCGACGCCGTTCTGGGTCACTTTCACCACCTGCAACGTAGGCAGCCGCGCATTGGTCGCGATGCAGCTGATCTCGCTGAGATTGGCGTTGGCGGTGTTCGGCGTGGTCGGCGGCCCGACCGGTGCGCTGACCATGCTGGAGAAAGTGCGGGTGGTGCCGGCGGCGCCGAGCGTCACCGTGGCGCCGGAGCGGTCGGTACAGGCGATGCTGGAGGTGTAATTGCTCAGGCTGGTGCCGGTGCCGGCGGTTTCGCTGACGGTGATGAGCGTACCGAGCGGCGCCGGCACCCAATCGGTGGTGCCGCCGTGGCCGACGTTCGCGACGGCGCCGGTGTTGGTCTGCACCGCGCTCGCCGACGGCGGCACGACCGACAGATTGAACAAGCCCGGGTCCGACGTCGGCACCAGCGCCTTGCTCAGGCGCACGCGCGGCAACAGAGTGATCGGGTAATCCTCGACCTCGCCGCTGTCGGCCAAGCCGGTCGCGCTTTGCACCTGCGAGGTCGTGTAACCCAGGCGCAGGCGCGCATAGCTCTCGCCGGCGACATAGGTCGCGCCGGTCGGGATCGTCCAGTTCAAGGCGACGTTGCCGTTGCCGGTCACGCCGGCGCAAGCGCGCTCGCCGGTTTCGAAGCTGCCGTTGCGGTTGAAGTCGATCCAGCCGCATAGCTGCGGCGTAGCGCCGGCGACGGTCTGGAAGCCGGCCACCGGCACCGACAGGCTGTAGCTGCCGACGCCGACGATCGGCAAGGACGCGAAGGCGTTGTCGGTATCGCCGGCGGCGTTGGTGCTGGCGCGCGGGCTGGTCGCCGGCGGCGTGGCGATGTAAGCCGTGCCGTTCGGAATCGTCAACGGCAGGGTCGGGTCGATGCTCAGGCTGGCGCCGAGGGTAAGGCCCGAATTGACGTGGCCGGCCATGCCGTAGCTGGTCGGCGCATCGCTGAAGTCTTCGTCGACGGTGATGGTTACCCCATAGCCGTCCGCGGTTATGGTGCCGGTGAACGTGGTCGGGTTGCCGAGGCCGATGTTGAGCGCGACCGAAGTGAAGCTACCGTTGAGCTGGGCGGTGCCGCAGCCCGAGGTCGAGGCCGGGTCGGTGCAGGTCACCGACGGGGCGGTCGAGGAAGCGCGCAGGCGCGTGTTGCCCAGGGTCGTCGACAAGGCGCCGCCGATGACGGTCCAGGTCGCGCCGCCGGTCGCGGTCAGGAAGGTCGTGCTGTTGCCTGCGCTGCCGCCGGTGCCGCCCAGGCGAGCGAAGTGGAAGCGCGGGTTGACCACCGGCCGGCTGAAATTGAAGGTCAGCGAACCGGCCGCTTCCTGGCCGCCGCCGACGACGTTGACCGTGGAGCCCGAGGGCGAGGGCGTCATGAAATTGAAGGTGTTCGAGCCGAGATTGATGCGCGGGTCGTAGGCGGTCGGCGGATTGCCGTCGAACGCGGCCGCGCCGACGTTGGTCGAGGTCGTGCCCGGCGTGCCGCCGCTACTGACCGCTGTGACCGTGAGCAGCGAGGCATAGCTGACGCGGTTCAAGGCGGTGTCGACGGCGTCGTTCTGTTCCGACGCCGAAACCGGCAGGGCGCCGCCCAGCACCAGCAGGGCCGACAGCCAGGCCAGTGCGCGCGGAGCGAAGCGGGGGCCGGGGCCGATGCGCAGGCGTCCGATCGAGGAAATGGTCGCGCCATCCTGGCCGGCAGCGAAAACGATGGCATGAGCGTGCTCGCCGAGCCGCTGACGCGGCACGGTGTTTTGCTGACTTCGCATACGGTCCCCTGTAGGTCATCGCCTCAGGCCGGCTCCGGGTAGATCGGGCGCCGGCTCTCACCATATCTGTGACTCAAGTCACATTGGCCGGCGCAAATTATCCGGACGCGGCGACGATGTCAAAGCTTTCGTGCGGTCTTTGCGCAAAACATCCATTCCGGGCGACCGTGGCCGGAATCGCGGCCGCTTGGCGTGGGGCGGCCGCCTGGGGCCGCGGAGGCGGCGCCCGTGGCCTGCGACGGTTCAATCGAAGGGTTCCGTCGCGATTTCGGCGCTGCGTCAGGCGATGCGTAGAAGTCGCGATGTCAACGCCGACGTGGCCTGTCGAGGCGGCGTACTTTCGCGAGGGTAGGAGCAGCGCGAGCCGCGACCGCGGTGGGCCGGTCTTGCGTCGTTTCTTACAAGCAAGAGCAAAGCTTCCGTCCGCTGACGCGGCGTTGCTGTTGCTGTGCGTCGCCTCGCACTAGCGAAGGCAATCGAAGACCCGGAGGGCGGCGCGCAGGGATGCGCGCCGTTTTTCATCGGGACAAGGATGTCCCGTATGAAAAATCCCTGCGTCGGCATCGGCCGTGCGGGCCTGTGATTCAAAGAAAAGCATTTTTCTTTGGTTAGCTTTGACCGAAGGGAATCCAGGCGGACTTTTGTTGCTTATGACAAAAGAAAGTAACCCGCCGCTTTAGTGGCGGAAGCTTTTGGCGTTTGATCCTGATCCTGATCTTGCTTGAGCGCCGCGCCGCAACACCGAAGCAACGCGGTCGCGGCTCGCGCCGCTCCTACCCTCGCGAACGTACGCCGCTTCGATTGGTGACGACGGCGGTGTGTGCACTGCGCGTCCAGCTTGGCGGAGGAAGCTCTTGGCGTTTGATCCTGATCCTGAGCTTGCTTGAGCGATGCGCCGCAAGACCGCAACGCCGCGGTCGCGGCTCGCGCCGCTCCTACCCCTCGCGACGGCACGCCGCTTCGATCGGCGACGACGGCAATGTGTGCGCTGCGCGTCCAGTTTCGCGCGCCGAGAGGTCCTGCCGATCAATGCGCCGCCGGAGCCGCCGGCAACAGCCCCCGCCGCAGCGCGATGGTTTCCCAGGCGGCGACGATCATCAGGATGGCGCTGGTCGCCGCACCCAACAGCAGCGGCGACAGATGCAGCGGCGCGCTCGCCAACGCCAGTGCGGCCAGCATCAGCAGGCCGGCGCAGTGCGAAAACGGCGGGAACACGCGGGTATTGGTAACCCACTTGAACAAGGCGCAACCCAGTAGATACAGAGCCGGCCCGCCGATGATCGCGGCGATGCCGGCGCCGTCGGCGTGGTCGGGATGGACCAGCACCAGTTCGTCGGCGACCGCGCACACCACGATCCCGCCGACGATCAGCAGATGCAGATAGGTGTAGGCATTGCGCGCCTGGCGCGCCTGCCGGGTCTGGTCGGTCTGCTGCAGCATGCGGTGGGTCGCGCGCTCGGCGCCGGTGTCGAAGTAGATCCACCACATCGCCACACTGCCGAGGAAGGCGATGCAGAACGCGGCGACCGTGCTCGGGTTCCATTCCAGCTTGGCGAAGGTGGCGCCGGTGATGAGGATGGATTCGCCCAGGGCGATGATGATGAACAAGCCGCAGCGCTCGGACAGATGCGCGCCTTCGACGTCCCAGTCCGACAGCGAGGAACGGCCCAGGCCGGGCACGCGGAAGTAGGCGAGCGGGCCGAGGTATTCGATCGCCACCGCGACCAGCCACCAGACGATCCGCGACTCCGGTTCGGCCAGGCCGCCGAGCACCCAGAACACCGCCGATACCGACAGCCAGATCAGGATGCGCACGAAATTGCGGAAATTGCCCGGGCTGCGCCCGCCGCGCAGCGCCCACAGCATGAACGCGGTGCGCCCGACCTGCATCGCCGCGAACACCAGGCCATAGACGAGGCCGCGTTCGGCGAAGGCCTGCGGCAGCGACGACGACAACAGCAATCCGCCGAACATCAACGCGAAGATCATCAGCCGCACCGGCACCTTGTCCGGGTCGAGCCAGTTGGTGACCCAGGAGGTGAAGATCCATAGCCACCACACGCCCAGGAACAGTAGGGCGGTGCGCAGCGCGCCGAGCGTGCTGAGGTTTTCGAGCAGGGTGTGGGACAGCTGGGTGATCGCGAACACGAACACCAGGTCGAAGAACAATTCGCTGAAACCGACCTTGGCGTGGCCTTCGCGGATGCGCAGCAGGGTGGTGCGGGCGGGAGTCATGGCGGCGTCTGCTATTCGGCCGTGCAGCTTAGCCGCGCGACAGCTTCCACCATAGCAACAGGGCGACCGCGGCCGGCCCGCCGAACACCGCCAGGAAGATCGGCAGTTCCTCGGCCACGCTGTACCCGGCGCGCGACACCCCGACCCAGAGGTTGATCGCCGCGCCGACGAACCACAGCGGCAGGAACAGCTGTACCGCGGTCAGCATCGGTCCGGGGCCCAGGCCGCCGAGCAGCCGCGCGGCCAGCAGGCACAGCACCAACAGGGCCAGGCCGCCGAGTATCACCATCACCGTATGCATCGCGCCTCCCTTGTGAGTGCCGCCGTTCGCGTCCCTGTCCTCGCCGCCGCGCCAGCGCGCGGCAGGGCCTCGTCGGTCCATGGTTAGCGGCAGCGCGTGCAGGCGACGTGCAGGCCGTCGCCGTGCCGTCGGGCGCAGCGGCCGTCGGGAACCGCTGCCCCTGCCATCGGTCATGCCGACGAAACGCCCATGGGTGTAAGCGCTCGGGTCGATAGCATCGATCCTGTCAGGAAAGGCCCGGCGATCCGCGCCGCGCCGTCTTCCCTCCGCACGGGACCCATCGATGCTCAGCATTCGCGACCTCACCAAGACCTATGCCAACGGCGTACGCGCGCTGGACGGCATCTCGCTCGACATCCCGCGCGGCATGTTCGGCCTGCTCGGCCCGAACGGCGCCGGCAAGTCCTCATTGATGCGCACCCTGGCGACCCTGCAGGAAGCCGACGCCGGCAGCGCCACCCTCGAAGGCGCCGACGGCCGCCCGATCGACGTGTTGCGCGACAAGGACACGGTGCGGCGCCAACTGGGCTATCTGCCGCAGGATTTCGGCGTGTACCCGAAGGTCAGCGCCGAGGACCTGCTCGAACATTTCGCCGTGCTCAAGGGCCTGACCCAGCGCAAACAACGGCGCGAAGTCGTCGACGGCCTGCTGCACCAGGTCAATCTGTGGGCGGCGCGCAAGCAGAAGCTCGGCACCTTTTCCGGCGGCATGCGCCAGCGCTTCGGCATCGCCCAGGCGCTGCTCGGCGACCCGCGCCTGGTGATCGTCGACGAGCCCACCGCCGGCCTCGACCCCGAGGAACGCAATCGGTTCCTGAATCTGTTGGCCGAGATCGGCGAGAACGTCGCGGTGATCCTGTCGACCCACATCGTCGAGGACGTGACCGACCTCTGCCCGACCATGGCCATCGTCAACAAGGGCAAGGTGTTGCTGACCGGCGAGCCGAACGCGGCGATCGCCGCGGTGGCCAACCAGGTGTGGCGCAAGCAGGTCACCAAGGCCAGCTTGGCCAGCTACGAAACGCGTTACATCGTGTTGTCGACGCGCCTGGTCGCCGGACAGCCGGTGATCCATGTGTTCAGCCAGGACCACCCGGGGGAGGGCTTCGAGCCGGTCGCGCCGGACCTGGAAGACGTGTACTTCCAGCGCCTGCGCCACCATTCGCGCGTCGCGGCTTGAGCGGGGCGCGCCGATGATCGCCGAATTCTTCCGTTTCGAATTGCGCCAGCAGTTGCGCGCGCCGCTGCTGTGGCTTATTTCCCTGTTGTTCGGACTGCTCGCTTTCGCGATGACCAGCTCCGATGCGGTGCAGATCGGCGGTGCCATCGGCAACGTCAACCGCAATGCGCCGTCCACCGTGATCATGGCGCTGAGCTATTTCAGCCTGCTCGGCCTGTTCGCCATCGCCAGCTTCATCGCCGGCGCGCTGCTGCGCGATTTCGAGCTCGGCACCGCCGACCTGTTCTTCTCCAGCCCGATGCGCAAGCGCGACTTCCTGATCGGCCGCTTCTCCGCGGCCCTGGTCGCCTGCCTGCTGGTGTTCGCGATGGTCGCCGCCGGGCTGATGATCGCGCCGCTGATGCCGTGGATCGACCCGGAACGGCTCGGGCCGTTCTCGCTGATGCCGTATCTGTGGGGCCTGTGCGTGGTGGTGCTGCCGAACCTGTTGTTCGTCGGCGCGCTGCTGGCCTTGCTCGCGGTGACCGCGCGCAACCTGCTGGTGGTCTACCTCGGGGTGATCGCGTTCTTCATCCTGTACCGCGTCGGCCGCGGCCTGGCCACCGACCTCGACAACGAGTGGCTGGCGGTGATGGTCGATCCGTTCGGCATCACCGCGTTGCGGCGCACCCTGCGTTATTGGTCCTCGGCCGAACTCAATACCGCGATCCCGACCCTCGACCGTTTCCTGCTGGCCAATCGCCTGGTCTGGAGCGGCATCGGCCTGATCCTGGCCGCGACCGCCTTCGTCCTGTTCAAACCGCAGCGCAGCGCGACCGGCAAGGGCTGGTTCCGGCGTAAAAAACGCTCCGCGCCGGTGGCGACGACGCCCTCGGCCGTGGTTGCGCCGCGGGTCAAGCCTGTCTTCGGCACCGGCACCGCCGTCGCCCAGTTCCTGCATGCCTTGCGCTTCGACACCGTCGGCGTGCTCAAGAGCGTGCCGTTCCTGATCATGCTGGCGTTCGCGGTCGCCAACCTGCTCGGCAGCGCCGGCGCCATGCGCAGCCTGTTCGGCACCGAAACCTATCCGACCACCTCGGTGATGATCGGCGCCCTGCAGGACACCTTCGGCTTCATGGTCGTGTTCATCGTGATGTTCTACGCCGGCGACCTGGTGTTCAAGGAACGCGCGGTCAAGCTGGCCGAGGTCACCGATGCGATGTCGGTGCCGAACTGGGTGCCGCTGTTGAGCAAGGCCGCGACCCTGGTGTTGGTGGTGGTGATCTTCCAGGCCATCGGCAGCCTCGGCGCGATCGGCTACCAACTCGCCAAGGGCTATCACCAACTCGAACCGCTGTTGTACGCGAAAGCCTTGTTGCTCGATTCGATTCCCTTCGTGTTGATGGGCGGCCTGGCCCTGGTGCTGCAGGTGCTGACCAACAACAAGTTCATCGGCTACGGCGCGCTGATCCTGGTGGTGGTGCTGCAGACCGCGTTCGGCCTGCTGCATTTCGAGCACAACCTGTACAACTTCAGCCGCGCCCCCGAAGCGCCGTATTCGGACATGAACGGTTACGGCCAGTTCCTCGGCGCACGCCTGTGGTACCAGGCGTACTGGGGCCTGTTCGTGGCGGCCTTGTTGACCCTCGCCGCGGCGTTCTGGGTGCGCGGCGTCTCGCCGAGCCTGCGCGACCGCATCGCCCTGGCGCGCAGCCGCCTGCGCGGCGCGCCCGGCATCGTCCTGGCGGCGTTCGCCCTGGCCTGGGTCGGTGCCGGCAGCTACATCTTCTGGAACACCAACCTGCTCAACCGTTACACGCCCTCGGACGTGGCGATGGACGAGCAGGTGCGCTACGAGAAGGACTACCGCAAGTACAAGGGCCTCGCCCAGCCGCGGATCCTCGCCGTCGAGGTCGACGTCGACCTGCATCCGGAAAGCCTGAGCGTGTCCAGCGAGGGCCGCTACCGCATCGTCAACCCACATGCGCAGCCGATCGGCGAGTTCCACATCACGGTCGATCCCGAGCAGCGCATCACCGCCCTGGAGTTCGGCGGCGCCAAGCTGAGCCACGACGACCAGCGCCTGGGCTATCGCATCTACAAGCTGGACCGGCCGATGCAGCCCGGCGAACAGCGCGAACTGCGTTTCGCCCAGTCGTATGCGCAGCGCGGTTTCAGCAACGAGCCCGACAACAAGGCCATCGTCGCCAACGGCAGCTTCTTCAACTCCGCCGCCTTCCCGCACTTCGGCTACAACGAGAACCGCCAGCTCGCCGACCGCAACGAGCGCCGCAAGCGCGGGGTCGCCGAGGTGCAGCGCATGGCCAAACTCGAGGACCGGGCGGCGCGCGGCAACCACTACATCGGCGGCGATGCCGACTGGATCGACTTCAAGACCACGGTCTGCACTGCGCCGGACCAGATCGCGCTGGCCCCGGGCTATCTCAAGCGCGAGTACCGCCGCGAGGGACGCCGTTGCTTCGACTATGCGATGGACCAGCCGATGCTGCCGTTCTACGCCTATCTGTCGGCGAAGTGGCAGGTCAAGCGCGTCGAACACGGCGGCATCCCGGTCGAGGTCTACTACGACCCGAAACACGCCTACAACGTCGATCGGATGATCGATGGGGTCAAGCAGTCGCTGGATTATTTCCAGGCCCAATTCACGCCCTACCAGCATCGCCAGGTGCGCATCATCGAGTTCCCCGGCTATGCCCGCTTCGCCCAGAGCTTCGCCAACACGATTCCGTTCTCCGAATCGATCGGCTTCATCGCCGACCTGCGCGACACCAGCGCGATCGACTACGTGTTCTACGTGACCGCGCACGAAGTCGCGCACCAGTGGTGGGCGCACCAGGTGATCGGCGCCGACCTGCAGGGTTCGACGATGCTGTCGGAATCGCTGTCGCAGTACTCGGCGCTGATGGTGATGGAGAAGGCCTACGGCCGCGCCAAGATGCGCCGTTTCCTCAAGTACGAACTGGATAACTACCTGTCCGAGCGCAGCGCCGAGCGGGTCGAGGAACTGCCGCTGTATCGGGTCGAGAACCAACCCTACGTGCATTACCGCAAGGGTTCGCTGGTGTTTTACCGTCTGCGCGAAGAGCTCGGCGAAGCGGCGGTCAACCGCGCGCTGAAGCGCTTCCTGCAGGACAAGGGCTACCAACAGCCGCCGTACACCACCTCGGCCGAACTGCTGGATTACCTGCGCGCCGAAGCCAAGCCCGAGCAGCAAGCGCTGATCACCGACCTGTTCGAGAAGATCACCTTCTACGACAACCGCGTGGCGAGCGCGAGCAGCGCCCAGCGCGCCGACGGCAAATACGAAGTGACGATGCAGTTGCATACCGGCAAGGTCTATGTCGACGGCAAAGGCAAGGAAAGCCCAGCCCGGCTCGACGATTGGATCGAGATCGGCGTGTTCGCACGCGGTCTCTCGGGCGAGGAAGCCGACGAGAAACCGCTGCTGCTGGAGCGCCGCCGCATCACCGAGGGCGAATCGACGATCAAGGTGGTCGTCGACGAAGCGCCGTATGAGGTGGGGTTCGATCCCTACAACAAGTTGATCGACCGAGTGTCGGCGGACAATCGCCAGCGGTTGTAGGTGGTAGGTGAGGGTAGGTGGCTGTTGCCGTTGCCGTTGCTGTGCGCTCTTGCTCTCGCCCTGGTTGTTGCTGTGCGCCGATTCGCACTCGCGAAGGCTGAAGTAGACCCGGAGGGCGGCCCGCATGGATGCGGGCCGTTTTTCATCGGGACAGGGATGTCCCGTATGAAAAATCCCCGCGGAGGCACCGCTCGTGCGGGCTGGTGATTCAAAGAAAAGCAACTTCTTTGGTTAGCTTTCTTTTGTTGCTTATGACAAAAGAAAGTAACCCGCCGCTTTAGTGGCGGAAGCTTTTGGCGTTTGATCTTGTTTTCAAAGAAGCTTCAAGCAAGTGCAAAGCTTCCGTCCGCTAACGCGGCCGGGTTACTTTCTTTTGCTAAGCCCAAAAGAAAGGTAACCAAAGAAAAGGGCTCTCCTTGCAAGGGCACAGGCCACGAGTGCGATGCTGTCGCCGGGATTTTTCGATAAGACGTCCCTGTCTTATCGAAAAACGGCGCACGTCCTGTGCGCCGCCCTCCGGGTCTCCACTTGACCGGTAAAGCGGCAAAGCAGATCAAAATCTCGGCAACGGCAACGGCAACGGCAACGGCAACGGCAACGGCAACGGCAACGGCAACGGCAACGGCAACGGCAGGCGCAACGCTGCTGCCAGGGTGGAGCGGCGCGAGCCGCGACCGCACAACCGCCTGTCCGCGACGAAAATCGAAAGCACCCCGGCTTTCCCCAGGATGACCGTGCGGGCAGAGCGGAAGCGAAATGCAACTTCGAGTGTCGATCCGGGCTGAACGCAACTCAAAATGGACGAGGCCCGCAGCCCATCCACCCTGAACCCCACGGGCAGACCCGACCAACCCCTGCCGAGCCCCGACCCGACCCCAGCCACCCCGGCCACCCCGGCCACCCCGGCCACCCCGGCCACCCCGGCCACCCCGGCCACCCCGGCCACCCCCAAACCCACCCACGGCAGGGCCTCCGCCCCCCAGCACATGACCGCCCGCTGACACCCTCCGTGGAACCCAGCTGGCGGTTTCACGGGGTTTCGAGTAGAGTTCGCCCCGTTCAGCGCACGGCTGCCTCCCCGCAAGGGTACGTTTCCCAGGTTGCCTGTCGCCCCGCACCGAGTTCTCGGATTCGCCGGCGCGACTTTTTATCCCGCACGTCTTTCGTAGCGCAGACACGGCCCGGAGCATCCGGCGCCGTCAAATCAGATACTCGCAGCGCGGTTCAAGGGAACGCTGGGGTCATCACGCGATCGTCTCGATCGTGCGCCCGTTTCGACGGGCGCCGGGTGAGGCCGCATCGCGAACCACTGGAGTTCCAACATGACGTTTGAATCGCTCGGGCTTGCGCCCGCGTTGCTGCGCGCCCTTTCCGAACAGAACTACACCACGCCGACCCCGATCCAGAGCGAAGCCATTCCGCTCGCATTGGCCGGCCACGACCTGCTCGGCGGCGCTCAAACCGGTACCGGCAAGACGGCGGCCTTCGGCCTGCCGCTGCTGCACCGCCTCGCCACCACCCAGGGCAACACCCAGCGCAAGCCGCGCGTGCTGATCCTCGCGCCGACCCGCGAACTGGCGCTGCAGGTCAGCGACAGCCTGCGCGGTTACGCCAAGTACCTGCGCCTCAACATCCACGCCATCTTCGGCGGCGCCGGCATGGGCCCGCAGCTCGATGCGCTGCGCCGCGGCGTCGACGTGCTCGTCGCCACGCCGGGCCGCCTGATCGACCACCTCGAGCGCGGCAGCGCCAAGCTCGACGGCGTCGAGATGCTGATCATGGACGAAGCCGACCGCATGCTCGACATGGGCTTCCTGCCGGCGATCAAGCGCATCCTCGGCCGCCTGCCGCAGTCGCGCCAGACCCTGCTGTTCTCGGCCACGTTCGAAACCCAGATCAAGCAGCTCGCGCTGGAATTCATGCGCAACCCGCAGCAGGTGCAGATCGCCGCCAACAGCCTGGTCGCCGAAGCCATCACCCATCGCGTGCATCCGGTCGACGGCGGCCGCAAGCGCGATCTGCTGATCGACATCCTGGCCAAGCGTCCGAACGATCAGGTGATCGTGTTCGGCCGTACCAAGCACGGTTGCAACCGTCTGGCCGAGCAGTTGGAAGAGGCCGGCCTGAAGTCGGTCGCGATCCACGGCAACAAGAGCCAGGCACAGCGCCAGAAAGCCCTGCGCGATTTCAAGGCGAACAAGGCCCGCGTGCTGGTCGCCACCGACGTCGCCGCGCGCGGTCTCGACATCCCCAGCCTGCCGCTGGTGATCAACTTCGACCTGCCGATGGTCGCCGAAGACTACGTGCACCGCATCGGCCGTACCGGCCGCAACGGCGCCACCGGTGAAGCGCTGTCGTTGGTCTCGCCGGACGAAGGCGGCCTGCTGCGCCAGATCCAGCGCATCCTCAAGGACGACATCGAGATGGTGACGGTGCCCGGCTACGAGCCGTCGCGTCCGATCCGCATGGGTTCGGATGCGCCGGGCGCGCGCAGCCCGGGCGGCAACAACCGCGGCAACAACGGACCGCGCAAGCCGGCGCATCGTCCGCACGGCAAGCCGGCCCCGCGTCACGCGCATGCCGGTCCGAAGCAGCACCGCGGCGGCGCAGGCGCGCAGCCGGGCCAGCGTCGCGACCGCAACGCCGGTTGATCGATCCGCTTAGCGGGTTCGTCATCGATGAACAAAAGGGCCGGCATTGCCGGCCCTTTTCGTTGTGGGCGCTCCTGACGATTCGTGCGCATCCGGTAGCGGAGATCTTCGTTCGAAGCGTCGATGATTCGCGACGGCGATCACGTTGCGTGCCAGCGAAGCAGGCGCAGACGCGCGGCCCGCTCGCGTCGTTCACTTCGGTAACGGCAAAGCGTGTGCGCAATCGCGTTTCGGCCGCCGCCGGGTTAGCGAGCGTAGTAGCAGCCCAGCGGTGGTTCGCGTTCGATGCGAGCGAAGCGGGGGCGCGATCGCGGTGGTCCGCCGGCCGTCTGGTTCGGTCGGGTCCAGGCAGCGGAGACTTCGCCGGACATCACGCCGAACACTTCGCACGGCAACGGCCGCCCGAGGGCGCCGCGATTGCATCCGCGAACGCTTCGACGCCATCGCACTCGGCGACCGGCTCGGGATTGGTCGATGCGATTCGAAATCGCTTGAAAATCGCGGCGCACTCGCCGCCTATGACAGGAGGCAACATGGAACGTGCAGGAGCAGTTCTCGTTCTTCTCGGCTTGTTCGCCATCAACGGCAGCGTGTCGGCGAAAGAACCGCAGAAGGAAGCGGCCGGCGCCGCGGCGGTGGTGCGTTGCGGCAACCCGGTGGGCTTGTGGCGCAACCAGATGGGCTCGGAGATGAGGATCACCTCGTTCAACCCGAGCACCGGGGCGATCCAGGGCCAGTACCGCACCAACGGCGGCGCGCCCGGTTTCTATCCGCTGATCGGTTGGGTCAATTCGGCGCCGCCGGCACCGGGCGCGAACAATGCGGTCACCATCGCCTTCAGCGTGCGCTGGGGCCAGATCGGCAGCATCACCGCCTGGACCGGCACCTGCAGCGACACGTCCGCGGGCGCGGGCTTGCGCACGCTGTGGCATCTGTCGCGGCCGAACTCGCAGTTTGACTGGGATCACATCCTCGCCGGTGCCGACACCTTTACTTCGATGTAGAGGCGGCGATCGAAAGGCAGAAGCGAATCCCCCCGCGCCTTTTTCAAAGGGGCGGGGTGGTCCGTGGAGGGTTATGCGGTAAACGGGTGCGCCCCGCCTCGATCGGGAGGCGGTGCGGCCACGACGACCTGTCGCCATCGCCCTGGCGACAGGCGTCGCCGGGATTCGCTGCCGCTCAGACTTCGCCGAACCGGGTGGCTTCGCGGCGGTCGCGGCCGTTTTCCTTGGCCCGGTACAGCGCCGAATCGGCGCCGTCGAACAAGGTGCGCACGTGGGTGTGGACGCCGGGCACGCAGGTGTACAGGCCGATGCTGAGGCTGACGCGCTGGTCGGCATGGCCTTCGCCGTAACGCGCGTCGAGTTTGCGCATGTCTTCCAGGATGCCGTCGGCGACGCGGGCGGCGCCTTCGACGTGGGTATCGGGCAGGATCACCGCGAACTCGTCGCCGCCGAAACGGGCGGCCAGGTCGCGCGGACGGCGCGCATGCGAGGCGATGATCTCGGCGATTTGGCGCAGCAGCTTGTCGCCGGCGCGGTGGCCTTCGGAGTCGTTGTAGGCCTTGAAGAAGTCGACGTCGACCAGCGCCAGCGACAGCGGCGTGCGGGTGCGCCGGGCGCTGGCCAGTTCGTTTTGCAGCACATGATCGAAGCGGCGGCGGTTGCCGAGCCGGGTCAAGGTGTCGAGATTGGCCTCGCGGCGCCAGTGGCGCAGGTGGGCGATCATCCACAGCAGATAGGCCAGCGCGATCATCGCGATGGTGGTGGCCGGCGCGAACCAGACATTGCCCAGGCGCAGCAGGGCGACGCTGCCGAACGCGGTCAGCAAGGCGGCCAGGCTGGTCACCAGCAGCGGGCGCTGGAAGCGCGGATGCAGCATCAACAGCACCACCGCGAACAGCATGGTCGCGGCGAGCAGCGCCTGCCAGACCGGCCGCATCGGCACGATGGTGCGGTCGTGCAGCAGCATCTCGATGACGTTGGCCTGGTACTCGGCGCCGTCCATGCGCACCACGTCGGACATCGGCGTGAGATAGCTCGGGGCGAGGCCGCTGGCGGTCACGCCGACCACGACCCAGCGGCCGCGCAACAGCTCGGCCGGCACTTCGCCGTCGAGCACGTCCGAGTACGAGACTTGGCCGAAGGTGCCCGGCGGCCCGGCGAAGCGGATGCGCACCCGGTGATCGCGGGTCTGCTGGTACGGCGAGCCGCGTTCGGAGGCGGGGCGGCGTAGGCCGGGCAGGGGATGCGGCACGGTGTTCGGTTCCAGCCCGATCAGGGCCAGGCCGAGCGCCGACCAGCGCGATTCGCCCAGGCCGGCCTGCAGGTACATCTCGCGGGCGGTGCCTTCGGAGTCGAGCTCGATGTCGGTGTGGCCGAGCGTGGTCGCGGCGGTCGCGATCAGCGGGGTCGGCAACACTTCCACCAGCGGCCCGTTCTGGCGCAGCGGCGCGGTGGTCACCGGCAGGGCGACGCGGCCGACGCGGCGCATCGAGGCGGCCAGGGCGGCGTCGTGGCCGTCGCCGGTGCGGTCGGGCTCGGCCAGCACCAGGTCGAGGGCGACGCCGCGCACGCCGGCGTAGCCGAGGCGGTCGAGCATCTGCGCGTGAATGTCGCGCGGCCACGGCCACTGCCCCAGTTCGTTGAGGCTGCGGTCGTCGATGGCGACGATGACGACGTCGTCGTCAGGCGCGTAGCCCCAGTTCGACAGATGCAGGTCGTAGAACACGTCGTCCAGGCGCGAAGCCGCGCCGGTGACGGTCAACAGCGCAGCCAGGCCGGCGGCGAGCAGGGCTGCGCCGCCTCGTAACAACCTGGACCGGGCCGTTGGGGTCATAAGCTCAGCAACAGCAGCAAGGCGCCGGCGGCGCCCGCGCCATAGCAGACGCGGCAGGGCAGGCGGATTTGCTGCGGCGGGCCGTACGGCGCGGCGTAGCCGTCGTCCTCGATGGTCTGCACGCGGACGTGCCAGGTGCCGCCGCCGGGACGCTTGAGTTCGATCTGCGGCACGTCCACCACCTCTTCGAGCAGCAGCTTGGAGAAGTCCGGTTCGCGCGCGATCTGGACGCGATAGCGCTGGCCCGGTTCGCCCTTCTGCCAGCGCAGGGTCAGCATGCCCTTCGCCGCCTGCGGCGCTTCCAGGCCGGGATCGACCGGCGCATCGCTGATTTCAAACGGCAAGACGTTGCCGTAGCGGCCGGCATGACCCTTGCCGTCGCGCGAAGCCACGCGCCAGTAGTACTTGCCGGGCGCGAGCGATTCGGACGGGCGGAAACGCTGGCCGGCGACTTCGGTGTCGATCAGCGGCTGGCCGAAGTGTTCGTCGGCGGCGACCTGCAGGCGGGTACGCTCGGCGCCTTCGGCGTGGGTCCACTCGAAGCGCGGACGCGGCAGGTTGAGGCGTTGCCCGTCGAGCGGGCTGATCGTCAGCGGCGGCGCCGGCTGATCGTTGACGGTGAAGACCTGGCTGCTGTCGCGGCCGCCGAGGCCGTTGGCGGCGACGGCGCGCACCTGCACGCGGTGGCGGCCGGCCGGCAGGTCGTCGATGCGCTGGCGGGTGTCGCTGGTGCGGGCCTCGAACAGCAACACTTCGGGGGCGTCGTCGCGCACCACTTCGACGCGGTACGCGACCGCGCCTTCGACCGGCGACCAGGCGATGGTCGCGGGCAGCTGTTCGGGCGGCGCGGCGCTCAAGGCCGGCGCCGGCAGCAACCGGATCGGCGCCGACGGTGCGGCGCCGGCGGCGGCGACCGTGCCGTAGCCCGGGCGCAGCATCACCTCGGTGCGTTGATTGCCGACCGCGACCTTGCCTTCCAGCACTTCGGTCGCGTCGGGCGCGCCCTCGTCGCCGGCGCTGACGCGGAAGTGGGTGCCGCGCACGCTGGAGGTCGCCGACGGCGTGTCGATGATGTAGCGCGAGGCCGGGCCCTTGGCCGGGATCACCCGGTTCAAGGTGCGGCCGCGCTGCAGGCGCATGCGCGTATCGACCATGCCGGTGCTGCCGTAGCTGCTGAGCTCGTCGAAGGAGATGCGGCTGTTGTCCTGGATCATCAGGCGCGAGCCGTCGGCGAACTCGAGCGTGGCGCTGGCGCCGGGGCCGGTCTCGACGCGGCTGCCGATGCCGATGCGCATGCCTTCGACGACCAGTGCGGCGGCGGCCTTCTCGGAAGTCAGCAGATTGACCGCGCCGCGCACGGCGATGACGCGCGCCTTGGCCGGTTCGATGCGCAGCCAGCCGACCGGGAACAACATGCGCGTGCCCGGCGGCAGGTGATAGGGGTCGGCGATGCGATTGTGTTCCTGCAAGCGGCGCCAGTTGATGCCGTTCTTGAGGTGCTTTGCGCCGAGGTCCCAGAGGGTGTCGCCGGGACGCACGCGATAGCTCCAGTCCTGCGCCTGGGCCAGGCCGGTGCAGGCGAACAACAGCACGAGCGACAGCGCGGCGAAACGAAGGCGGGTGAAAGCCAAGGCGGCAAGGCTGCGCGACGCGGCACGCGCGGCGGCGAAGGATTGGGGCGCTGGAATGTGGGACATCCGTATTCCGAGGCTGGGTGGGACGGCGGGCACCGTGGACGGCGAGGCACAACAACCGCTAATTATGCGGTGTTAGTCACACTTTTTCTGCTGTCGACCGGTTCGACCGCCGCTTCCGGCCCGACCGGAGAGGCGGCCCGGGCCGCCCTGCATCGATGCATCCGGCCGGCCGCTCGGGGCCTGGACGAAGCCGGCGGGGCATGCGGGGAAGCCCACAGGGGCTGGGCTCATGAAGGCGGTAGTGGGGTTCGGCAGGCAGTGCGATCCAGGTGGGCCGGTCCTCATCCTGCCCGAAAGGCGGCCCAAGGGGGAAGCCGGGAATGGGCCGCGCAGATGAATAGAAACCTAGTGAGTTAGAAAGCACATTAGTGCGATGCGGCGCCGTTGCCCGCGTGGCTCAGGTCGCCGGCGATCCCGGCTTCCCGTGGTGGCGGGAGGCCGGGGCGTGGGTCCGGGAGCTCCGGACCCGGTTCGTTCCCCCTTGCTTGCTCAACCTTGTTTCGATTGGATCCAGCGATCGATCTTGCGGTCGAGCACGTCCAGCGGCACCGAGCCGTCCTTCAGCACTTCGGCGTGGAACTCGCGGATGTCGAAGCGCGCGCCGAGCCGGCTTTGCGCGCGCTTGCGCAGCTCCATGATCTTGAGCTCGCCGATCTTGTAGGCCAGCGCCTGGCCGGGAATGGCCATGTAGCGTTCGGCCTCGGCGGTGGACTGGGTTTCGCTCTCGGCCGAGTTCTCCAGCATGTAGGCGATCACCTGCTCGCGGGTCCAGGCCTTGCTGTGCAGGCCGGTGTCGACGACCAGGCGGATCGCGCGCCACAACTCGTTCTGCAGATAGCCGAAGTAGTCGTAGGGCGTGGCGTACACGCCGAGTTCCTTGCCCAGCGATTCGGCGTACAGGCCCCAGCCTTCGCTGAAGGCGGTTTCGCCGCCGAAGCGGCGGAACTTCGGCAGGCCGGTCAGTTCCTGCTGCAAGGCGAGTTGGAAGTGATGGCCGGGGATGGCTTCGTGCAGGTACAGGTCTTCGGCGTCCCAGGTCTTGCGGGTCGGCAGGTCGTAGGTGTTGACGTAGAAAATGCCCGGACGCGTGCCGTCCTCGCTCGGACGCATGTAGGAACCGCCGGCGGCGGACTGGGCGCGGAAGGCCTCGACCGGACGGATCTCGAACGGCGCCTTCGGCGTCAGCGAGAACAACTGCGGAATCTTCTTGTCGATGCGCGCTTCCAGGCCGCGGTAGTGCGCGAGCAGGGCCGGCTCGTCCTTGAAGGTGAAACGCGGATCGGTCTGCATGAACTTGAAGAAGTCCTGCAGCGAACCCTGGAATTTCACTTCGCCGCGGATTTTGCCGATCTCGCCGTGGATGCGCGCGACTTCGTCCAGGCCGATCTGGTGGATTTCAGCCGGGGTCATCGTGGTAGTGGTCGAACGGCGCGCATTGAACGCATACCAGGCTTCGCCGCCGGGCAGGGCGCCGAGCCCGGCGCTGTCGCGCGCATGCGGCAGGTAATCGTTGGCGATGTACTCGCGCAGGCGCCGGTAGGCCGGCATCAGCTCGGTCTGGATCATCTGCCGGTAGTCCGCGCTCAGGCGCGCCTTGTCGGCCTCGGAGATGCCGGCCGGCCAGTCCGTCACCGGTTTCCAGAACAAGGTCGCGGTGGGATCGTCCTTGATCAGCGCATCCAGTTGCGGCAATACCTTGGTCATTAAGGCCTTCGGCTGCACCACGCCGCGCTTGACGCCTTCGCGGCTGTTGGCGATGAGCTGGTCGAACACCGCCGGCACCTTCGCCGCGCGCTTGCGCCAGTTGTCGTAGTCGGCGGCGGTCTTGAACGGTTGCGAGCCGGTGCCGGAACCGAGCTGGGCGATGCTGGCGGCGAAGTTGTAGAACTGGTTGACCGGTTGCAGCCAGGACGGATGCCGGTCCGATTCCAGGTTGATCTTCATTTCGCGCACGAAGATCTCGTAGCTCAGCAAGTCCTGGTCGGACAGGCCCTGCGAGCCGACCGATTCGATGGTTTTGAGCCAGCGTTCGGAGAATTCGTGCGACTGCTTGCGGAACTCGGCGCTGAGGAAGTTCGGCAGTTGGTCGTTGTAGCGCGGGTCGCCCTGGGAGGTGGCGCGCAGCGGGTTGAGCTTGAGGTTCTCTTCCCAGTACTGCTCGTACAGGCGGTTGAGCTTTTCGCCCTTGGTCTGGACGGTGACTTTGCGCGGCGCGGTTGCGGCCGGATCGGCCGATGCGGATGCGGGCGCGGCGGTGACAGGCAGGGCGAGGCATAGCGCCGCGGCGAGCGCGACGGACAGGGCGATGCGGACCGGGCGCGGGCCCGGACGGCGGAACGGAAGCGAGGTCATGGCATGGCCGATGCGGACGGACGGACCCGCAGGCTCTCGCGCATGCCCGGCGGAGGCATGAGCCGAAGGTCATGCGCGAGCGCGATCGCACTCGCGCAGCCTTGGTTGCGCCCGCCGGTTGCCGCCGCGCTTTCAACCCTCGAGATCGGGCAATTGCAGGCGGGTGTAGTAGAAATCGCTGGGGCGGCCGATGTCGCGCGCATAGAACAGCAGGCCGCGTTCCCACAGCACGGTCGGGTGGAACTCGTCCCAGACGGTGTTGACGCAGGGGCCGAGGTTCTTGGCGGTGCCGAAGCGGCCGTCCTGGTAGCGGGCGGCATGCAGGTCGCCGTAGCCGTAGCCCAGGTCCGGCAGCGGGTCGTTGGGGAAATCCAGGCGGGTGAACAACAGGATGCGGCCGTCGGGAGAGATCTCCGGATTGAACTCCCAGCGTTCGACGGTGTTGACGCCGCCTTCGAGCTTGCGCGCCGGCGCGTAGTCGCCGTTGCGCAGGCGCTCGCTGCGGTAGATGTCGAACTCGCCGTCGCGATCGCTGGCGAAATACACGTTGCCGCGCAGATCGGTACTGGGATAAAGCTCGTCGCCGGCGCTGTTGACGGCGGCGCCGAGGTGGCGCGGTTCGCCCCAGCCGCGCAGGCCGCGCTTGGCGATCCACAGGTCCATCTTCGCCGCCTGGCCGTCGGGGCGCGGCCGTTCCGAGGAGAACACCAGATAACGCCCGTCCGGCGACACCGTCGGGTCCATGTCGCTGTGCACGCCGGAGAACGGCGCGACCTGCGGCGCGCTCCAGCCCGAGGGCCGCCATTGCGAAGTCATGATCGTCGCGCGTTCGCGCGTGCCCGGCCACCAGCCCTTGCTGGTCGACCAATACGCGCGCAGGCGGCTCGGAGTGAAGCTCAGGCGCCATTCCCATTGCGGCGTGGAGATGACCCCGTCGGCGAATTTCCGTACCGGCGGACAGGTGTCGGCAGCCGCGGCCGGCAGGGCGACGGCAGCGAGAGCGGCGAGGGCGATCGAAAGACGCGAAAGACGGCGCATGGCGGCGATTCACGAAAGGGAGGTGGCCGCAGCCTGCGCGGGCGCGACGGCGTTCGGGGCTGGGCCGGGACGAATCGGCCGGATCGCGGGACGAACCCCGCGCCGGCGATTGCAAGCGCCGCGGCGCGGGTCCAGCATCGTCTTCCATGCGCAATCGACTGCCGCTGTTGGTGTTGCTGGTGCTGGGCTGGTGGACCCTCAACGGTTTCGTTTGGGTCGGCCAGGTCGTGACCATGCATCAAGCCGCCGGCCAACCCGCCGATTGGCCGAACACCTTGCGCCAGCACCTCGCCAGCGCCTGGCTATGGGTGCCGATCACCCTGGCGTTGTTCGCCTGGGTCGGGCGTCATCCGATCGAACGCGGCCGGGCAATGGCGGCGCTGTCGATGCAAGGCCTCGCGGTCGTCGTGGTGATCGGGTTGCGCGCCGCGGCGGTGGCCGCGCTCAACGGCTGGATCGGTTGGTACGAACGCCTGCCGCCGCTGAGCGAATTGCTTGCCGCGAGCGTGCTCAACAACCTGCTGACGAGTTGGCTGATCGTCGGCGTGGCGCATGCGCTGGTCTATGCCGAACGCGCGCGCCGCCGCGAACGCCAGGCGATGGAGCTCGAAGCGCGGCTGGCGCGGGCGCGGCTCGATGCGCTGTCGGCGCAGCTCAATCCGCATTTCCTGTTCAACGCGCTCAATTCGATCGCCGAGATGGTGCATCGCGACCCCGACGGCGCCGACCGCATGCTGGTCGACCTCGGCGCGCTGCTGCGCCACAGCCTCGACCGCTCGCATCGCCAGGAGATCGCCTTGCGCGACGAACTGGTCGCGCTGGACCATTACATCGGCATCGAGAAGATCCGCCTCGGCGAACGCCTGCGCGTGCATTGGGCGATCGACTCGGCGCTGCTCGATGCGCAGGTGCCGCAGTTACTGCTGCAGCCGCTGGTCGAAAACGCGATCCACCATGCGGTGGCGATGCGGACCACGCCCGGCGAAGTGTCGGTGCGGGCCGAGCGCCGCGAGGATCGCCTGATCCTCGAAGTCAGCGACGACGGCGGCACCGGCGAGGCGGTGCACGGCGCCGGCATCGGCCTGCGCAATACCCGCGCGCGCCTGCAAGGCCTGTACGGCGACGACCATCGCTTCGACATCGGCGCGCGCGCCGACGGCGGCACCAGCGTGCGCCTGCAACTGCCGTACCGGCGCTGGCAGCCGCTGGAGGCCGCGGCATGAGCCTGCTCGCGCCGGCGCGGCTGCGCGCGGTGGTGGTCGACGACGAGGCGATGTCGCGCGCGCGCCTGTGCCGCTTGCTCGGCCTGGAGGCGGATGTGGAAGTGATCGCCGAGTGCGCCGACGGCGACAGCGCGGTCGCGGCCTTGCGTCGTTTGCCGGCCGACGTGGTGTTTCTCGACATCCGCCTGCCCGACCTCAACGGCTTCGGCGTGCTACAGGCGCTGCCGGCGGCGCGCCGGCCGCAAGTGGTGTTCGTGACCGCGCATGCCGAGCACGCCCTGCGCGCCTTCGATGCCGACGCCGTCGACTATCTGCTCAAACCCTATTCGGCCGAACGCCTCGGCGCGGCGCTGGCGCGGGTGCGGCGCGCACGTGCAGGTCATACGCCACGCCCGTCGAGTGCGGGCGCGGCCGGCGAGGGCGCGCGCGAAGCTTATCCGCAGCGCCTGGCGGTGCCGATCGGCGCGCGTCTGCGGCTGTTGCCGGTGGAGGAAATCGAATCGGTCATTGCGCAGAGCAATTACGTCGAGCTGCATGCCGGCGGCCAGGCCTATCTGCTGCGCGAGACCCTGAACGGCATCGAGGCGCGGCTGGACCCGAGCCGCTTCGTGCGCATCCATCGCTCGCGCATCGTCCAGTTGCAGGCGGTGCGCGACATCGAGCAGCTCGACGGCGGCCGTTATCTGTTGCGTCTGGTCAACGGCCAGCGCCTGGGCAGCGGCGCCAGCTATCGCGAGCGGATACGCGAGGCGATGGGGCTGGGCTGAGCGGCTGGGCTGACCTTGGGCACCCGTGCTGCGGCGATCAGTCCGCCGCCGCCTCGTCGCGCAACTGGCGGGCGCGCGCTTCGCCGAGGTAACTGTGAATCCACATGCGCAACAGATAGATCAGCGGGATCATCGCGAACGCGGCCAGCATCTTGTAGACGTAGTTGACCGAGCCGATGGCGAGGAACTGCGGGATCGGCCAGTGCTGCGGGCCGAGCACGAAGGCGATATAGAGCACCACGAAGCTGTCGACCAACTGCGAGACCGCGGTCGAGCCGGTCGCGCGCAGCCAGATGTGTTTCTCGCCGGTGAGGCTGCGGATGCGGTGGAACACGCCGACATCGATCAGCTGGCCGATCATGAAAGCGATCAGCGAGCCGCCGATGCTCCACAGGCCCTGGCCGAAGATCGCCGCGAACGCGGCCTGGTAGTCGGGCACGCCCTGGGCCTGCGCCGCCTGCACCCACCACGCCGCCGGCGCCAACGCGATCGCGGCGAAGGCGAACACGAAGCCGTAGGCGATCAACATGGCGGCGAGCCACGAGATCAGGCGCACGCCGCGGCGGCCGAAGAACTCGTTGATGACGTCGGTCATCAGGAACACCACCGGCCATAGCAGGGTGCCGGCGGTGAAGTTCAGCGAGCCGGTCTGGCCGAACAGATTCCATTGCAGCGGGGCGATGCCGAGGGTGTCCTCGAGGGCGAAGATCTTGACCCCGATGAACTCGGCCAGCGCTGCGTTGACGCAGAAAAACGCCGACAGGACGATGAACAGACGCAGCGCACGGTCCTGCAGGGTGCGCGTGCCTTCGCCGCCGGCGCTGGCGATCGCGGCCGCGGTCTCTATCCCGGAGGCGCTCATCGCTTGGGCCTCACGTAATAGATCACGCCGCTTTTGTCGTCGCTGAAGAAGAAGCTGTCGCGGCCGTTGCGCAGCACGTCGCAGGGACGGCCGTGCACCTTGCCCTTGGCGAGGAAACCGTTGACCAGCTCGCCGCCGCTGCGGCCGTCGGCGCCGACCCGGACGATGCGGTAGCCGTGATCGAGGCTGAGCTTGCTGCCGCCGTGCAGGGCGACCAGGTATTCGTTGCGCAGCAGCGCGCCGTCGGCGGGCGGGAACCAGCTCAGACCGAGCGCTGAGGCATGCGAGGGGAAGGACGCGAACGGCTTGGGCACCGCCGTGCAGCCGGGTTTGCGCGGGAACTTCGGATCGGTCAGGGTGCGGCCCTTGCTGTGATAGCAGAACGGCCAGCCGTAATCGGCGCCGTCGCGCACCGCGAACATGGTTTCGTCGGGTTTCTGGTCGCCGAGGTGATCGGCGCCCTGGTTGGTCGCATACAACTGGCCGTCGCGAAACAACAGGCCGACCGCGTTGCGCAGGCCCTGCGCATAGATGCGGCGCTCGCTGCCGTCGGGGTTCATCTGCAATATCGCCGCGCGCACGTCTTCTTTCTCGATGCAGGCATTGCAGCTGCTGCCGACCGAGACGTAGAGCTTGCCGTCGCCGAAGGCGAGGGTGCGGGTCAGGTGCCAACCGCCGTACTTGTAGCTCAGGCCGTAGTCGGGAAAGCTCGCCAGCGTCTCGGGTTCCGACGAAGGCTTGAGGTCGCCGTTGCGATAGCGATAACGCTGCAACTTGTCGGTGTTGGCGACGTACAGCCAGGAGCGGCCCTGCGCATCGGTGTGGAAGGCGACGCTGTTGGGATTGCGCTGTTTGTCGAGATAGACCGAGACCTTGCCGAACCGCGCGCGCTGCTCGTCCCAATCGTCGAGCGCGTAGACGCGGCCGCGACGGTTGTCGCTGAGGTCGTGCATGTCGGTGACGAACAAGCGGCCGTCCGGGCTGCGGGCGAAGAACCGCACGCGCTTGAGGCCTTGCACCGCCGGGACGATCTCCAGCTCGGCCGGCAGGTTGAGGCTGAAGCTGCGGCCGTCGTCGAGGGCGATGCGGTGCGGCGTCAATGCCGCGGGCGCGGCGCCGGCGGCGCCGGCGAAGCCGATGCAGGCGAGCAGGGACGCGGCCAGGCGCAGCAAGTGGCGTGGCTTCATGCTTGCGCTTCCCCCGGGTTCGGCGCTGCCGCCGGCGACGGCACCGAGAATGGAATCGATTCGGGCGAGACCGCGCCGCCGGAGATGATGAAGCTCATCGCCTGGTCGACGGTCCAGTCGGTCGGGGTGATCTTTTCCACCGGCACGATCTCCAGATAACCCGAGGTCGGGTTGGGCGTGGTCGGCACGTACACCGCGGCCAGTTCGCGGCCGGTGCCTTGCTCGCGCATGACCCGGGTGACGAAGCCGATCGACTTCATCTCGTTGTGCGGGAAGTCGATCAGCACCACGCGCTGGGTGCCGTCGGGCTTGGTCTGCAGGATGTCGAGCAATTGTCGCGCGCTGCCATAGATGGTGCTGGCCAGCGGGATGCGCTTGATCAACGACTCGAACCAGCGCAGCACGGTCTGGCCGATCACCCGCCGGGTCATCACCCCCGACAGCAGGATCACTCCGAGCGTGGCGATCAGGCCGATCGCGGTTTGTACCCACGGATCGTTCAACCAGCCCAGCGTGTGCGGGTAGCCGAGGGCGAGGTTGTTGAGCAGCGGGCCGATCAGCGGACGGCTGGTGTCGGACAGCAGCACGAACACGAACTTGACCACGACCCAGGTCAGCCAGATCGGCAGCAGGGTCAACAGGCCGGTGAGAAACAAGCGTTGCAGGTTGGACATGCGCATGGCGCGGATTGTAGGCGACGGCGGCGGCGAACACGCGGCCCGCGCCGCTGCTGGCTGCTGGGGGCCTGATGGCCTGCGCTGTGCTTATGGGGTGGCGCCCATCGAAAGTTCGCCCCCTTTGCAAAGGGGGCAGCGCCCTGCGTTGCTTGAAGTTGAGGGGGCCGGCTGGCGCGGGGGATTTGGCTTAGATCGCGACGATCGTCGTGCCTCGGCCTCAGCGGCTCAGCGTTCGCGCACCAGGCGGAAGCCGACGTCGTCGTAGCCGCGGGTGGCGTTGAGCGGACGCAGGGCCGAGCCGCTGCGCCAGGAACTGCCGCCGACCTGGCGTTGCTGGCAGGTGCGGCCGCAATCGCCGGACCAGATCGACAGCGCGCGACCGCCGCCGCCCGACATGCGCTGGGCTTCGTCGGCGGTTGGCAGGCGATAGTGGCGGCCGGTCTGCTGGCTGTACCAGCGCGCATAGGCCTCGGCGTCGGAGGTCGACACGCAGACCACCGGTTCGGTCTCGGTCTGGTCGAAGCCCGGGGCCTTCCAGTCCTTCGGCGCGATCACGCGCAGCAGGGACGCGCGCTCGCGGCACAGCGCCGGTGCGCGCTGGTTGGCGCTGACGAAACGTGCGTATTCGCCGCGGCTGACCGGACGCGGGTTAAAACTCACCGCGACGCTGCTGGCCGGTGCGGCCGCGCCGACCGTGGCCACGCCGCGCGCGACCGTGCCGTCGCCGGCGACGCCGCGCGCCTGCGCGATCAAACGGGTGGAAACGGTGCGCGGCAGGCCGAACTCTTCGGCCAGCGCGATCACGCGCCCGGCGTCGGCACCGTCGCCGCGGCGCGCGGCCTGTTCCAGGCGGGTTTCCAGGGCTTGCGCGGCTTTCTCGCGCAGGCTGCGTTGCGCGGCCGAGTCGGCGGTGCCGGTCTGCTGGCCGAGCGCGGTGGCGTTGACCAAGTGCTCGCGCGCACGCTGGTCGCGGCCTTCGCGCAGATCGCTGGCCATGGCATCGCCGAAGGCCTGGGTGAGTTCGCCGACCACCACGCCGACTTCGGGACTGGTGCTGTCCAGATGCCAGGCGGTGAGCAGGCTGTTGTAGGCGTTGGCGTCGGCCGGCGAGGCCAGGCGGCCCTGGGCGATGTAGGTGCGGGCGTTCTGCAGCGACTCCTGCAGCGGCGCCTGCGGCAGCGGCGCCATCATCGCCTGGGTCGGGTCGTTGTCGATCCGGGTCGCACCGCTCTTGTTCGCGCTGGGCAGTTCGGCACGGAAGAAACCGTCCTTCTCGACCCGGTTGAGGGCGAAGGCGATGCTGACCACGGCGATCGCGACCACCGCCAGGCCGGCCCAGGCCGGGGTCACCCAGCGCTTGAGCGGACGCAGTTGCGCGGCCACCCGGCCGAAACGCGAGAGCTCGCCGCGGTGCTTGATCTCGCTGACCGCCTCGGCCATTTCGGCGGCGTCGCTGAAACGCTGGTCGGGCTGCTTGGCCAGGGCGCGGTTCATGAAACGCTGCCAGTGCTTGAGCGGCGGCGGCAGTTTCGGGATCGGGTTCTGCGCGTGCATGACCGCCATCGACAGCGCGTCCTGCGCCTCGAACGGCAGCCGGCCGGTCAGCATTTCCCAGCACAGCACGCCGAGGCTGTAGAGATCGGCGCGGCCGTCGACTTCTTCGCCGCGCGCCTGCTCCGGCGCCATGTAGGCGGTGCTGCCCACGGCCAGGCCGGTCGCGGTCATGCGCGCGCCGAAACCGCGGCGCAGGGCGATGCCGAAATCGGCCAGCAGCGGCCGTTCGGTGATGTCGAACAGGACGTTCTCGGCCTTGACGTCGCGATGCACGACGCCGCGCGAGTGCGCGTACTCGAGCGCCGACAGCAGCGGCTCGACGATCGAGATCACCTCGGCTTCGCCGCGCGAGAAACCCTGCTCGATGCGCTTGCCCAGATGGCCGCGCGGCAGGAACGGCATGGCGTAGTAGGGCAGGCCCTCGCGGGTGCGGCCGACTTCGTGGATACCGACGACGTGGGGATGTTCCAGGCGCGCGATCGTGCGGACTTCGTTCTCGAAGCGACGGCGGCTGACTTCGTCGGCCAGCGCGTGCGGCAGCATGATCTTGATGGCGACTTCGCGGCCAAGCGCGACTTGCTCGCCCAGGTAGACCGTGGACAAGCCGCCGTGGTTGATGATCTGGCGCAGTCGATAGCCGGCAATCTCCGGCATCGGCGCGCTGGGTTCATCGGATTGCGTTGTGATGATCGACATTCGCGGCCCCGTGTCGCGACTGCACAGCATACGCTGTCGCAGTGCCCGCGTAAGAGCCTAGTGTGCTGCTTGGCAGGCTGGCGTGACAAGTAGAGGGGCGCTGGACCTTGGTCCACTGGCGGCGCCGTCGGCCGGTCTGTTCGATGGCGCTGTCGACCGTCCGGAGATGAGCAATCGGTCAACAATTGCCGCATTTGGCGGCATTGCGACCGCACCATACCTGCGCGCAGCAGGCGGAATGGCGCGGGAATCAGCGGTCGTCGGTGCGGTCCGGACTGCGCTTGTCGCGCTTGCGCCGCACGTACAGCTGTTTGCGGATCTTGGCGACTACTTCGCCGCTGGCGTCGACCACGTCGGTGTCGAACCAGTGCAGGTACTTGTCGCCGTTGGCGGTGGCCTTGCGCAGTTCGTCGAGCACGTCGTCGTCGAGACGGAAGTCGGCGCGCACCGTGCCGCGCCCGGGTTTGACGAACTCGATCGAACCGGCGCGATCCCAGACGATGTACTCGCGGCCGAGGGCGTTCATCGCCAGCAGCATCCAGAACGGGTCGGTCATCGAGAACAGGCTGCCGCCGAAATGGGTGCCGACGTAGTTGCGATTCCAGGGGCGCATGCGCAGCTCGACCGTGGCCTGGCGGTAGTCCGGGGCGATCGCGGCGACGTGGATGCCGGAAAACAGGAACGGCGGCCACAGATTGAGGCCGTGGCGCAGGGTGCGGGCTTTCATGGGGGCAAGGGTGGCGAAGGCCGGTCTAGCCTGCCATACGGATGCGTATAGTCAAGTCTTCGCCTGGTCGGGGCCGGCGGGCTAGCCTCGGCCGCCCGCAGATCCCCGCGCACCGGCCCGGCTCAGACCGCTCAGAACAGCAGCGAGGCCATCTTGCGGCGGTACTGGCCGACCAGGTCCTGGTCCTCGATCACCTTGAAGGCGTCGATCAGGGCTTTGCGGGGCAGGCCGTCCTGATAGGCGCGGTCGCGGCGCAGCAGTTCGATGAAGTGCTCGAGCGCGGCTTGGTCGTGACCGGCAGCGAGCAGGCGTGCGCCGAGCAGGTAGCGGGCTTGCAGGTCTTCGGGCTGGGCGGCGATGGCGGCCTCCAGCGTCTGCACCGGCGGCGCGTCCTTGCTCACGGCCAGGAAGCCGAGGCGGGCGCGGGCGCGCAGGCTGCGGTCGTCGGTGGCGAGGTTGGCCGGCAGGGCGTCGAGCAACTGCTCCGACTCCTGCGCCGCGCCGGTGGCGAGCAGGGCCAGGGCCAGGTCGAGCTTGAGTTCGGCCTTGTCGGGCTGTTCGGCGACTTCGTGGCGCAAGCGCACGACTTCGTCGTGCGGATCGACCGCCGCCGGCTCGGCGATGGCCTCTTCGGCCGGCGCGGCCTCGGCCGGCTCGATGCCGTGGTGCTTGAGGAATTCGCGCACCGCGCTTTCCGGCAGGGCCTCGGCGAAGCCGTCGACCAACTGGCCGCCCTTGACCAGGAACACGGTCGGGATCGAGCGGATCTGGAACGCGGCGCCGAGCTGCTGTTCGGCTTCGACGTCGACCTTGGCCAGCTCGAAGGCGCCGTTGTAGTCGGCCGCCAGCTTTTCCAGGATCGGGCCCAAGGTCTTGCACGGCTGGCACCATTCGGCCCAGAAATCGATCAGGACCGGCACCTGCAGGGATTTTTGCAGCACCTCTTCCTGGAAGCGATCGGCGGTGGCGTCGAAGACGTGGGGCTTGGCGGTTGCGGTCATCGTCTGGCTCGTCTGCGTGGTGCTCGGGTTGGAACCCGAAGTGGGGGCGATCGGGCGCAAGGCAAGCGCGCGCCGCGGGTGCGCACGCTAGCATGACGCGATGAAGCGCTCATCGAACCCGAACACCGGCCCGGCGGTCGCGGCCGACACCGACGCAGCCAACACCGGCGCAGGCAAGCGCCGCGGCCGCATGCAGGCGCTCGCATTGGCGGCGGCGCTGTGCTGCCTGGGCGCCTTGCTCGGTTTCGGCGCGGCGCTCGAAGGTTATTCGCATCGCCTGCATCCGCCGGGCCTGCTCGGTGCCGACGGCATCGCCCATGCGGCCGCCTTCAATCTGCTCGGCTTCATGGTGCCGGGGCTGCTGTTGGCGGTAGTGGCCTGGCGGCTGCGCGAACGCTTGCGCAGCGCCGGCGCGATGGCGCGCATCGGTGCCTGGCTGTGGTGCCTGTCGGCCCTGGCCTGGGCGGCGCAGGGCGGGCTCGCGCTGGATTCGACCGACCTGGATGCGCCGGCCAGTCGTCTGCATGCGACCGCCTGGATGCTGTGGTGGCTGGCCTTCGTGGCCGGCGCGGCCTTGCTCGCGATCGGTGCGCGCGGCCTGCAGGCGTGGCGCGGCCTGATCTCGGTCGAAGTGTTGTCCGGTGCTCTGGTGCTGGTCGCGGTGCTCGGCGCCGACATCGGCGTATTGCCGGCGCCGATCGCCCAGCGGCTCGCCTTGCTGATCTGGTTGGTGGCTTATGTGGCCACGGCGCGCGGCGAACGCCCCGGAAACTGATACCGAGCGGCGCAATGTCGATGCTGCGCACACGACCGCGAATGCGCGCCGCGCGCATTCGCTTCGATGACAGGTGCCGACGCCGCAGCAAGGTCGATCGTATTCGGCGCCTGCCGCGGACGCGACGTCCGCGGCCGACCTTGCTGCGGCGACGGCGGTCCTGGAGCGCGCGGCGTCGGAGGTGCCGAGCCGCGCGGCGAGGAACTCAGCGCGCGCCTTGCCGCGTGTCGACGATGCGCGCGGCTTCTACCGGTGAGGCCAGGTCGCGTTCGCGCGGCAGCAGCGCGTCGTTCGCGGTGGCGGTGAATTCGCAATAGGTCGCGCGGCAGTCGTCGTATTCGAGCTCGCAGGCCAGTTGCTGTTCCGCAGTGACGGCGCTGCGGATGCAGGCGCGGTAGGGATAGAAACATTCCGGGCACGGCGGGGCCGCGAGTGCCTGGGTCATCGAAAGCAGGCTGCCGAGGGCAGTCGCGCAGACCGCGGCGGCGAGCAAGGGCGATTTCATTCGAACTCCCTTTCGGTGAAGCGTGGGCCGGGAGGCGCGAGCGGCCTCGATGTACTGCGGCGTTTGAATGTCCTGTGCCGGATGCTGGCCCGGCACCGTGCTTATGCCACGCACGCGGCGGGCCCGCCGTGACTCAGTTCACGGGCACGGCGGTGCTGGCGCCGCAGGCAGCGCACAGGCAGCTTTTCTGTGAACTGGAACTGGAACTGGGCCGGAGCAGGCAGGCGGCTGCGAACGCCGACGCACGCCGGCGTTCGCAGCGATCCGGCGCGGCGCTTACAAGGCCTGCTTGAAGATCTGTCCGTCCTTCATCACGAAATCGACCTTCATTACCGCATTGATGTCCTCGAGCGGGTTGCCCGGCACGGCGACGATATCGGCGCGCTTGCCGGCTTCGATCACGCCCTGATCGTCGACGCCGAGCACTTCGGCGGCGCGGATGGTCGCGGCTTGCAGCGCCACCGCGGCGGGAATGCCGGCTTCGACCATGTAGAGGAATTCGCGCGCGTTGTCGCCGTGCGGGCCGACGCCCATGTCGGTGCCGAAGGCGATCTTGACGCCGTTCTTGTAGGCCTTGGCCGCGGTCTGCTGGATCAGCGAACCGATCCTCGCCGCCTTCGGCCGCACCACCTCGGGGAAGTAGCCGTCGATCTTGGCCTTGTCGGCGACGAAGCGCCCGGCATAGATGGTCGGCACGTACCAGGTGCCTTTCTGCTTCATCAGCGACATGACTTCGTCGGTCATGTAGGTGCCGTGCTCGATCGAAGTCACCCCGCCGAGCACCGCGCGCTTCATGCCTTCGGTGCCGTGCGCATGCGCGGCGACCCGATAACCGTAGTCCTTGGCGGCGTCGACGATGGCCTTGACCTCGTCGACGGTGAACTGCGGCGCGTCGCCGGACTTGGCGTAGGACAGCACGCCGCCGGTGGCGGTGATCTTGATCACGTCGCTGCCGTCCTTGTAACGCTGGCGCACCGCCTGGCGCGCCTCGTCGACCGAATTGATCACGCCTTCGGTCGGGCCCGGCGGGCCGAGCAGGTGCGAGAGCGTGGCGTTATAGCCGTTGGTCGGGTCGGCATGGCCGCCGGTGGTGGCGATCGACTTGCCCGCGGCCCAGACGCGCGGGCCGGCGACCAGGCCCTGATTGATCGCGTCGCGCAGATGCGGGCTCACTTCGCCGCCGAGGTCGCGCACGCTGGTGAACCCGGCCATCAGGGTCTTGTTGGCGTAGCCGACCGAGCGGAAGGCGAAGTCGACCGGGTCTAGGCGGAAGTCTTCCTCGTAGCTCTTCGGGCTGGACTGGTCGCCCAGGTGCACGTGCAGGTCGGTCCAGCCGGGGGTGCAGGTGTGGCCGGACAGGTCGACCGTGCGCGTGCCCGGCGCCTCGGCGCGGCCGTCGAGGACCTGCTCGACCTTGCCGTCGCGCACCACCACGGTGCGCGCTTCCAGCAACTTGCCGCTGCGCGCGTCGAACAAGCGGCCGCATTGCAACGCCATCGGTTCGGCCGCGGCGGCGGGGGCGGCATAGGCCGGGGCGGCGGACAGGACGGCGATGACGGCGACGGCGAGACGGGTCATATGCGGATTCCGGGACGAAGTTGGCCGATCTTAGCCGCCGATTCGGCCGCGCACCGTTGCCAAGGGTCATGCATGACTGCAACTTGGGGGCCGATGCGGGCCGGCCGGACCGGAGGCCCGCATCGGCCGCACAGGCCCTTCGTCGGCATCCATCCGGTTCGTCCAGAACGAGTCGACCGTCATGATCAAGCTGTCGCTGTTGCTCGCCGCCGTACTGTTGTCCGGGGCCGTCCAGGCCACCGATGTCCGCACCGCACCGGCTCCCGACCGTACCCGGGGCGGAGTCATCGGCAACCTGCCGAAGTTCTGCCCGATGGGGAAAACCGTCCGTCCGATCTACAACGAGAAGGGGCAGGTCGTCGCGTTCGAGTGCGTTTGAGCGCACGCCGGCGCCTGCGCCGGAGCGCTGCACCCTGGTCGCAGGCGTGAAAACCGAAGGCCGGTCCGCGAGGGCCGGCCTTCTTCGCAGATGCCGGGCAGGGCCGGCCAAGGCGGGCAGGACGGCCTGTCGCGGGTCTTGCGGCCGCAGCCGCGGCCGTCCGCGCATGGCGGGCCTTGGTGCGCTGCGGTAGGCTTGCCGGTCCTGTCCTTCCGCTCATGCCCGCCTGTGTCTACCGACGTCCCCCACGCCCCGCACGACCCCAAGAGTGAAACCAAGGCCTTCGACCCGAGCAGCGTCGAAACCGCCGCCCAAGGCTATTGGGACGCCACCCGCGCGTTCGAGGTCGACGAAACGTCGGACAAGCCCAAGTACTACTGCCTGTCGATGCTGCCGTACCCCTCGGGCGCGCTGCACATGGGCCATGTGCGCAACTACACCATCGGCGACGTGATCTCGCGCTACAAGCGCATGACCGGCTTCAACGTGCTGCAGCCGATGGGCTGGGACGCATTCGGCCTGCCGGCCGAGAACGCCGCGATCAAGAACAAGACCGCGCCGGCCAAGTGGACCTACGCCAACATCGCCCACATGAAGGCGCAGCTCAAGACCATGGGCTATGCCATCGACTGGTCGCGCGAGTTCGCCACCTGCACGCCGGACTATTACGTCCACGAGCAGCGCATGTTCGTGCGGTTGATGAAGCAGGGCCTGGCCTACCGCAAGAACTCGGTGGTCAACTGGGATCCGGTCGACCAGACCGTGCTCGCCAACGAGCAGGTGATCGACGGCCGCGGCTGGCGCACCGGCGCCCTGGTCGAGAAGCGCGAAATCCCGCAGTGGTTCCTCAAGATCACCGACTACGCCCAGGAGCTGCTCGACGGCCTGGACACGCTGCCGGGCTGGCCGGAAGCGGTCAAGACCATGCAGCGCAACTGGATCGGTCGCAGCGAAGGCCTGGAGATCCGCTTCGACGTGCGCGACGAGAACGGCGCCGCGGTCGAACCCTTGAACGTGTTCACCACCCGCCCCGACACCTTGATGGGCGTGACCTTCGTATCGATCGCCGCCGAGCACCCGCTGGCCGCGCTCGCCGCGCAAAGCGACAGCGACCTGGCCGAGTTCATCGCCGAGCTGCGCCAGGGCGGCGTGTCCGAGGCCGAACTGGAAACCCAGGAAAAGCGCGGCCGCGACACCGGTCTGCGCGCGCTGCATCCGGTCACCGGCGAAGCGCTGCCGGTGTTCGTCGCCAACTTCGTGCTGATGAACTACGGCACCGGCGCGGTCATGGCCGTGCCCGGTCACGACCAGCGCGACTGGGAGTTCGCCAAGCGCTATCAGTTGCCGATCAAGACCGTGATCGTGCCCGACGCGGTGCGCGATGCGCTCGCCGAGATCGGCGAGGACGTCGCCACCCAGCACAAGGACCCGATGCGCAGCGCCCTGGGCGGCGCGGCCTCGGTCGACGTCTACGGCACCACCGCCGCGGTGCAGGTGGTCCAGGAATTCCAGAGCGGCATCGACGAGCAGGGCGCCTGGACCGAGCGCGGCTGGCTGGTCAACTCCGGCGACCTCGACGGCCTGGATTTCCAGCAGGCGCTCGATGCGTTGGCGAGCAAGCTGGAGGCCGAAGGCCGCGGTGCGCGCCGGGTCAACTACCGCCTGCGCGACTGGGGCGTGAGCCGCCAGCGCTATTGGGGCTGCCCGATTCCGGTGATCCTGTGCCCGAGCTGCGGCGACGTGCCGGTGCCGGAAAACCAGTTGCCGGTAGTGCTGCCGGAAGACGTGGCGGATGCCTACGCCAAGGCCGGCGCCATCACCTCGCCGATCAAGGCCGACCCGGAATGGCGCAAGACCACCTGCCCGCAGTGCGGCGGCGCGGCCGAGCGCGAAACCGACACCTTCGACACCTTCATGGAGTCGAGCTGGTACTACGCGCGCTACACCTCGCCGGGCGCCTCCGAGCAGGTCGACGGCCGCGCCAACTACTGGCTGCCGGTCGACCAGTACATCGGCGGCATCGAGCACGCGATCCTGCACCTGATGTATTTCCGCTTCTATCACAAGCTGTTGCGCGACCAGGGCCTGGTCAACAGCGACGAGCCGGCGACCAACCTGCTGACCCAGGGCATGGTCATCGCCGACACCTTCTATCGCGACAACGGCGACGGCTCGAAGGATTGGATCAATCCCGCCGACGTCGAGATCGTGCGCGACGAACGCGGCCGCATCACCGGCGCCGCGCTCAAGGCCGACGGCCAGCCGGTGCAGATCGGCGGCACCGAGAAGATGTCGAAGTCGAAGAACAACGGCGTCGACCCGCAGTTGATGGTCGGTAAGTTCGGCGCCGATACCGTGCGTCTGTTCTCGATGTTCGCCGCGCCGCCGGACCAGTCGCTGGAATGGAACGAAGCCGGCGTCGAAGGCATGGCGCGTTTCCTGCGCCGCCTGTGGACCATGGTCCATCGCCACGCGGCCGACGGCGCCGCGCCGGCGCTCGATATCGCCAGCCTGGACGCCGCGCAGAAGACTCTGCGCCGGCAGTTGCACGAGTGCATCCAGAAGGTCGGCGACGACTACGGCCGTCGCCACAGTTTCAACACCGCCATCGCCGCGGTCATGGAACTGCTCAATCACCTGGGCAAGTTCGACGATGCCAGCGCCAACGGCCGTGCCCTGCGCCAGGAAGCGCTGGCGGCGATCGTGCTGTTGCTCAACCCGATCACCCCGCACGCCAGCCACGCGCTGTGGCAGGTGCTGGGCCATGACGAGACCCTGCTCGAAGATCTGCCGTTCCCCGCGGTCGACACCTCGGCGCTGGCGCGCGACGTGGTGACCCTGGCGGTGCAGGTCAACGGCAAGCTGCGCGGCACCATCGAAGTGCCGGTCAACGTCGCCAAGGAAGACGCCGAGCGTTTGGCCTTGGCCGAACCGAACGTGGTCAAGTTCATGGAAGGCCTGACCGTGCGCAAGGTGATCGTGGTGCCGGGCAAGATCGTCAATATCGTCGCGAGCTGAGTTCGCCGCGTCGGTAGTCGGGCTGATAAGAGCGGACAGCAACAGCAACAGCAAATCCCTCCTGGCCCCCCTTTTCCAAAGGGGGGACTAGTCGGCCGGCCGCGTCGTTGTCGTTGCAGCTGCAATCGCAATCGCAATCGCAGCCGTAGTCCCAGCCGCAGCGGCAGCAGTAGCAGCCGCAGCGGCGCGCTCATGGTTGCCGCCGTCGCCGCTGCTGCGGGGCACCGTCGTCACCGCTGTCGCTGTTCCCCCCTTTGGAAAAGGGGGGCAGGGGGGATTTGCTTTTAGTTCCCAAGCTATCGAGCCTTCAGCCCTTACCTTCCAACACCCGCGAACCCGCCCCCATGACCCCCATCCTCTACTGCCACCCCGACTCCGGTTTCAGCTACAAGGTCGCCCTGGCCCTGCGCCTGCTCGGGATCGAGTTCGAGCAGCGCCACGTCGACATCCGCAGCCCGCGCGATCGGCGGTCGCAGGAGTTCCGCGAACTCGCCGTGCACGGCGAGGTGCCGGTGTTGCGCATCGACGATCTGGTGCTGTGCCAGTCGAACGTGATCCTCGACTACCTGGCCACTCGCGCCGGCGCGCTCGACGGCCAGACCGTCGAACAGCGCCTGCACGTGCGCGAATGGCTGTCGTGGGAAGCCAACCGGGTCAGCCTCAACGTCGCCCACTCGCGCTACGGCCGCCAGTTCGGCCACTACGACCCGGCCGTGCTGGCCTGGTACGACCGCCGCTCGCTCGCCGATCTCGACCGGCTGCAGGCGCAACTGGCCCAGACGCCGTGGCTGGCGGGCGAGGCGCCGAGCATCGCCGACGTCGCCTGCAGCGGCTATCTGTTCTTCACCATCGAGCCCTGGGCCGAAGCCGCCGGTTTCGCGATGAGCACCTGGCCGGAGCGCTGGCCGGCGGTGCAGGCCTGGCTCGACCGGCTCATGGCGCTGCCGGGTGCGCAGACGCCGCAGGCGCTGTTCGCCGGGCACGCGATCCGCTACTGAGCGCCGACGGATCGGCGCGCCGCCGGTTTCCGAACGCCGGCGCAGACGCAGCCACGGCTGCGACCGCTTCGGCGCCAATGCGGTTCAGGCTTCCTATTGATGCCCGAAGCCGCCTCGTCCAGACTTCGCCACATGACGCCTCGCACCCCCTTTCTCCGCGCGACTGCCCGCACCTCGCTGGCGGTCCTCGTGCTGGCCTTGTCGGCCTGCGGTTTCCAGTTGCGCCAGGCCCTGACCCTGCCGCCGGACCTCGGTCCGGTGCGGGTGGTCTCCGCCGACCGCTACAGCCCGCTCGCCGAATCCCTGGCCCAGGCGCTGACCCGCGCCGGCGCGGTGCCGGCGACCGCCGATTCCAGCGAAGTGGCGGTGCTCGATCTGTTGTCCGAGCGTTGGGGCGACACCCCGGCCGCGCTCGACGAACTCGGCCGCGTCCAGGAATACAGCCTGCGCTACGCCGTCGCCTTCGAACTGCGCAAGGCCGACGGCACCGCCCTGGTGCCGCGCCAGAGCATCGAGCTGGCGCGCGACTACGTCTCCAACCCGGTCAACGCGATCGGTACCGAAGGCGAACGCGAAATCCTGATGCGCGAAATGCGTCGCGAGATGAGCGCCGCGGTGCTTCGCCGCATCGGCGCCGTCACCGAACGCCGTTGATCCTCGCTCACGGCCTGCGTCGGCGACCATGGAACTGACGCCCGAGCGTCTGCTCGCCCAACTCGACAGCGAAGCCCTGCGGCCGGTCTATCTGATCGCCGGGCCCGAGCCCTTGCGCGTGCTCGAAGCCGCCGATGCGGTGCGCGCCGCCGCGCGCAAGCAGGGCATCGACGAACGCGAGGTGTACGAGGCCGAAGGCAATCAACGCGAACCCGACTGGAACGCGTTGTCCGGCGCCTTCCGCGCGCCGAGCCTGTTCGCCAGCCGACGCCTGATCGAGCTGCGCCTGCCTAGCGGCAAGCCCGGCAAGGAAGGCGCCGAAGTGATTTCCGATTTCTGCGCCGACCCGCCGCACGACGTCAACCTGCTGATCACCGCGGGCGAATGGAGCAAGCAGCACGGCGGCAAGTGGAGCGAAGCAGTGGGCCGCGTCGGCCACATCGCCGTGGCCTGGGCGATCAAGCCGCACGAACTGCCGGAATGGATCGAGCGCCGCCTGCGCGCGCGCGGCCTGCGCGCCGATCGCGACGCGGTGCAGAGCCTGGCCGAGCGCGTCGAGGGCAATCTGCTTGCGGCCGCGCAGGAAGTCGACAAGCTCGCCCTGTTGTCCGACGGCGAGACCATCGACCTCGAACGCATGCAGACTCTGGTCGCCGATGCCGCGCGCTTCGACGTGTTCCGCGTGCTCGACGCGGCCATGAACGGGCAGGGTGGGCAGGTCTCGCGCATGCTCGCCGGCCTGCGCGCCGAAGGCGAGGCGGTGCCGGCCTTGCTCGGCATGGTGGTGATGGAATTGCAGCGCACCGCCGCCCTGGCGCGGGTTAACGCGCGCGGCGGCAACATCAACGCCGAATTCAAGGCGCAGCGGATCTGGGACTCGAAACAACCCATGTACCGCCGCGCCCTGCAGCGTCACGACGCCCGCCGCTGGGAGGCCTTGCTGGCCCAGGCCGGCCGCGTCGACCGCATGGCCAAGGGCCGCGAAAGCGGCGACGCCTGGGTCGCCCTGGAACGCCTGTTGCTGGCCGTCGCCGAGCCGCGTGCGCTGCGCCTGCTCGCGGTGTCCGGCGCCTGAGTTGCCGCCCATGGGCTTGCTGGTCTTCTACGGCGGCACCTTCGATCCGATCCACGACGGTCATCTGGCGATCGCCCGCGCCGCGCGCGACACGTTGCGCGCGCAGGTGCGGCTGATGCCCGCGGCCGACCCGCCGCACCGCGCCTTGCCCGGCGCCAGCGCCGAGCACCGCGCCCGCATGCTCGACCTGGCCGCCGCCGGCGAAGACGAACTCATGGTCGACCGACGCGAACTGCGCCGCGAGGGTCGCTCCTATACGGTCGAGACCCTGCGCGAGGTCCGCGCCGAGGTCGGCCCGGAGCAGCCGCTGGCGCTGTTGGTCGGCGCCGACAGTTTTCTCGATTTGCCGAAATGGAAAGAGTGGCAGTCGCTGTTCGACCTGGCCCACTTCGTGGTCGCCGAGCGCCCCGGCAGCCCCCTCGAAGCCGGGCGCATCGCATTCGCAGCAGGGCGCGAGACGGCCGAGGTCGAGGCCTTGAGGCAGGCCCCGGCCGGGCGGGTTTTCCGCTTGAACCAGCCGCTCCATGCCGAATCGGCCAGCCAGGTACGTTCGCTGATCGCCGCCGGAGAACCCTGGCGCGAGTACGTTCCGGCGGCCGTCGCGGGCTATATAGAACGCCATGGTCTGTACGGCGTGCGAGCCCTGCGCGGCGCTTCGGTATAATCCCGCCACAACCCCGTCACGCAGAGCCGATTTCCCCTTGACCAGCCAAGCCCAAGTCATCAAGACCCAGCTGCCGAACCCGCCGCCGCCGACCGCGTTGTTGCTCAAGACGGTCCACGCCGCGGTCGAAGAACTCAAGGCCAAGGATGTCGTCGAAATCGATGTGCGCGGCAAGAGCAGCGTCACCGATTACATGGTGATCGCCTCCGGCACCTCGACCCGTCACGTCAAATCGATCGCCAACGAAGTCGTCAAGTTCGCCAAGAACCTCGACGTCATGCCGCTGGGCGTCGAAGGCGAGCGCGAGGCCGAGTGGGTGCTGGTCGATCTCGGCGACGTCGTCGTCCACGTCATGCTGCCGCGCGTGCGCGAGTTCTACGCCCTGGAGCGCCTGTGGACGGTCGGCGATCAGCCGCCGCCGCCGGAAGGCTACGAAGGCAAGTTCGAGACCGACGACGAAGACCGCTTCTGATAAGGCCGCACCTGATCCGAAGGTTTCGCAGCGAAGCAACGACGGCGCCCGAGGGCGCCGTCGTCGTTTCCGGGGCATGTGTTCGCATCGCGCTTCGAAGTTGCGGTGCAGGCGAGAGCCATCGCTCCTACCCGGACGCGCCCCAAAATCCAGGCAAAGAAAAGGGCGCCCGAAGGCGCCCTTTGCAAAACACGAACCGCCCGTATCAGTTGCGCGACTGCAGCTTCGACAGCAGGCGCAGGAACTCGATGTACAGCCACACCAGGGTGACCATCAGGCCGAACGCGCCGTACCACTCCATGTACTTCGGCGCGCCTTGCTCGACGCCGGTCTCGATGAAGTCGAAATCCAGCACCAGGTTCATCGCCGCGACCACCACCACGAACAGGCTGAAGCCGATGCCGATCAGGCCCGATTCGTGGATGTAGGGGATGTTGATGTTGAACAGGCCCAGCACCATCGTGGCCAGGTAGATCAGGAAGATGCCGCCGGTGGCCGCGGCCACGCCGAGCTTGAAGTTCTCGGTCGCCTTGATCAGGCCCGAGCGATACGCGAACAGCAGCGCGAACAGGGTGCCGAAGGTCAGCATGACCGCCTGGATCACGATGCCCGGGAACTTGGCCTCGAAGATCGACGAGATCGCGCCGAGGAAGAAGCCCTCGACCAGCGCGTACAGCGGCGCGGTGACCGGCGCCCAGGTCTTCTTGAAGGTGGTGACCAGGGCCAGGATCAGGCCGCCGATCGCGCCGCCCCAGACATAGGGGCCGGCGCCGATCGCGCCGAGCTCGGTGATCTGGACCTGGCTCCAGGCGAAGGACGCGGTGATGACGGTCAGCAGCAACAACACGCCGGTCTTGTTGACCGTACCGTTCAGGGTCATCACCTGGTCGCCGCCGCGCACGACCGAGCCGGTGCCGAGGTCGAGGAAGGTCGAGTCCTTCAATGCGGGATTGCCGCTGCGCATGGTCTTGCTCCTTGGAAAAACGCGGTTTCGAGAATGGATACTAGATAGGGTCGAAGCATACATCGCACAAGCGGCGCCGGCTCGGGCAGGGCGGCGCGGCGCCGGCAACGCACGATTGACAGGGAACAAAGCGCCGCCCACACTATGCGGCCTTTCGCGGTCTTGGCGTGTCGCGGGAGTCCCGGCTCGGGGTATAGCTCAGCCTGGTAGAGCGCCAGCTTTGGGAGCTGGATGTCGTGGGTTCGAATCCCTCTGCCCCGACCATCCATCGAGCAAGCTCGGCCGTCAGTTAAGATGTAATCTGGCGCCCGTAGCTCAACCGGATAGAGCACCGGCCTTCTAAGCCGGTGGTTGTGGGTTCGAGTCCCGCCGGGCGCGCCAAAAAAGTTTTCGTAAACGTGCGTTCGTGTTTCAATAACGTGCGTTGCAGTAGCAGGTTTATGGTGGATGTAGCTCAGTTGGTTAGAGCACCGGATTGTGATTCCGGGGGTCGCGGGTTCAAATCCCGTCTTCCACCCCAGTTGTTGTGCGGTACTGATTTTTTCTGTATAGTTCCGCACCTAGTTTCACCGGGCTGTTAGCTCAGTTGGTAGAGCAGTTGACTCTTAATCAATAGGTCCAAGGTTCGAATCCTTGACAGCCCACCAAAATCGAAAGGCAGCTGGAGCGATCCAGCTGCCTTTTTCTTTGCCCGCGATTTTTGCCTGTAAGACCTGCAATAGACGCCAGGCCATTCGTCGCCGCCGAGCGGCGCGCGAACGCGGATGACGGTGATCGGCGATTGGCTATCGCCTTGCATCCACAGATAGTTGATCGAGTCCGCCTCGTCGTCGGTGCGCATCGGCATGGTCTGCCGCCGAGGCGCAGGACTTCCCAACTGCATGCGAAGTCGGGCCGGCTGCGCGTGCCCGGGTCATCCTTGGGTAGGGCACGATGGCTTGGGCGCCAGGCGCTTTTTTCCGGCGCGGCGGCTAGAATGCGCCGGCCGCATCCATGCGATGCCGGCCCTGGGCGAAAGTGGCGGAATTGGTAGACGCACTGGATTTAGGTTCCAGCGGGTAACCCCCGTGCGGGTTCGAGTCCCGCCTTTCGCACCATCTAACATATTGATTGTATTGCTCATTACGTTCGGTTCTGGGGTGTCCCTGTCACGGATATCGCCCTGGATCGGAATGCAAGGGCGCCAATTCCCCGACTGCATTGCCGCCTGCTTGAGCGCCGAGTGCCTTGCCGTGCCTCGCTTCTTCGCTGCTCGAGCCGGGTAGCCGGACTGGATGCCATTCCAGGGCTGCGCTGGTCCATTGCGATTGGTGGAATAGGGGGGGGCGCAGACCGCACGCCATTGCCGCTCGTTCCTGCTGCCAGTGGGATGTCGCTCGCAGGCGAACGTTTGATGTCTTGGGGCAGTCGCGATGCTGTGCATAATTCAATGCACTTGACGGACGTTGGACTGGATGCCCGATGAGCGAGATGGAGATCACGCGGGAGGATGTGGCCGGGCGGGCGCGTGCCGGAAAACTCGCGCCACTTGATATCGGCCGTTCTCTGGAGACGGCGCGCGGCATCAAACATCCGTGGTATCGGTGTCAGGCCCTGGCGACAACTGCTGAGTACATGACTGGCCGCGACCAGGAGCGCGTTCTATCGGAGTCGCTTGCGGCTGCGCACGAGCAAGATGAGACCAATCGGGTCGTCACGGTATCCTCCTGGCCCATTCGTGTGCTCGCAAAGATTCGGCCCGAGCTTGCCGCCAAGTACGTCGAGGATCTGGTCGCGCTTGCCGAGACCGAGCCGCACAACCTGAGACGATCCCACGCCCTCCAGTCCTTGGCTTACTCGGTGAGTGGGCACCCCGGGCTCCTCGGGCGAGTGGTGCCTGCATTGGTGGAGTCGTTGATCGGAGGGCATGGGCCTCGCATCGACCGTTGCATCCGCGACACGTTTGAACTGGTGCTCTCCGCGCGGCCGGATTTGGCCTGGACGGTCGCAATGCACCACAAGCCCAATAATCTGCAGTCGAGGCTGCTTGCGGCCATCCCTGGGTAAGCCTGGCGCGGCGCCCGCGTCGCCTCCGTCACAAATGTCACCCCTGGCGTCACCCAGTCGCATAAGTTGGCGTCCCCGAAGCCGAACCCCAAAATTTAGGTTCTAGCGGTAACCCCCGTGCGGGTTCGGGTCCCGCCTTTCGCACCAAGCCGTCGGGTCGGCAGCCAGCCGGCGCGACTGCAGAAACCTCCGGCCGGGTTCCGGCTCAAGCTCTTGGCCGGCTCGGTCGGGTCGTCCGCGCGGTTCGCCAGCCGGTCCGGCCACCGCCGGACCCCGCCCCGCGGCAGCCCGCCCCGCGGCAGCCCGCACCAGCCCCCAAACCGCCCCGGCTGCGACCCAAGTCGCGAAAACCGCCGTTTTCGGCCCTTCGACCCCGTCCAGGCGGCCTTTCGGGCGTGCGACGCTGGCAGCCCGGCCCGTAATCGGCCAAACTAGCAAGTTCCGCTGGCCGGCGAGGGTCTCGTCGATAACGGCGGCCGGACAAGATCATCAACATCGTGCTGCGGCGAGTGCCGTGGTCGCAGGAGTGGATATGCAAGTTTCGCTCGAATCGCTGGGCTCGCTCGAACGCCGACTGACCTTCAGCCTCCCGGCCGAGAACCTGGAAAACCAGGTCGGCGGCCGCCTGCGCGAAATCGCGCGTGGCGCCAAGATCAAGGGCTTCCGCCCCGGCAAGGTGCCGACCAAGGTCATCGAGCAGCGTTTCGGCGCGCAGGTGCGGGCCGAAATCCTCGACGGCATGCTGCGCGAAAGCTTCGGCAACGCGATCCGCGAGGAAAAGCTGCAGATCGCCGGTAACCCGCGCATCGAGCCGGCCAACGAAGGCGGCGAGACGCTGTCCTACGTGGCGACCTTCGAGGTCGTGCCGGACTTCGGCGACATCGACGTGGCCAAGCTCAACATCGTCCGTCACGTCGCCGAAGTCGCCGACGCCGACATCGACGCGATGATCGAAAACCTGCGCCTGCAGCGCCGCACCCTGAAGTCGGTCGATCGCGCCGCCCAGCAGGGCGACGTGGTCGAGCTGGAGACCTGGACCCAGGTCGGCGAGGAGCGTCTGCCGGCCGAAGGCGCCGAGCACGGCAGCACCGTGATCGGTTCGGAATCCATGTTCAAGCCGCTCGAGGACGCCCTGGTCGGCCTCAAGGCCGGCGAGGAAACCGTCGCCGAGGTCGAATTCCCGGCCGAATGGCGCGCCCCGCAGCTCGCCGGCCAAAAGGCCAGCGTGCACCTGAAGCTGAACCACGTTTCCGAGCCGGTCCTGCCGGAAGTCGACGCCGAGTTCATCAAGAGCTTCGGCGTGAAGAGCGGCGATGCCGAGCAGTTCCGTAACGACATCCGCACCAACCTGGAGCGCGAGCTCAAGGGCGCGCTGATGACCCGCCTGCGCCGCGAAGTCGGCGAGCAGCTGATCGCCGCCTACGAGTCGGTCGAAATGCCGCCGAAGCTGGTCGAGAACGAAGCCCGCGACATGGTCTGGCAGACCGTCGAGCAGGCCCGTCGCCAGGGCCGCCAGATCGAAGCCCCGGCCGACGCCCACCTGAACTACATGGACGCGGCGCGCAAGCGCGTGCTGGTCGGCCTGCTGGTCGGCGAGATCGCCCGCCGTCACGAGCTGCGCCTGGAGCCCAAGCGCGTCAACGAGACCCTGCGCCTGATCGCCTCGACCTACGAGGAGCCGCAGCAGGTGATCGACCTGTACCGCAACGACCAGCAGCTGATGGCCGGTCTGCAGAACCGGGTGATGGAGGAGCAGGTGATCGATTGGATCGCCGAGCGCGCCCAGCACACCGAGCAGCCGCTGTCGTTCAGCGAAGCGATCCGCCCGGCCTGATCGGCGGCTTTCGAGCTTTCCCGATCGGGCGTGCTTGGCGGTAATACCGCTTTTAGCAATCGCGCCTCTTGCGCTGCGGTCCGGCCGGCCCCAAGTTGGCCGGACCGCGCTTGCATTACAAGCGCACTCCACGTCAGCCAATAGGTGCCGTTGAAATGGACAACCGAACCAAAGCATTGAATCTGGTGCCGATGGTGGTCGAACAGACCAGCCGCGGCGAACGCGCCTACGACATCTATTCGCGCCTGCTCAAAGAGCGCGTGATCTTCCTCGTCGGCGGCGTCGACGACCATGTCGCCAACGTGATCGTGGCCCAGATGCTGTTCCTGGAGGCCGAGAATCCCGAAAAGGACATCAGCCTCTACATCAACTCGCCGGGCGGCGTGGTCACCGCCGGCATGGCGATCTACGACACCATGCAGTACATCAAGCCGGACGTGAGCACGATCTGCGTCGGCCAGGCCGCCAGCATGGGCGCGCTGCTGCTCGCCGCGGGCGCCAAGGGCAAGCGTTACGCCCTGCCGAACTCGCGCGTGATGATCCACCAGCCGCTCGGCGGCTTCCAGGGTCAGGCGACCGACATCGACATCCACGCCCGCGAGATCCTGACCCTGCGTCAGCGCCTCAACGAGATCCTGTCCAAGCACACCGGCCAGGCGCTGGAGACGATCGCGCGCGATACCGAGCGCGACAACTTCAAGAGCGCCGAAGCCGCGCGCGAATACGGCCTGATCGATCAGGTCCTCGAGCGCCGTCCGGACGACTCGGTCCAGGCCGCCTGACCGTTCGTCCTGACGCGCAAACCCTTGATCGCACTGGGTAACCGCCGCCAGTCCCGCCCGCAGGGCGGGGCCGGGGGGTGTGTTATTCTCGGGCTGCGATAGCCGAACGGCCATTTTGGCGCTTGCCGAGATGGCCAATCGGGAATATGAGTACGATTCGAGCACCAACGGGCCAAAGCATGACCGACGATCGACAAGGACGCAGCACGGGCGACAGCAACAAGATCCTGTATTGCTCGTTCTGCGGTAAAAGCCAGCATGAAGTCCGCAAGCTGATTGCGGGCCCGAGCGTCTTCATCTGCGATGAATGCGTCGAGCTGTGCAACGACATCATCCGCGAGGAGCTCGAGGAGAAGGCGCAGTCGGCCCGCAGCCATCTGCCGAAGCCGCGCGAGATTCTCGAAGTGCTCGACCAATACGTGATCGGCCAGCAGCGCGCCAAGCGCACCCTGGCGGTGGCCGTATACAACCATTACAAGCGCATCGAGAGCCGGCAGAAGAACGACGACGTCGAATTGTCGAAGTCGAACATCCTGCTGGTCGGCCCGACCGGTTCGGGCAAGACGCTGCTGGCCGAAACGCTGGCGCGCCTGCTCAACGTGCCGTTCACGATCGCCGACGCGACCACCCTGACCGAAGCCGGTTACGTGGGCGAAGACGTCGAGAACATCATCCAGAAGCTGCTGCAGAAGTGCGACTACGACGTCGAAAAAGCGCAGCAGGGCATCGTCTACATCGACGAAATCGACAAGATTTCGCGCAAGAGCGACAACCCGTCGATCACCCGCGACGTTTCCGGCGAAGGCGTGCAGCAGGCGCTGCTGAAGCTGATCGAAGGCACCATCGCCAGCGTGCCGCCGCAAGGCGGGCGCAAGCATCCGCAGCAGGAATTCCTGCAGGTCGACACGCGCAACATCCTGTTCGTGGTGGGCGGCGCGTTCGCCGGTCTGGACAAGATCATCCAGCAGCGCAGCACCGAGGCCGGCGGCATCGGCTTCGGCGCCAAGGTCAAGAGCAGCGAGCGCAAGATCGACATCGGCCGCATCCTGGCCGAGGTCGAGCCGGAAGACCTGATCAAGTTCGGCCTGATCCCCGAGTTCGTCGGCCGCCTGCCGGTGGTCGCCACGCTCGAGGAACTCGACGAAGCGGCGCTGATCTCGATCCTCACCGAGCCGAAGAACGCGATCACCAAGCAGTTCCGCAAGCTGTTCGAGATGGAGAGCGTCGAGCTCGAATTCCGTCCCGACGCGCTGGCGGCGATCGCCCGTCGCGCGCTCAAGCGCAAGACCGGCGCGCGCGGCCTGCGCACCATCGTCGAGTCGGTCCTGCTGGACACGATGTACGAACTGCCTTCGCTGGAGAACGTCAGCAAGGTGGTCGTCGACGAGTCGGTGATCGAGCACAAGTCCGAGCCGTATCTGATCTATCAGACGCCGCCGGCGCAGCCGAAAGTCGCCGCGGCCGAGTGAACCCCGAACGCCCCGGCCCTGCCGGGGCGTTTGCCATCCGGGGTCGGCAACGCCGATCCGGCGGCGCATCGAGGCTGGGGAGCTTCGGTTCGCTCAGGTGCGATCCGCCCGGGCCGCACCAAGCGCCTGCCTGCGTCGCGGACCAGGCTCAGGGCCCCGCGAGCGCCGCTCGCCTGCTCTCGCCTTGTCCGCGGCCATCCCCGCCAGGCCATCCCGCCGGGCTGCGCAGGCCGCCTCCCAGGACCTCCTTTGTCCGATCCGGCCCTCGGCCGGCGTCTGATCCGGTAAGGAGCCGCGCCATCGTGGCCCGGGGAGGGCAGTCGTCAGCGCAAGCGGTTGGAACCGGCCGCGGCGGCCGGTTCCGTGCGCCCGGGCCGACTTCAGATGTCAGTACGCGGTGATACTGAACACTTGGCTGGAACATTGAGTGCCGTAATCGCCTCAATGTCTTGATTGGCAAGGGTTTGGCGCATGCTGGCGGCGTTGGGACCAATGTCGTGCTTGCATCGTTCGGGCGCCAACCCCATAAATCGGGCGTGGCCGCCGTAGTGGCTGCCTAACGCATACATCTGGAGTCCGCATGTCCGACCGTACCGAACACGAAATCCTGCAACTGCCGGTGCTGCCGCTGCGCGACGTGGTCGTGTTTCCGCACATGGTGATCCCGCTGTTCGTCGGCCGCGACAAGTCGATCCGCGCCCTCGACCTGGCGATGGAATCCGACAAGCGCATCCTGCTGGTCGCGCAGAAATCCGCCGAGACCGACGATCCGGTCGCCGAGGATCTGTACGAGATCGGCACGCTCGCGCAGGTGCTGCAGTTGCTCAAGCTGCCCGACGGCACCATCAAGGTGCTCGTCGAGGGCGTGTCGCGGGTCAAGGTCGGCGACGTCCTCGAACGCGACGGCGCGCTGTCCGGCCAGGCCGACATGGTCGAGCCGGTGATCGACCGCGAAGAACGCGAAGTCGAGGCGATCGCGCGCTCGCTGATGGGTTTGTTCGAGCAGTACGTCAAGACCAATCGCAAGTTGCCGCCGGAGCTGATGCAGACCCTGGCCGGCATCGACGAGCCCGGCCGTCTCGCCGACACCGTCGCCGCGCACCTGGGCGTGCGCATCGGCGACAAGCAGAAGCTGCTTGAGACCCACGCCATCGGCGCGCGCCTGGAACAGCTGGTCGGCCTGGTCGACGGCGAAATCGACGTGCAGCAGCTGGAGAAGCGCATCCGCGGCCGGGTCAAGTCGCAGATGGAGAAGAGCCAGCGCGAGTACTACCTCAACGAGCAGATGAAGGCGATCCAGAAGGAGCTCGGCGAGATCGACGATGCCCCCAACGACGTCGACGAGCTCGCGCGCAAGATCGCCGAGGCCGGCATGCCCAAGCCGGTGGAAACCAAGGCCAAGGCCGAGCTCAACAAGCTCAAGCAGATGTCGCCGATGTCGGCCGAGGCCGCGGTCGTGCGCAACTATCTCGACTGGTTGCTCGGCGTGCCGTGGAAGAAGCGCAGCAAGATCCGCAAGGACCTCAAGGCCGCGCAGGACGTCCTCGACGCCGACCACTTCGGTCTGGAAAAGGTCAAGGAGCGCATCCTCGAATACCTCGCCGTGCAGACGCGGGTGAAGAACATGAAGGGAGCGATCCTGTGCCTGGTCGGTCCGCCGGGCGTGGGCAAGACTTCGCTGGGGCAGAGCATCGCCAAGGCGACCAACCGCAAGTTCGTGCGCATGTCGCTCGGCGGTGTGCGCGACGAAGCCGAGATCCGCGGCCACCGCCGTACCTACGTCGGTTCGATGCCGGGCCGCATCGTCCAGAACCTCAACAAGGTCGGCAGCAAGAACCCGCTGTTCGTGCTCGACGAAATCGACAAGATGTCGATGGACTTCCGTGGCGACCCGTCTTCGGCGCTGCTGGAAGTGCTCGATCCGGAACAGAACAATTCCTTCAACGATCACTACCTCGAAGTCGACCTCGATCTCAGCGAAGTGATGTTCGTGGCGACCTCGAACTCGCTCAACATTCCCGGCCCGCTGCTGGACCGCATGGAAGTGATCCGGATCCCGGGTTACACCGAGGAAGAGAAGCTCAACATCGCCATGCGCTACCTGCTGCCCAAGCAGATCAAGGCCAATGGTTTGAAAGTCGAGGAAATCAAGATCGCCGAATCGGCGGTGCGCGACATCGTGCGTTACTACACGCGCGAATCCGGCGTGCGCAACCTCGAGCGCGAGATCTCCAAGATCTGCCGCAAGGTGGTCAAGGAAATCGCCCTGGCCGGCCCGAAGCTGAAGAAGGACAAGGACGGCGCGATGAGCGTCGGCTCGAAGAATCTCGAGAAGTACCTGGGCGTGCGCCGTTTCGATTTCGGCCGCGCCGAAGAGCAGAACGAGATCGGCCTGGTCACCGGCCTGGCCTGGACCGAAGTCGGCGGCGACCTGCTCCAGGTCGAAGCCACCCTGGTGCCGGGCAAGGGTCAGCTGATCCTGACCGGCCAGCTCGGCGACGTCATGAAAGAATCCGCATCGGCGGCCTTGTCGGTGGTGCGCGCGCGCGCCGAACGGCTCGGCATCGACGTCGAGTTCCTGCAGAAGCACGACGTGCACGTGCACGTGCCCGAAGGCGCGACGCCGAAGGACGGCCCGAGCGCGGGCATCGGCATCGCCACCGCATTGGTGTCGATGTTGACCAAGAACGCGGTCAAGGCCGACGTCGCGATGACCGGCGAAATCACCTTGCGCGGACGCGTGCTGCCGATCGGCGGGCTCAAGGAAAAACTGCTCGCGGCGCTGCGCGGCGGCATCCGCACCGTGATCATTCCCGAGGAGAACCGCAAGGATCTCTCCGACCTGCCCAAGAGCGTGATGCAGGGCCTCAAGATCGTGCCGGCGCGTTGGATCGACGAGGTGCTCGACCTGGCGCTGGAACGTCCTATCGCACCGACGCCGCCCTCCGGCGAGGGTGAGCTGGCGGTGCGCGACGGCGGCAAGACGGCTGCGCAGCCCGACGTCAAGCATTAAGTCGGGCCGTCGGTCGGAAACCCGAAAAAAGCGCTGAAAGCCGCGTCGCTGCTAGCTTTCACGCTTGCGCCCCCAAAATGCCGCTGGTATAACGACCGCAACCGCGCTGCAGGAAATCCTGCTTCTGCAGCGCGGCACGCTTGATCGGGACGTACGCCTGCATGGCGTAGATCCGATTCTCAGAACACGCGGTCCAATCCGCACAGGAGTCAAGAAAATAATGAACAAGGCCGATCTCGTAGGGGCAGTTGCCGAAACCGCCGAGCTGTCGAAGACCGACGCTACCGCCGCCGTCGATGCATTGATCGACGTCGTCACCAAGGCGCTCAAGAAGGGCGACACTGTTACGCTCGTAGGCTTCGGTACCTTCCAGGTGCGCGCGCGCGCCGCCCGCCAGGGTCGCAATCCGAAGACCGGCGAAACGATCAAGATCGCAGCGTCGAAGAATCCTTCCTTCAAGGCTGGCAAGGCGCTGAAGGATGCTGTAAACTAAGCAGCTCGCCGGCGGTGCCTGGGGCATCGCCAAGCAGAATCCGATGCACTCGGGTGCTTAGCTCAGCGGTAGAGCGTCTCCTTTACACGGAGAGGGTCGGGGGTTCGAAACCCTCAGCACCCACCAGTCTCGCTGGTCTTTCTGCCAAGACGTCATCCGAAAGATGAAGTCAGGCAAGACACACGAGTCAGGATTCGGTTGAAAGAGTTCAAAACGCGGAGTGGTAGTTCAGTCGGTTAGAATGCTGGCCTGTCACGCCGGAGGTCGCGGGTTCGAGTCCCGTCCACTCCGCCAGTTTTGCCAAAGGCGCCGGGAACGGCGCCTTTGTTTTATATAAGTGAGAGCATTCGTTTTTTGCGCGATCGCGGCGCGGCGGATGCGGAAGTTTCAAAACGCGGAGTGGTAGTTCAGTCGGTTAGAATGCTGGCCTGTCACGCCGGAGGTCGCGGGTTCGAGTCCCGTCCACTCCGCCAGTTTTGCGAAGGCGCCGGAAACGGCGCCTTTTTTTATGCCTGCGATTCGGGCGCAGGCCGCGGCCGCGGCCCAGCCGCCGGCGTCGCCGCCATGGCCGGCTCCGCC
>NZ_CP013141.1:3329770-3442820 GCF_001442535.1 Lysobacter antibioticus | reverse complement strand
CCCTTGTGGTCGTAGTCGAAGTTGGTCAGGTCGTCGCTGAACTCGGTGAAGTTGTAGCCCACACCGACGCGGAAGTTGCGGCCGATGTCGCGGTCGACGCCGATCAGGAAGCCTTGGCGATCGCCGCCGTCCTTCACGCCCAGCCAGCGGTACTCGGCCAGCGCATGCCAGGTTTCGGCGAACTCGTAGCGGGTCTGCACCGCGGCGAAGGTGGTCGCCGAATCGGCCCACTGCCCCTCGAGACGGCCGTAACGCACTTCGCCTTCGCGACGCGCCAGCTTGCCGGCGAATTCCCAGTGGTGGTTCGGGTTGTAGATGCCTTCCAGCGACAGGATCTGGCTGCGCTGATCGTAGAACGCCACGTTGTCGCCGATCTGCGGCAGCGCCGACACGTCGTACAGATACGTGTACTTGCCCAGCAGCGCGTACTTGGTGCTGTTCCACGGCCGCCAGGCGAAACCGACGTTGCCTTCGATGAACTTGGCGCCGGCCTCGGCGTTGATCTGGTCGGTGGTCTTGGAGTAGTTGAAGCGTGCCGCGATACGGAAGCTTTCGTTGATCTTGTGGGTCAGGTTGTTGGTCGTGACCCACTGCTCGCGACGCTCCGCACCGGTGTCCTCGCGCCATTCCAGCTTGCTCTGCCACTGCGTCGCGGCCGAGGTGTGGCCGCCGCTGAGGCTGACCGCACGGCGATCGACTTCGCCGATCTCCTTGTCCAGGCGTGCGCTCTGCAAGGTGAAGCCCAGGTTCCAGCCCTGGCTCGGATAGAAATCCATGCCGTAGGTGTGGGCCAGACCGGATTCGTTCGGCGCCTTCAGGAATTGGCTCTCGTTGTACATGCTGACCTGGTTCGACAAGCGCCAGCGCTGGCCGAGGGTCCAACCCGAGTTGAGGCGGTTGTTGAACAGCGGGTCGAAATCGGTGCGATCGGTCGAGTAGGTGTAGCTGCCGTAGACCGTGTGGTCGGGCTGGATGCGGTACTCGGCGTTGATCTGCGCCGCGTCGCCGCGGTCGCCGGTGGTCAGCTCGGCGCCGACGCTCGACAGGTTGCCGAACACGTACTTGCCGCCCAGGGTGAAGGCGTCGTTGTCGGCGTAGCGGCCGTTGTCGTCGTCCAGGGTGACCTGGGCGGTGCCGTACAGATCGAAGCTGCTGCCGAAGCGGCGCTTGTACTGCAGGGCGCCCAACACGCCGGCGGCGTCGAGGGTGGCGCGGTTTTCTTCGACGCGACGGATTTCCGCGGCCCAGGTGGTCGAGTCGCTGATCCGCCATTCGCCGGTCAACTGCGCCTGGGTCAGCGATTCGCTGCCGCGTTCGGCGCGGCTGTAGCGGCCGTAGATGTTGAAGGCCGGATTGAACTGGCCCAGCACCTCGAACCCGTGCTCCTGAACCTCCTGGCCCAGGTCGTAGCGCGAGATCGAGAAGCCCGGATCGACGCGACGCCACCAGGCGCCGGCCGACCAGTCCAGATTCGTCCAGCCCAGCTCCTTGAAGTTGGCGCGCGCTTCCACCGAGCGCGCCGTGCCCTTGCGCTGGTCGAGCCCGGAGTTGATTTCGTTGAAGCTCAGGCCGCCGTTGTCGGAGAAGAAGATCGGCGAACTGGTCGACTCGGTCTGGCTCTGCTCCAGCTTCAGGTAGGTGCCGCGACCGGCCTGCAGGGTCAGGTCCGCCCCTTCAAGGTGTAGTCGTCGCCGGCGCGGTTTTCGTCGACATAGGTCGCGCCCAGCGCGACGTGGTCGCCGAACCAGTGCTTGCCGCGGAAACCGGCGGTGACCGAGTCGGCGTCGAAGCCGTTCGGAATGAACTCGTAGTCGACCAGCAGCACCTGGGTGAAGCCGGTCCGGGGGCGTGTCGCGGGTCAGGGTCGGGATGTTCTCGCGGGTCACCTGCGCCAGCGGACGGGTCAGCAGGATGCGGCCCTGCATCTCGTCGATCTCGTAGTCGGCGCCGCGCACCAGGTCGACCCGGTTCTCGACCCGGCCGGTCGTCGCATCGCGCACTTCCAGCACGATCTTGTCCGAGCCCGGCAGCACGTCGGTGTGCTTGAGGTAGTACAGGCTGCCGCCGGTGCCGATGAACTCGTTATGGCCGGGCGCGGTCTGCGCCTCGGAACCGAACACCCGCAGTTCGCTGCCCGGCTCGCCGAGCACGGTGCTGCGGCGGCTGCGCCAATTGAGCGCACCGCCGTACAGCGAACGGCTGTATTGGCCGTATTCGGTGCCGGTGATGCCGGTCTCGAAGTTGCCCCACAGCGCCTGGCTCTTGTCCCAGTCGACGCGGACGTACAAGCGGCCCATGGTGTCGACGTCGCGGTAGGTGGTCGAGTCGTCGCCGTAGACCGGGTAGTACAGGTCCGGATCGAGGCGGCGGAAGATGTCCTGCGGGTCGGCCTTCCAGAAGCCGTTGAACAACTGGCTGACCTCGCGTTCGCGCGTGTCGGCCTGGGCGGTGACCAGGTACTTGCCCTTGATCTTGCCCTTCAGATAGAAGCCCAGGCGGCCTTCGAGCAGAAAGCTCTTATCGAAATGCTCGTCGCCGGCCAACGGCTCGATCGAACCGGAGGTGCTGCCCTTGGAGGCGGTCACATCGGCGATCGCGACGGCGAACATGTAGCGCCCGCTGACGTCGATGTCGAGCTTGTGCTCGATCTCGCCGCCCTCGCCCTTCAGGCGCAGGTCGTACTCGTGGCGGCCGATCGGCTCGAGGTATTCGGCGACCAGCTTGCGTTCCAGGTCGACCGGGAAATTGCGCCCGTTGATGGTGACCGAGTAGTTCTCGGGAATGTTGCGGCCCTGGATACGGATGCGCGAGCCGTAGATGCCGATGTTCTGCTGGCGCAGGGTGCTGCTGCCGAACACGGCTTCGGTCAGGCTGTTGCGTTGCGCCTCTTCGATGCCGAGCGAGGTGCCCTGCTTGCGCTCCATGGCGTTGCGCATGGTCTGCAGGCCGCGTTCGGCCTCTTCCGGCCGCACCAGTTGCATGCGTTGCGGATAGGTCTCGTCGACGCTGCCGTCGGCGCCGTAGGCACGCACCAGGTACAGCAGTTCGTCGCCGGCACGCGCTTCGTAGCCGGCCGGCAGGGTGCCGTCCCATTCGGCCTCGCTGATCGCCCCGACCGGCAACTCGACCTTGGCCAAGGGATCGACCAGGTCGGTGTCGCTGGCGCGGTAGATCAACACTTCGGCGCGCTGGATGAACGAGGCATAGTTGTTGTACGCATAGAAGCGCACCGGCTTGAGCACCTTGGTGCCGTCGAACGAGACCAGGCTGGTGCCGCTGATGTTCATCTCCGGACGGCCGAGGGTGGGATCCTCGGTCGCCCAGATCACCCCGCCGTTGGGCAGGCTGACCGACCACTTGCCGATCGCCACCGCCTTGCCCGGCTGCTCCAGCGCCACCGACACGCGGCGGTCCGGCTGCAGGGCTTCCGACGAGGATTTCGCCGTCGTGCCCTCGGTGACCGGCTTGCTGTAGCTGCGCGTACGCAGCTTGAACAGCAAGCCGTCTTCGCCGCTGCACGCGTCTTCCGTGCACTTCACGGCTTCGGCAGGCCCTTCGGTCTGGGCGGCGGCCTCTTTGGTGGACTCCTGCGCAGTCGCCAACGGGGCTGCGCCCGCCAGCAAGCTGATCAGGGTGTAGTCCAGCAATTTCATCTTCATCTTCATGATCCGCCCCCTCAATTCCGCTTCACGTCGACAGGGGCGGTCGGATCGTTACTCGACTCGACTCGCACCTTGGCGCGCACTTCGGGGCTCAGTCGTTGGGCCAACGCGTCGTAGACGGCCTTGGCGCGTCGCATGCCGAGCGCAGTGTTGTATTGGTACGAAGCGCGCACGTCGGTGTGGCCGACGATCGCGATGACGCCGCCGTGCATGCGCTCCAGCGCAGCCGCGACCTTATCCAGCAGCGGCTCGAACTCCGGACGGATGGTCTCCTTGTTGGTGTCGAACAACACCGTGCCCAGCAGCGCACCGCCTTCGCCCAGGCCGACGATCAGCGAACCCGGGTCGTCGGCGTTGCCGCGCACGCTGACCTTCAGCGCCTGCAGCACGTCGGCCGGCAATTGCTTGACCAACTCGGCCTTGACCGCCGAAGCCCGATCGAACGCCAGCGACTCGCCATCGCCGTTGGCGCTGATCACCACTTCGCCGCCGCGGTGTTGCTTGATCTGCGCGGCCATCTTCTCGATCGCCGGCAGGTACTGCGCACGCACCTCGGCGCTGCCCGGGGCGAAGAACACTTCGCCCAGTTCCATCTCGATCTGCTCCTCACCGCCTTCGATCAGCCCGGCCGGCAGCTTGACGCCCCAGTCGAAGCGGACCGGCAGGCCCGGGGTGACGCGGCGCGTCAGCGGGTTGTCGGTGGTGAACACGCTGCCCGGCGGCAGGGTCGACGGATCGACCTTGAGGATGAAATTGCGGCCGCGTTCCAGGGTGCCCACGTCCACGCCCTCGAGGTGATAGCGGCCGTACTGGTCGGTCTCCATCAACAAACCCTCGATCGAGGCGATACGCACGCCCGGGATACCGCGTTCGTCGACACCGGTGTTGCGGACGATGTAGTCGACCACGTAGCCGCCTTCGGTCGGGCTGACCCGACGTTCCACCGTCGGGGCCGCGCCACTGAGGTTCTTGGCCGCGTCGCCGCTGCGCTCGATCCGGGTGGTACCGGCCGCATCCATCCGCACCGTCACGCCCTGCTTGGTGGTCAGCGCGAAGTCGTCGGTGAAGCTCAACTCCTTCAGGCGCTGGCTGATCACCACGCGGTGCGCGTCGACCGGATCGGCGTCGGACTGACGGGCCGAGATGCCGCCCAACACGATGCCGTGCAGCATCGGCGAGCTCGCGTCCGGTTCCGCCTTCGGACCGGTGCCGCGATCGACCGTAGTCGAGTTCGGCACGTAAGCGTCGGCAGCGAAGCCGCCCTGGACCCGCGCGTCGTCGATCGCCGCGCTGTCCTGCCAACCGTCGCCGTCGCGGTCGTCGAACACCGTGCCCAGGATCAGGGCGTGGTCGAGCAACGGATCGGCGATCAGCTGCACTTCGGCGGTGGCCACGTTGGAGACGATCTTGCCGTTGTCGCGCATCAGCGCGCTGTTGGAGTGGATGCCCGCGCGCACGCCGGCGCCGACCCGCAGCAGGTAGGTGAACGTCGCGCGCTCACCGGCGGCGATGTCGACCTGGTCGACCTGGATCGGATAGGTACCGACCAGGCGACCGACGCCGTCGCGATCGGCCACCGACAGCGAACCGTCGACGAAGGTGAAGCCCGCAGGCGGCGTATCGACCAGGGTCGCATCGATCGCATCGACGGTACCGGTGTTCTCGACCGTGACCGTGTAGCGGACCAGGTCACCGATCTTCACGTCGCGCGGCGAGGCCTGCTTGATCACCCGCAGGGTCGGCGGCGGCGCCACCGTGGTGCTGGTGGCGCAGATGCCCACGCATGCCGGGTTGTCCGTACCGGTGCCGACCACGGTGTTGTTCACCGTCTCCGACGCCTGCGCGTTGACCTTGGCCGTGTAAGTGACCGTATAGGTGCCCGGCACCGTACCGGCCGGCAGCGTGCACACCAGCGGGTTGGCCGCATTGCAGCTATAGCCGGCCGCACCGGTCACCGCGGTGAAGTCCAGACCCGTGCCCAGGGTATCGGTCAGGGTCAGGGCATTGCGCGTCGGCGCATTGGCCACCGTCGTCGTCAGCGTGTAGGTGATCGTGTCGCCTTGCGCCACCGGGCCGGCCGTACTGGCCGACTTCGCGTAGCTGACCACCGGCGGCGCGACTTCGGTCGTGACCGAGCAGCCCGCATTGCTGCAGCTCGGAGCGTCCGTACCGGTGCCGACCACCGCATTGTTGACGCTGCCACCGGCCTGGCCGTTGACCCGCGCGGTGTAGGTCACCGCGTAGCTGCCCGGCACCGTACCGGCCGGCAAGCTGCACACCAGCGGATTGGCCGCATTGCAGGTGAACGCACCCGCGCTGGTCACCGCGACGAAGTCCAGACCGGACCCCATCGTGTCGGTCAGCGTGGTCACGCCCGTGGTCTGCGCGTTGGTCACCGTCGCCGTCAAGGTGTAGGTGATCACGTCGCCGACCACGACCGGACCGGCCGTGCTCGCCGTCTTCTCGTAGCTGACCGCCGACGCCGTCACCGGCGTATCGGTGGTGCAGGTGCCGGTGCAGGTCGGGTTATCCGTGCCCGTGCCGACCACCGCATTGGTCACGTTACCGGTCGCCTGGGCGTTCACACGCGCCGTGTAGGTCACGGTGTAGACGCCCGGCACCGTACCGGCCGGCAGCGTGCACACCAGCGGATTGGCCGCGTTGCAGCTATAGGCGCTCGCCGGGCTCTGACCGGTCACCGCCACGAAGTCCAGGCCAGCGCCCAGCGTGTCGGTCAGGGTCAGCACACCGATGGTCTGCGCGTTAGCCACCGTCGTCGTCAGGGTGTAGGTAATCACGTCGCCGACCACCACCGGACCGGCCGTGCTGGCGGACTTGGTGTAGCTGACCGTCGACGGAACCACCGGGGTGTTAATGGTCGTGGTGCAGGCCGGATCGGTGCTGCCCGCAGGACAGACGGTGCTGGTCGAGGTTGCGGTGTTGCTGATCGAACTGGCAGACACGTCGGCCGCGGTCACCGTATAAGTGCCGACCAGGGCGCAGGTGGCGCCCGGCGCGACCGATGCACAGGTCGTACTGCTCGGGGTGATCTTGCTGTCGTTCACCACCACGTTGGTCAGGTTGCCGCTCGCGCTGGTGTTGGTCACCGTCACCGTGTAGGTCAGCGTGTCGCCCAGCGACACCGTGCCCGAACCGTCTTCGTCGGCATTGCCCGTCATCGCCTTCGCCAGGGTCTGGCTCAGCGGCGTCACCGGCGTGTTCACCGTCGTGGTGCACGCAGGATCGGTGCTGCCCGCCGGGCAGGCCGGGCTGGTCGACGTCGCGGTGTTGCTGATCGAACCGGCGGTCACATCGGCCGCGGTCACCACGTAGGTGCCCGTCAGCACGCAGGTCGCCGTCGGCGCCACCGTGGCGCAGGTGATCGTGCTCGGGGTGATCTTGCTGTCGCTCACCACCACGTTGGTCAGGTTGCCGCTCGCGCTGGTGTTGGTCACGGTGACCGTGTAGGTCAGCGTGTCGCCCAGCGACACCGTGCCCGAACCGTCTTCGTCGGCATTGCCCGTCATCGCCTTCGCCAGGGTCTGGCTCAGCGGCGTCACCGGCGTGTTCACCGTCGTGGTGCACGCAGGATCGGTGCTGCCCGCCGGGCAGATCGCACTGGTCGAAGTGGCGGTGTTGCTGATCGAACCGGCGGTCACGTCGGCCGCGGTCACCGTGTAGGTGCCGATCAAGGTGCAGGTACCGCCCGGAACAACGCTGGCACACGGCGTCGTGCCGCCCGTCGGCGTGATCTTGCTGTCGCTCACCACCACGTTATTGAGATTCGTGGTCGTACTGGTATTGGTCACCGTCACCGTGTAGGTCAGCACGTCGCCCAAGGACACCGTGCCGCTGCCGTCGTTATCGGCATTGGTCATGGTCTTGGCGATCGTCTGGGTCGGCGGAATGTCGTCGTTGACGATCGTGCAAGTCGCGGAAACACCGTTGGCCAGGGTCAGGCTGTTGCCCGACAAGGTGCCCGCGGTGCAGCTCCAGGCACCGGCGGTGTAGCCGGCCACCGACGCTTCCGTCAGCGTGTAGACGCCGGCGCTGACCGGTGCACTGGTCACTGCTGCATCACCGCTGATGCCCGTGATCGTGGTCGGGCCGGTCGCGGTCAGCGGGAAATCGCTGATCGTCGCGGTGCCGCCGCTATCGTTGGTCACCGTCTTGACCAGGGTCAGCGTCGCCGCCTGGTCGTCGTTGACGATCGTACAAGTCGCACTCACGCCGTTCGCCAAGGTCAGGCTGTTGCCCGACAAGGTGCCCGCGGTGCAGCTCCAGCTACCGGCGGTGTAACCGGCCACGGCTGCTTCCGTCAGGGTGTAGACGCCGGCGCTGACCGGTGCATTGGTCACCGTCGCCGTGCCGCTCACGCCGGTGATCGTGGTCGGGCCGGTCGCGGTCAGCGGGAAGTCGCTGATCGTCGCGGTACCGCCGTTGTCGTTGGTCACCGTCTTGACCAGGGTCAGGGTCGCCGCCTGGTCGTCGTTGACGATCGTACAAGTCGCACTCACGCCGTTCGCCAAGGTCAGGCTGTTGCCCGACAAGGTGCCCGCCGTGCAGCTCCAGGCGCCGGCGGTATAACCGGCCACGGCTGCTTCCGTCAGGGTGTAGACGCCGGCGCTGACCGGTGCATTGGTCACCGTCGCCGTGCCGCTCACGCCGGTGATCGTGGTCGGGCCGGTCGCGGTCAGCGGGAAGTCGCTGATCGTCGCGGTACCGCCGTTGTCGTTGGTCACCGTCTTGACCAGAGTCAGGGTCGCGGCCTGGTCGTCGTTGTTGATGGTGCAAGTGGCGGTATCGCCGAAGGCGAGCGTCAGGCTGTTGGAAACGACCGGGGCGCCGCCGTTGACGACGCAGCTATAGGTGCCGGCGGTGTATCCGCTCGGGCCGCCCGTTTCAGAGAGGGTGTAGCTGCCCGGGCTGACCGGAGCATTGGTGACCGCGGTGGCGCCAGTGACACCGCTGATGGGGGTCGGGCCCGCCGCCTGCAGCGTCCAGGCCGTCGCAACCGCGGTGCCGCCGTTGTCGTTGGTGACCGTCTTGACCAGGGTCAGGGAGGCCAGGATCGAGTCGCTGTCGGTCGCGCTGTTACACGGGGGATTGGCGACGTTACAGGTGGGGTCGGTGACCCCGGAAGGAGGCGTCACGCTCGCGGTGTTGACGGCCTGCTGAGCGTGCACCGGATCCGCGGTCAGCAAGAGGGAGGCCGCGAATGCGACCGGCATGATCATGCGACGGCTGAAGGCTGTCGCGAGGGCTTGGAATTTGGCGATCACGCTGTTTGCTCCCCGATTGCCGTCGTGCCGAGCTCGTTGGCACGCGACGTGTTGCTAGCTAAGTGTTCGAAAATGCTTCCCCGACCCCGACTGCCCCCGTCGCCCGCTCTGGCGCGACTGCCGCCTGCATCGCAGGCGGCCACTCGACTCATCCTTCACATAAGTGAATGGATGAGCCCAGATTGGAGGGAGGAACGGACACGGACATGCTCAGTGCGGCTGCAAAAACTGTGCCAGCCGTCTCACTTTTATGAAATCTGAAGATCTAGAAAAGCGGCCCGGTCTGGATGTGCCCCAGAGCGTCACTTTGGTTACTAGCGGCGCCAGTTCGCGCCAGTCGGGCAAAGTGGACGGGAGAGCTAGGCCTCCCCCGCGAATGCAGCAGAGCGGCCGGCCGCGCTTGAGCCGGCCTGCGCCGCAAATTGTTTCAAATGAAACTTTTGTCTCGGTCCCGCGTCGAGCCATATCCCTCTCCCCCTCTGAGAGTCCTATCGCTACAACTCGTTAAAGCCCCAAACCCCTGTCCGAAGACGGGCCGATTTCGACGAAATCAGCCCTTCGATAGTTAGTGCACTTCCCACCTTGCGCTTAACGATCTACTAACCTCATCACTCATTAATGTGACGATAAACACAGATTGCCCGGGAGTCACGGAATTTCGGTGACCGCTTGTCGGTTGTAGGCCTGTTTCGCTGAACCGTTATCAATAGCTGAATGAGACGTCTGAACCATTCAGCAAAAGCACCCGGTAACGCCGAAATGGCCTTGGAGATCGCGACCGCCGATCCAACCTCGCCAACGGCCCACGACCAAGCCGCCCCCGGCGGACTCGGGTAGCCAGCCAAACTGAGATGTCGGCTGTGGATAAGCGGGGACGGTCGCGCGGTCCCGGTCCCTGCCGGCCGCCCCTCAGGGCCGCTGCGATCGCGGCCCGGCAGCAGTCTGCGGACGCCGACGAGCGCGCCGGCCAGCCGGCTGAAGCCGCCCTGGCCGCGAATCGCGTCCATAAAAAAGGGCGGCCCGAGGGCCGCCCTTCACACAACACAGGAGATCCTGCACCCCGATAGGCGGTATCAGCCGCCGTTCTTGGCGCCGCCGTTGGATTGGACCTTGGCGACGTAAGCCTTGTATTCGTCCGGCGTCAGCGCCCCATTGGCGTCGGCGTCGGCCTGTTCGAAGACCTGGCCCAACGCCGGTACGGCCGCGGCTTCGGTCTTGCTCAGGTTGCCGTCCTTGTTGCCGTCGACGTCGGCCCAGCTCTTCTTCTGCGGGGCGGCGGCGGTCGGCTGGGCGGCGGAAGTCGCTGCTGCGTCCTGTGCACCGGTGGCCGCTGCGGCGGCGTCCTCGGTCGGCGGCGTCTGCGCGGCGGTCGTGGACTGTGCGAACGCGAGCGGCGCGGACAGCGAAGCGACCAGAGCCAAGGTACCGATCAGCGACTTGCGGGAAATCTGGTTCATGAATGTCTCCTGGAATGAGTTTGCTGTACTGCGCGGTCTCGACTGCCGGTGGCGCTTACCGCACGAGTCCACCTTGCCGCCGCGCTTCTGAACCGATCGGCGACCGCAAGCGTTAAAGCTACGTTGGCTTAACCACAAGCGCGGCCGATGCCGTTAGGCCATCGGCGAAGTGAGCTGGCGGAACACGGCAAAACGTGACCTGCAGCGCCAATAGCCGGCGCGACGACGGCGCACATTCGCTGAACACAACACAACCTTTACGAATGCGCAGGTCAACGCGATCGATGCGCCCTTCGCGCAGCCGCGCATTCATCGTTCAATAGCGGATTCATCGGCGGCGCAAAGCGCAGGCAGCGACGTTCTTATGCGGTCGCTGCGACGAAACGCAGCTCACGCTGTGCCTGAGCCGGTGCCGCTATGCTCAAACACAGGTCGGCCTCGCGCTCCAGGGCCCGGCGATCGGCCGGCTTGAGGCGCTTGAAGGGGGTGAGGGTCAAGGTTGCCGAGCGGGCGTCGCGCTGCAGCTTCCAGGTGCCGGCGACGAAGCCGTCGACGAGGATCGTGGCCGCGACCAGGCCGTTGCGAGTGAAGATCGAGCCGCGCGAGGACTCCTCGAAAATGCGCGAACGCTCGGCGTGCGACAGCAATACGTTGTCGAACTCGGGCAGCAATCGCGGCGGCGCCGGGGTATCCGGGTCGGGGCGCGGCGCATCGGGCAGATCGAACAACTCGGTGCCGGCCTCGTCGCGAAACACCCGCAACCCGGGACGCAGGCGTTCGAGGCGTTCACGCGTCGCGGTCAGCCCGGACCAGGTCGTCGCATCGCGTGCGCTGGCCGGGCCGAAGGCGCCGAGATAACGCAACAGCATCGCGTCGATCGCCGCCTCGTCGGCACCGTCGTCTATCGGCGTGCCCAGCCAATCGATCGCGGTGGCGAAACAGGCGGGCTTGTGCGAGTCCCACAGGCCTGCCGGCGGGACGTGCACCAAAGGCTCGGCGCCGCGCACCAACAAAGCGAGTGCGTTGGCATCGTGATCGGGCCAATGCGCACGCAGCGCCTCGCCCAGCGCCGTCGCGCTGAGCGGCTGCGCGCGCAAGGCCTCGAAGCCGGCACGGCGCAGCGCCGCCAGGTCCAAACCTTTCAGCGCCCGCGCATGACCGCTCTGCAACGACAGCCGCTGCAATACCGGCTGCAGCACCGGGCGCAGTCTTCGATAGTCCTGCGCGCTGACCAGGTGCAAGGTGCCGCGCATCATCGTCGCGCGCACCACTTCGCGGGCCTGCATGGCAGCGGTCAGGTCGTCGAGGGCGAAATCGCGCAGCCGCGTCCACAGCCCCAGGTAAGGCGGATTGGGCGCCTGCGCCTGCAGGCCGAGCAGGCGCTCGACCATCGCCGGCACGGATTCGCTGCTGCGTTCGAGCAAAGACTGCCGCGCCAACAGCGCGCGGTTCAGCGCACGTGCGCTCAATACATCGGCGGCAGCCTGCCTGGATTTGCCCGAACTCGCCGTCGCGACGCGCTTCGCGCTCGGCATCGTGGTCAAACCCCGCTCGAACGATGAACCCAGAGTATTGCCCCTCGCAGCGCCAGGGGCATCACGCTTCGTCTTCCGCGTAGACCGCCACGTGCGGCTGGCCGTCCTCGTCGAGACTGACCGCCACCACGATCGGCCGGCAACAGACCTGGCAGTCTTCGATATAGCGCTGGTCGCCGGCGGAATCGTCGACGACCAGGTCGATCGGCTCGCCGCAGTAAGGACATTGGACTTCGACGCTCGGCAACATGGCGATGCCCCGGTAACGGACTGCGCATAGCATGGTGCCGGGGCGATTCCTGCGTCCAGTGATTCCTCGTTCCTGTCTGCGGCAGCGCCTCGCGAGCGACCGTTCGTCGCCTGCGCCCGCGCGCTCACTCTGGACTAACCCGCCGCGGCGGAAGCTGATGACGATACGGCCCGGGCTGGCAGCAGCCGCTTGCCGGCCCGATGCGATCGGCGCCACCAGGCGCCCCATGACGGCATGCGCCCCATCAAGGCGAGTCGTCCGCATCCGGAGAGCGACATGAAGACCCGCCACGTGTTCAGCACGCCCGACCTCGCCACCGCGCAAGCGGCCATGGATGCCGCGCGCGAAGCCGGCGTGCACGACGACGACATCCTGCTGATCGCGCGTTCCGACATCGAACTCAAGTCGATTCCGAACGATCGCAAGGAAGCCGATACCGACCTGATGTCGGCGGCGCTGCGCGGCGCCGGCTACGGCGGCGCCACCGGGTTGCTGGCCGGTTTGCTCGCGGTCGTGATCAGTCCGATCGGCCTGACCATCGCCGGCGCGGCGGCGGCCACCGTGGCCGGCGCCATGGTCGGCTGCTGGGCCTCGGCACTGATGGGCTCGGCCCTGCCCGACCCGATCCGGCGCAAGTTCGACGCGCATATCCAGCAAGGTCGCATCCTGGTGGTGATCGACGGCGACCGCGATCTGCTGCTGCAGGCCGAGGCGCGCGTGCTGCGCAACGCCATCGGCGCCGAACTGCTGCCGTTCGATTCGCTCAAGGCGTTCGCCTGAGCCCCTGCGCGCCGCCGCGACGGCGGCGCGCTCACGACTTCCTAGCGTCCAGGCCTCATTGCCTGCGTGATCGCCTTGGCGAATCGCGGCGCCGCCCCTGCGTGCACCGCGAACTGCCGATCCGGTCGCAAGACCGCCCGATCTTCGATGGCACTCTCGGCCGGCCTCAAACCCACGCCTGCCCGGACATCGGAGACCCACCATGAACCGCTCGATGCTCTCCCTCGTTTGCTCCACCGCGCTGCTCGGCGCTTTCGTCGCGCCCGCGGCCTGCGCCCTCGACCACGCCAGCGCCAGCTCGACCAGCGCGGCCGAATCGACCAAGGCGCTGCCGTTCACCGCGACCGAAGTCGCGCGCTTCAACGAACCCTGGGCGATGACCTTCCTGCCCGACGGCCGTTTGCTGGTCACCGAAAAACGCGGCGTGCTCAAACTGCAAACCATCGGCGGCAGCGCGCGCACCGTCAGCGGCGTGCCCGCGGTCGCTTATGGCGGCCAGGGCGGCTTCGGCGACGTCATCCTGCATCCGCAGTACGCGACCAACAAATACATCTATATCAGCTACGCCGAACGCGGCAGCACCAGCGGCACCGCCGGTGCCACGGTTGCGCGCGCCAAGCTCAACATCACCTCGACCAGCGCCTCGCTGACCGAACTGCGGGTGATCTGGCGCCAGCCGAAAGTCAGCGGCAGCAATCACTACGGCCATCGCCTCGCGTTCGGCCCCGACCGCAAGCTGTGGATCACCTCGAGCGAGCGGCAGAAGTTCGATCCGGCCCAGGACCTCAACTCCCCGCTCGGCAAGGTCATCCGCCTCAACGACGACGGCAGCGTGCCGACCGACAATCCGTTCTACGGCCGCGGCGGCGTCGCCGCGACGGTGTGGTCCTACGGCCATCGCAACCTGCTCGGCATCGCCTTCGATGCGCAGAGCAAGCTGTGGATCCATGAGATGGGGCCGAGGGGCGGCGACGAACTCAACCTGATCGAACGCGGTTCCAACTACGGTTGGCCGCTGGTGTCGCAGGGCGATCACTACGACGGCACGCCGATCCCGCGCCACAGCACGCGCCCGGACCTCAACGCGCCGGAAACCTGGTGGACGCCGGTGATCGCGCCGGCCGGCTTCATCATCTATTCCGGCACCCGCTTCCCGGCCTGGGCCGGCAACGGCCTGATCGGCGGCTTGGCCTCGCAGGCCCTGATCCGGGTGCGCTTCAGCGGCAGCACCGCCGCCGAGGCCGAGCGTTATCCGATGGGCAGGCGCATCCGCGAAGTCGAACAAGGCCCGAACGGCGATGTCTGGCTGCTCGAAGACGGCAGTAATGCGCGCCTGCTGCGGCTGACGCCGCTGTAAGCGCCGGCATCGCCCCTGCCATGCCCTCTCCCGAGCCAGGGAGAGGGCTGCGGCTTCATTGCGCGGCTTTCAACACCGGCTTGCGCGTGCCCAGGGCGAGTTGATAACGCTGGTGCAGGGCCTGCACCTTGGCGATGTATTCCTGGGTTTCGCGATACGGCGGCACGCCGCCATAGCGCGCGACCGTGCCGATGCCGGCGTTGTAGGCGGCCGCGACCAACATCAGGTCGCCTTTGTAGCGCCGCATCAAGGCCTTGAGGTGGCGTGCGCCGGCGTTGATCGATTCGGTCGACGAGAACGGGTCGAGCACGCCGTATTCCTTGGCCGTCTCCGGCATCAGCTGCATGACCCCTTGCGCGCCCTTGGACGAGACTGCCTTGGCGTCGAAGCCACTCTCGGCATGGGCGATCGCGCGCAACCAGGCATCGTCGACGCCGCTGGCCTTGGCCGCGGAACGGAACTGGGCCGGGAATTTGTCGAGCTGGGCCTTGCCGACCTTGCCCAGGCCCGGGTGCGCAGGCTCGCCGGGCGGCGTTTCCACGGTGAAACCCATCACCCGCACCGAACCGGGCAGCTTGCGCGTGCTGTAGACGGTCTTGCCGTCCTGCTGGCGCTCGTAGAGGTTGCCGTTGATCACGCCCATCTCGCCCCACAGATTGGGCAGCTTCGCGACGTTGTCGTCGAATTCCTTGGCGACGCAGCGCGAGCCGGGTTCGGGCGCGGTGGCGAGGCTGACGGTGCCGTCGCGCACGCAGCGATACACGGTGCGCGCCTGCGCGCCCGCGGCCAGCGCCAACAGGACGACGGCAGCGACGACACGCGGGGCGGCGGACGGACGGGTGTTCATTCGCCGCGATTCTAGGCCCGCCGGGGGTCCGCGCCAGCGCCGAAGGTCAGGGCGGCGGCGCTGGGTTCACGATTGCCAAGATCGCGTTCAGCCACCAAGGCCGCTCGCCCCTCAATCCACCCCTGGCGACCCAGGCCGGCGCAACAGAAAGGGCGGCCTCGCGGCCGCCCTTCTGGGTTGGCTGAGACGGCCATCGCTGGCGATGGCCGTCGTCCTGGAATCAGGTGCCCGAACCGTCTCCGCTCGCCGGCGGAGCGGCCGCGTCGGCCGGGGCGGCTTCGGCCGCCGGCGCGCTCGATGCCGCCGGCGCGTCGGTGGTCTCGCCCTTGCTGGCGCAAGCGGCCAGGCCGAGCACGCTGATGGCGGCCAGGCCGTACAGTGCGGTGCGAATGGTGGTCTTCATGGATGCGGTTACCTCCGGTGTCGTGTGAATCGAATCGATCGGATCGGTTGAATCGTCGTTGCTGCAACGCGTGCCGTGGTTCGTAGGCACGGATTGCACACTGCCGTCATCGCCATGAACGAAAACGCGCCGCGAAGTCCCGCGGCTACGTTTCTTTAACCAGCCCGCCGGCGATACGGGTTAGGCGCGGCCCGATGAACCGGCGAAAACGTGCGTCATACCTCATTCGCGCCTTCGGCCACGGCGCGACGACGACTGAACGCAACAAAACGTTTACGAACCGCGCGCGCATTCGGCGCAGCTCGACGCTCCTCGATCGCAGGGCGACGCTTGCGCGCATCGGCCGGCCGCGGTTGCGACCCGGCCCCGCCTGCTTATGCGCTTGGCTCCGGCCGACATGCCGCAGTGCGGATTGAAAGCGGCAGGCCGCAGGCACTAAGGTGCGACGAGATCGGCGCCGCATGCGGTCCGCCGCACCGCCACCGAGCGAGGGGAACCACCGTTTGAGCCAGCCGACGCCGCACGCGCCCGTTTCGTCCTCGCCCGCCGCCGCTGCGGCCCCTGCTCCGGACGACGGACGCCCCGGCACCGTCCGCGCCGTCAGCCGTTGGCAGATCGTCGGCCTGTCCATCAACGACGTGATCGGCAGCGGCATCTATCTGTTGCCGGCCACCGCCGCCGCCCTGCTCGGCCCGGCCAGTCTGTGGGCGGTGTTGCTGGCCGGATTCGCGGTGGCCCTGCTGGTGCTGTGCTACGCCCAGGCGGCGAGCTATTTCGACCAACCCGGCGGTGGCTATCTCTACGCCCGCGAGGCCTTCGGCCCCTTCGCCGGTTTCGAGGTCGGCTGGATGCTGCTGGTGACGCGCATCTCTACCGCGGCCTCGTTGAGCAATGGCCTGGCCGAAGCGGTCGGGCTGTTCTGGCCGGCCGCCAAGGGCGGCGTGGCACGCGTGGCGGTGGTCGCCGGGTCGCTCGCCCTGCTGGTGCTGATCAACGTCATCGGCGTGCGCACCGCAGCGCGGGCCGGCGTGGCCCTGGCGATCGGCAAGCTGCTGCCGCTGCTGTTGTTCGTCGCCATCGGCGCGTTTTATTTCGATGCCTCGCTGTTGTCGTCGGACACGCCGATGCCGATGGACCACCTCGGCGAGGCGGCGCTGTTGCTGCTGTTCGCCTATGCCGGCTTCGAGAACCTGCCGGCGGCCGCCGGCGAATACCGCAATCCGCGCCGCGACGTACCGTTTGCGCTGCTGACCATGATCGTCCTGGTCACCATCATTTATTTCACCGTGCAGTTGGTCGCCCTGGGCACCTTGCCGGGCATCGCCCAGTCGTCGAGCCCGCTCGCCGAAGCCGCCGCGCATTTCAGCGGCACCGGCCTGGCCCTGGTGCTGACGGTCGGCGCGGCGATCTCGATCCTCGGCACCAACAGCAATACGGTGATGATGGGCCCGCGCTATCTGCTGGCTTTGTCGAAGGACGGCTACGGGCCGCGCGCCCTGTCGGCGATCCATCCGCGCTTTCACACGCCGGCGCGTGCGGTGGTGCTGCTCGGCGTGGTCGCGCTGGCGCTGGCGCTGACCGGTTCGTTCCAGCAACTCGCCCTGCTCTCGGTGGTGGCGCGCCTGTGCACCTATATCGGCACCGCGGTGTCGGTGCTGGTACTGCAGAAGCGTCATGGCAAGAGCGAAGGCGCCTTGCAACTGCCGGGCGGGCCGATCATCCCGATCGCGGCGATCGTGCTGTCGCTCGGCCTGCTCGCCAGCGCCAGCACCGCCAACCTGATCGCCGCGGCGATCGCGCTCGCGGTCGGCGCGGTGATCTACAAGTTCCGGCGCAAGCCGGAGGCCTGAGCCGCAGGCACAGGCACGCCGGCGGTTCGCCGCCGGCACGGCGCAGCGCAGCGCAGCGCAGCGCAACAGCCTCGGCGCCCAGCAAGAACCGCGCCACGGCATCGGGATGGGGCCTGAGAAGCACCGCTTGACCTCGACATTACTTGAGGTTTTAAGCTGCCCGGCATGTTCCCCAATCACCGACCTGCATGCACCCCAACATCAAACTCGCGCTGATCTACGGCAGCGCGCGCGAGGGCCGCTTCTGCGACGTCGTCGCCGAATGGACCCAACGCCATATCGACCGCCACGGAGGTTTCGAAACCGTGCGCATCGATCCCGCCGACTGGCCCTTGTCGGGTCGCGTCCTGCGCCAGGACGAAGCGCAACTGCAACAGCTGCGCCAGCGTCTGCACGCCGCCGATGCTTTCGTCATCGTCACCCCCGAATACAACCACGGCTATCCGGCGCCGCTGAAGGCGCTCATCGACGCCTGCTACGAACCCTGGCAGGCCAAGCCCGTCGCCTTCGTCAGCTACGGCGCCAGTTCCGGCGGCCTGCGCGCGATCGAGCAACTGCGCCAAGTCTTCGCCGAACTGCACGCGGTGACCTTGCGCGACAGCGTCAACCTGGTCAGCGCCTGGCGACAGTTCGGACCCGACGGCGAACTGCACGAACCGCACGCCGCGGGCAAGGCCATGACGACCATGCTGTCGCGGCTGAGCTGGTGGTCGCAGGCGCTGCGCGATGCGCGTTCGGCCGCGCCGTACGAGGCCGCGGCCTGAGCCCGCTCATTGCAACGGCGGGCGTGGACGCTCTCATCGCAGCGGTGGCGCTGCGGGCGGCACCGGCGCACCGTCCGGCAACTGCATGAGTTGGCGTTGCAGATCGAACAGGATCGCGGCATCGCCCGGCTGCCATTCGCGCGCTTCGTTACCGCGGAAGCGGCGATGGAACGCCGCCAGCGCCGCGCCCGGGTCGCGCAGGTCGTAGCCGACCAGGCGCAACGCCGCCCAGGCATCGAAACCCGCCGGCGGTTCTGTGCGCGTGGCGCGCGGCCACAGGCCGAAACCGGCCTCGGCCAGGCGTTGCCACGGAAACAGCACGCTCGGGTCGGTCTTGCGCGTCGGCGCGAGGTCGCCGTGAGCGACGATGGCATGGCGTGGAATACCCAGGCGCCGGGTCAGATCCTCGAGCAGGCGCAGCAGGCTGTCGATCTGGGCCTGCTCGAAAGGCTCGCTGCCGTCGTTGTCGAGTTCGATGCCGATCGAGGCCGAATTGAGATCGCTGATTTCCCCCCAACTGCCGGCGCCGGCATGCCAGGCGCGCATCGTGTCCGCGACCAACTGATAGATACGTCCGTCGGCGCCGATCAGGTAATGGGCGCTGACCCGCCCCTGCGAGTTGCGCGTCTGCAGGGTCAGCAAGGCGCGCTCGGCGCTTTCCATCTGAGTGTGGTGCAGCACGATCAGCTGCGCGCCGCGCTCGTTGTAGTTCGGCGAGCCGTGCCATTGCGCCAGCGGATTGTGCGGCGGCGCGGTGGCGCAGGCGCTCAAGGCGAGGATCAGCGCGACGGCGCAGGAATGCAGCGGACGGCGATAGGGCAAGGGCACGCGGTAGCGCTCGTAAGGCGATCGTTACGGCGATGATCGCGCGAGCCGGCGATCGCGGGCAAATGCACGCGAGTACGGCATGGTCGCGACTCAGGCCGACGCGATCGCCTGTTCATCCGCTGCCGCCCGCGCTTTGGTGACGCGCTCGCCAAAATGCCGGCGCACGGGCGCCTACAGTGGCCGCCGGCACGGGCACTCGCCCGCACCTCGGCGCCGCCGGCCCAGCGTATCGCGCGGCGCCGGACCATTCGCCACGACAGTTCGCCACGACAGGAGGATCACGCATGAAGCGCAAAGGTTTCGGGCTCGTCGCCGCATTCGCCTTGGCCGCGTTCGGCTTCGGTTTCGGCATCGCCCAGGCGGCCTCGTCGGCGCCGGCCGACCAGGCACTGTGCAGCTACAAGATTTGTCAGGACCGCTGCGGCGGCATGCCGGGGTGGTACCCGGGCAACGGCCAGCCTTGCCGCTGCTGCGATTGACCCGCGATGGCGACTAAAGCAGGCGATTGACGCAGGCGCTTGCCGCGCGGGTCGATCCGCGCGGCAAGCGGCCGACTACATCGTCGGCCGGCCCTGCTGGCGCAGCAACTCCGGATCCTGGCCGCGGGCCTCTTGCTCCTTGCGACGCTGCGATGCGGTCTTGCACACGCGCTCGACCCGGTTGCTGCCGATCGGCCGCACGCGCTCGCAAATCAACTTCTCCTCGTCGCTGCGCGCGGCCTGCGCGATCCAGGCCAGGTCGCCGTGCGCACTCTCGCGTTCGCTCTCGCTGAGGTCCTCGTAACGACGGCCTTCCAGCAGCTTGACCAAGCGCTCCTGGCGCGTCGTCAGTTCCCGACGGGCATTCGCATCGAGGCCGCCATAGGCGCCCTTGCCGGCCTCGACTTCGGCGCGAATCTGCTTTTGCTGCTCCAGCACGCCCTGCACTTCGAACGGTGCCCGGTCGGGCGACGCGGTGGCCGTCGCGCAAGCCGCGGCCAGAATCAAGGTCGATAGAATCTTTCGCATGGTCCCTTATGCCTCGTCGATAGCGGCGCGGACGCCGCGGGGCGGCGAACCGTCCGGTTCGCCTTCCCTGTCATGGATGGTAGATGCCGGCGCCGTCGTAGTTCCGACGACCGGCGTCCCGATCCTAATCGGGACGCCGGGCACACTCCATAGACTTTCGACCTAGGCGGTTGTCCTAATCGGGCGATTCAGTCGCCGGCTCAGGGCTTCAGCCAGTTGTTCGACACCGCCAGCATCGACAGCAGCTTGACGCTGTCGCCGTAGTAGTCGCTCGGGCCGCTGGCGACGGTATAGCTCCACAGCTTGTCGAGCCAGGCCTGGGCATCCGGGTCGACGGTCGCGGCGACCGCGAACGGCGCGGTGAAGAACATGCTGTTGTAGTTCTCGACCACCTGGCCATCGAGGCGATAGCCGCTGCGCACGCGGTTGGGATCGTTGCCGGCCTTGGCCCGGATCCACTGGCTCAGCTTGCGCGCGGCGGTGCGCGAGCGGCTGTCGCCGCTGACCGCGGCGTCGATGCCGATCCGCCACGGCACCCGCCCGGCGTTCCAGGAGTAATAGCCGTCGGTGTCGGCTTCGAGGAAATTCGCCGGCGCCGGCTTGGCGGTCGTGTTGGTGTTGACGATGAAATCCGGCACCAGGCCGGTGTTCGGCGCGTAGCTGCCTTGCATCGTCGACAACAGGTTCTGGTGTGCGCCGAGCACGCCGGTCCAGTAACTGTCGCCGAGCTTGCTGGCGAAGGAGCGGAAGTGGCCGAGCATCCAATCGGAACTGCGGGTGGCGTAGTAATGCTTCGGCGTGTCGGTGCTGACCCAGTCGCCGAGGTTGACCAGCTTGGTGGTGGGATTGACGTTGCTGCGGCGGATCGCGGCGATCACCCGGCGCGCTTCTGCGGCGTAATTGATCGCACCGCTCGACCCCCATTGCAGATCGGCCAGCAGCAAGGCGTAGGCGATGTCGAGATCGCCGTCGGTGGCCGAGTCCGGGTCGAGGATGTTGTTGCAGCTGGCATTCTGCGCCCAGGCCAGCAGGTCGCTGTCGTTGGCACTGCGATGGCCGCGGTTGTAGCGATGCAGGCCGTCGAACAAGGTCTGCGCTTGCGGGTCTTCACCGGCCATCATCACCGTGATCAGCATGCCGTAGCCCTGCCCCTCCGAGACCACGTAGGCGTCGTCGGTATCGGCCTTGACCCGGTACTCTCCGGCCTTGCAGGCCGGGATGAGGTAGCGCTGCTTCCAGGTGCGATAGAACGAAGCCGTGGACTGGTCGGCCGCGGCGCGGCCGACGCTCGGGCTCAAGGTGCCGCTGACATAAGCCTGGCGATGACTGCCGAACGGGAAGTTGGGTGCAGCCGCGGCCGAGAACGCGGCGGTGGTGGCGACGGCGAGAGCGAGCGATTGCAGACAGCGTCGCAGCGGGGGGCGGCGCGTCGTCTTCGTGTGCACTGACATGGGGTGTCTCCGAAGGTGGGGAACGAAGGCCTGGCGGGAACCGCGCGCGCACTTCGCCATTCGCCGCTCCGATGCGCCGGCGCGGCGTGGCTGGTGTTCGATGAGCGGATCGATTGCGGGCGCGGCGGCGTTATGCGTCCGGCAACGCGCGATGCACCGCGCCGGACGCAGACCGAGGCTAGCGCGCGGTGCGGCGCAGCATTCGTTCAGACGTGACCGCCCACCTGAACCCGGCGGGCCGGCTTCGCAGATCGACAATGGTCGTAGGCCTAGAGATAACTCAGCCAGCGATCGCGGCGCCTGGCCTTGACCCCGGCGAACCAACGCGAGAGCGGATACAGCGCCGCCAGCACGCCCAGCCACAGTCCGTATACCGCTGGCAGGCTCACGCCCCAACCCGATTCGGCGATGCGCCCGGCGTTGCCGAGGATGCCGACGAACACCGTCGCCGGAATGCCGCTGGCGACGCCGACCAACAAGGCCAGGCCGTGCACGAGATAGATATGCAGCAGGTAGGTGAACAAGGGCGTGCGGCCGAATGCGAGCAGCACGCGCCGCAACCAACCCGGGCAATGCTCCAGCGCCAACATCAGCAACAGCGACACACCGAGCGTGACCAAGGCATACAACAGCGAAGGCGGGTACTTGGAGACGTTGACGAAGGCCATCGCATCGAAAAGCGGCTCGGCATGCCGCTGCCACGCCGAGGGGTCGCCGAAGCCCGTGCTGGCACGCAAGATAACGAACGCCGCCAGCATCGCCAGCGCGAGCGTCGCGACGACGCGCCATCGCCGCTGCGCATCGAACAGGAACAGCGGGCCGAGGCCATAGCCGAGGCAGAGGATGCCGACCCAGGGCAGTGCCGGATAGGCGACGAAGCCTTCGATGCCGGGCACCGCGCCGGGCCGCATCGCCAAAGTCCACAGCGGCGCCAGCGCACCCCATCGGCTCGAGTCGAATCCCGCCAGCAAGCCGTGCCCGGCGATGATGACGATGCCGAGCGCGAGCACCGCCTGGCGCGGCAGCCAGATCAAGGCCGCCATCGCGACCATGCCGATGCCGATCGCCCAGATCACCTGCAGGAACAGGAACGGCCAGACGAAGTTGAAGCCGAACACGATCACGGTCAGTTCCAGCACGATCAGCCACAGGCCGCGACTGAGCAGGAACCGCGACTGCGCCGAACGCGGATAAGCGCCGCCGGCGCGTTGCAGGAAGATCGACACGCCGGCGAGCAGGACGAAACTCGGCGCACACAGGTGGGTGACCCAGCGCGTCGCGAACAACAACGGCGTGGTTCTGGCCAGGTCGGTCGGGCTGAACACGAACGCCTGCCAGTGGAAGTAGTCGCGCACGTGGTCGAGCACCATCAGCGCGATCACCAGACCGCGCAGGGCATCGACCATGTCCAGGCGCGCTGCGCCGAGGCGGGGCGGGACGAGCTGGGGCGGGCCGAGAGCGGACGAGGGCGGATCGGCATCGGGCCGATCCGGTGCGGCGACGGCAGACGGCGTGCTCGGCATGGCGGCGGCTTCCGATGGCCCGGTCGCGAGCATAGCGCCTGCGCGGGCCGGCAACCGGCACCGGCCGCACCGTTACCGCGGCCCTGGCCGGCGCCATCGCGGCGCCGGCCGGGCCGCTTTACTCCTTGCGGATGGCGTGGCCGCCGAATTCGTTGCGCATCGCCGCCAGCAGTTTGTCGGCGAAGGAATCCTTGTCGCGCGAGCGCAAGCGTTCGAGCAGCGAAGCGGTGATCACCGGCGCCGAGACGTTGAGGTCGATCGCTTCGGCGACGGTCCAGCGGCCTTCGCCGGAGTCCTCGACATAGGGCGCGATGCCGTCGAGCGAGGGGTTCTTGGCCAGCGCGTCCGAACTCAGGTCGAGCAACCACGAGCGCACCACGCTGCCGTGCCGCCAGATCTCGGCGATCTGGTGCAGATCCAGGCCGAAGTCGGCCTTGTGCCCCATGATCGCGAAGCCCTCGGCATAGGCCTGCATCAGGCCGTACTCGATGCCGTTGTGGACCATCTTGGTGAAGTGGCCGGCGCCGCTCGGCCCGACCCGGCCCCAGCCGCGATCCGCGGCCGGCGCCAAGGTCTCGAAGATCGGACGCAGGCGTTCGACCGCGGTTTCGTCGCCGCCGATCATCAGGCTATAGCCTTCCTTGAGGCCCCAGACGCCGCCGCTGGTGCCGGAATCGACATAGTGCAGGCCGTGTCCGGCGAGCTGGACGGCGCGCCGCTGGGTGTCCTTGTAGTTGGAATTGCCGCCGTCGACGACGCTGTCGCCGGGGGCGAGCAGCGGCAGCAGCTCGGCCAGAGTCGAGTCGACCACTGCGCCGGCCGGCACCATCAGCCAGACCGTGCGCGGCGCCGGCAAGGCCGCAACCAACTCGCGCAAGGATGCGGCCGCTTCGATGCCGCGCGCCACGGCCTGCTCGCGCGCCGCCGGACCAGGGTCGAAACCGACCACGCGATGTCCGCCGCGTACCAGTCGTTCGGCCATGTTGGCGCCCATGCGCCCCAGACCGACCATGCCCAGATCCATGATGTCTCCTTTGTTTTATTCGGACGGCGGATGCCGCGATCCATCGGGTCCGGTTCGCATTGGCGGCCGGGTCGAGGCGATTGTCCCGTCTTCGATGGAAATCGGGTGTGATCGTCAGGAAGATGGTCGCATAGCGAAACGCCGCAATCGCATCGTGCGCAACGGATCGATCCAGCATCGACACGATCCAGCCTCGACAGGATCCGGCGCCGATACGGTCTTCGGCATCGCACTGATCGCAGCGAACGCATCGGGCCTTCGCGCCGCCGATGCGGCGATCTAGTCCTTGCCGCTCTTCGCCCGCTGGCGCATCTGCATCGCCTCGAACACCGCGATCGCCGGTGCCGTCGGCTGGCCGCCGGGAATATCGTGGGTGCTGTTCTCGATGGTGACCCGCTTGGCCAGGCGCGAGGTGGCCATCAACGCGGTGTGGGTCTGCTCGCGCGCCGCGAGCAAGGCCTCCATATCCTTCGGCGGCGCGCCGGAATAGGGCCGGTCCGCGCTCAACACGATCACCGGCTTGCCGTCGTGGCGTTCGCTTTTCGGCACCGGCCCGGAATACAGCGGCGCGCGCCGCTCCGAAGCCGAGATCATCCCGGTCCAGAACGCCGGCTTGGAACGCCAGCCGAGGATCGCCGCGTTCAAGCGTTCGCTGTAGTTCGGGTTCGGCCCGCGCAGGCAGGACTTGAGTTCGGCCGGCGGCGTGGCGCTGAGCCGGCCGTCCTTGGCGCCCTGTTCGCAGACCCGGTACATCGCCAACATCTTCGGCGCCACTTCGGCCTCGCGCTCGGCATAGCTCGCGGAGAACGCGCCGACGTTCTGCACCGGCGGGTCGACCAGCACCAACGCCTCCACCAGCTTGGGATAGCGCTCGTCGAAGCGGCGCACGACCAGGCTGCCGTAGGAATGGCCGATCAGGATCAGCGGCGTGTCGAGGTCGGCGGCCTCGATCAAGGCGTGCAGGTCGGCGACGTCGGCATCGAGATCGCGCGGCAGCGGGCCGGGATCGCTGTAGCCGACGCCGGCGCGGTCGTAGGCGCAGACGCGGTTGCGCTCGGCGATCAACGGCTGCGACTTCGCCCAGGCCATCGAGTCGGCGGCGAAGCCGGCTTCCAGTAGGACCGTCGGCTGGCCCTGGCCGCTGCAACGCAGATTCAGATGGCGTCCCTTGCCGATATCGACCCGCTGCGCGGGCTCGGCATAGGCATCGAGGGCTGGATCGGGAACAGCTGTCGATGTCGCGGCGGGCGCGGGTGCATCGGCTGCGCCTGCGTTCCAGGCCAATGTCATCAGCAGCGTCGCCGCCACCCTGCCGCAAGTCTTGTTCGGACTGCTCATTACCGCCCTCGCCTTCGGTCAATGAAGCGGCGATGGTAAGCAGGAGTGCGCTGCAGCGAGACGGGGCCCGATGCCGCCGAGACAGACGCGATTCAGTTCCGCGGCCTCTCCCGGACCCGCCGACGGCAGCCGCAGAAAATATTTTCGCGGACGTGTCGATCCGGCCGGCGCCGGTTCGTCGTCATTGCAAGAGCGCGGCGTCGGAACACGCTACGACACCGGACGCCGCCGCTTCCCACAACGACATCCCCAGGAGATACCCCCATGCGCTTCATGATGCTGATGATTCCCAAAGGTTACGAATCCGCCGCAGCCGGCACCTTGCCGAGCGCCGAAGCGGTCGAGGCGATGATGGCCTACAACCGCGAACTGCAGGAGGCGGGCGTGCTGATCGCGCTGGATGGCCTGCACCCGCCGTCGATGGGCGCGCGGATCAGCTTCGCCGGCGGCAAGCCCAAGGTCACCGACGGCCCGTTCTCGGAAGCCAAGGAAGTGCTTGGCGGCTATTGGATGATCGATGTCGCCTCGCGCGAAGCGGCGATCGCCTGGGCCAAGCGCTGCCCCGGCTCGGACAACGAAACCATCGAAGTCCGCCAGGTCCAGGAAATGGAAGACTTTCCCGAAGACGTGCAGCAGGCCGCCACAGGCTTCGAGCAATTGCAGAACCGCGGCATCCTGAGCCCCATCCCTTCCCTCTAAACTCAAGCAGACACCCGCATGTTCAAGATCATCTTGCTCGTCATCGTCGCCGTCCTCGTCGTGTTCGCAATCGTGGTCGCCCTGCAGCCGTCGCACTTCCGCATCGCCCGCAGCATCGTGATCGATGCGCCGCCGGCGGCGGCGTTCGCCCAGGTCGAAGACTTCCGCCGTTGGACGGCATGGTCGCCGTTCGAGAAGCTCGACCCCAACCTGCAGCGTAGTTACCAAGGCCCGGCAGTAGGCGAAGGTGCGATCTACGATTGGGTCGGCGACAAGAACGCCGGTGAAGGCCGGGCGACGATCCTGGAAAGCCGGCCCGGCGAACGCGTGCGGATCGAGCTCGCCTTCCGCAAGCCGTTCCAGGCCACCAACTTCGCCGAGTTCGTCTTCAAGCCGGTCGGCGACAAGACCGAGGTCACCTGGTCGATGAGCGGCGAGCGCAATTTCCTGTTCAAGGCGTTCGGCTTGTTCATGAGCATGGACAAGATGCTCGGCGCTCAGTTCGAGGACGGCCTCAGGCAGCTCAAGAGCATCGCCGAAAGCCAGCCGCGCGGCTGAACCGCAACAACCGGGCTGGCCAGCCGGCAACTTCGACGAAAGCCGCGGCGATGCGGCCTTCGTTCGTTCTGCGAGCGGATCGGATCGAGCCCGGATATCGAGTCAGAATCAGGCGACGTCGCGCCCCGCGCCGGCTTGCCAGATCAGATACCAGTCTTCGGCATCGAGTTCGATCGACAGCGCCGCGACCGCATCGCGCAGGCCCTGCACGCGGCCGCTGCCAGTGATCGGCCACGGCCGCGACGGATGCCGCAGCAACCAGGCATAGGCCATCGTCGCCACCGAGGCGTCGTAGCGTTCGCCGAGCGCGGCCAATACCTCGTGCACGCGCAGCGCCTGGGCGTCGCCCTGGCCGAACAAGCGCCCGCCGCCGAGCGGCGACCAGATCATCGGCCGCATGCCCAGGGTCTGGCATTGGTCGAGCGTGCCGTCGTCCAGCGCCGCCAGATGCAGCGGCGAGAGTTCGACCTGGTGCGTCGCCAGCGAATGCCGCGAATGCAGCAGCGCCAGTTGCGACGGCGAATGATTGGACACGCCGACCTGCAAGACCTTACCGGCCGCCTTGAGCTCGTCGAAACAGCGGCCGAGCGCATCGGCGTCCATCAACAAATCGGGCCGGTGGATCAACAACAGGTCGAGGCGATCGGTACGCAGCGCGCGCAATGAATTCTCGACCGAAGCGATCACGTGCGCGGGCGAGGTGTCGTAGGACTTGACCCGGTGCGACGGGCGCTGCGCCGAAGTCAGCTTGATCCCGCACTTGCTGACGATCTGGATGCGGTCGCGCAATCCGGGACTCGCCGCCAGTGCTTCGCCGAACAAGGCCTCGACGCCGTAGTCGCCGTAGATGTCGGCGTGGTCGAAGCTGGTGATGCCGAGATCCAGGGCCGCGCCTATCCAGTGCAGGCGTTGCTGGACGTCGAAATTCCACTCGGCCATGCGCCAGGCGCCGGCGACGATCGGAGACAGGAACGGATCCGGATGGGTCATGGGCGGGGCCGAAGTCGAAAGATCCCAGTCTAGGGGCTCGCCCGCGGCGGCAGAAGTCCGCGCCGCGGCGGCGATCAGGCCGGCTGGCGCTCGACCAGTTCGTCCGCTCGCGCATGGACCTCATCGAACACCGCCTCCAGGCCCGGGTGGACGCCGCGCACGCCGGCGACGACCTGCGCCGACCAATCGAAATAATCCTGCTTGCGCTGCGCCGGCCAATCCGCCGGCGGTTGCGCGAGCAGATCGCGCAGGTTGCAGATCTTGTCGGCCAGCTTGATCAACTTGGCCTCGCGCGACAGCTGCGGCGCGTGCTCGATCTGCAGACGCTTGCGCTCGGCCTTGGGCAGGGATTTGTCGTCGCTGACTTCCAGCACGATCGCGGCGATGCGCGCGCCGAACGCCGCTTCGATCTCGGCCGCGCTGGTCTGGGTATCCTCGATGGTGTCGTGCAGCAAGGCCGCGCATAGCACCGTCGTGTCGTCGACGCCGCCCTCGTTGACCAGCACGTCGGCCAGGGCGATGGGGTGATTGATGTAGGGCGAGGCCTCGGCATCGCGGCGGCGCTGATGGCGGTGGCGCTCGGCCGCGAAGGCGGCGGCGCGGATCAACAATCCATGGGTCGTATTCATGAGCTGCTCCTTGCAGGTCTCCGCCCAGCGGTTCGCGCCACGCAGCATCGGCTGCGCGGCGGGAATCGGAGAGGGGATGGCGGCGGGTCGTTCGCGGGCTGCGAACGGCACGGCTGCTACGGCCATTATAGACCGCCGCGGCCGCGCCGGTCCCGGGGCGCTATCTGTCCGCGGAGAAGCGCCTGCTGGCCTCGCTGCGCTTACGCCGCCGCGACGGCGGCGAGCGCCTCGATCTCGAACAGCATGCCGTCCAGCGCCAGCCTCGGCACCGGAATCAGGGTGCAGGTCGGGCGGTGTTCGCTGCCGAAGGCCGCGGCCAGTTCGGCGCCGAATACGTGCAGGCGCGCCTCGCTGTGATCGACGATCAACACGGTCAGTTTGACCACGTCCGACGGCGATGCGCCGGCCGAACCCAGGGCGGTGACGAGGTTGTGCATGGCCTGGCGCACCTGCGCCTGGAAATCGTCGGCGAGCGCGCCGTCGGCGGTTTCGCCGCCCTGCCCCGCGACGAACACCCAGCGCACCGCGCCGGCGACTTCGGCCACGTGCGAATAGCCGTTGGGAGCGGGATCGTAGAGACCGGCCGGGTTGCTGAGGATCAGAGCCGGCTTCGGGTTTGCAGCGTTCATTGCGATTCCTTCGATGTGGGGTTATCGAGCTGCGGTCGGCCGCCGCGATATTCAATGCGACGATCGATGCGGCGTTCCGACTCGCTCTCTGGCTCACGACGATTCACCGCATCGGTCTGTGACATCGCCAGCTCGGCGAGTCTCGGCGGGTCTCGGCAGCGCAGTCATCGGCAACTGGACGCAGGCAGTGCGGACTGCTTCAGTCACCGTGGCGGCCCGCGCGACGCTGCATCGCGACGGCTGTCTTCAGGGCCTGTCGCCGACGCTCAGCGCAAAACCTTCGTCGAGCCAGCCGGTGATGCCGCCGGCCATCAGCTTGACCGCCAGGCCCAACTGGGCGAGGCGGACCGCCGCGCGCGCCGCACCGTTGCAATGCGGCCCGGCGCAATAGACCACGAACAGAGTCGAAGGCGGGTACGCGCCCATCTTCGAGGCGATGATTTTGCGGTGTGGCAGGCTGATCGCGCCCGGCAGATGGCCTTTCGCGTACAGCGCGGGGCTGCGCGCGTCGATCAGGACGAAACCGGGCGCGCCCGATTGCAAAGCTTCATGGGTGTCCCAGCAATCGGTCTCGAAGGCGAACTGCGATTGGAAGTGCTGCAAGGCCAGCTCGGACGCGGCGGCGGGGATCTCGGTGACGGCGTTGCGCATGGCGGCTTCCAGGAAACGATGGGAGGAGGTGCAGCCATTGTCGGCTCGGCCGGCGCCAGCCACTATTGGCAGAAATGCCAAGCATCGATCAGATCATGCCGAAGTCGACACCCCGCCCCGGTCCCACCAACCCGCGTGTCGCCGTGCTCGCCTACGACGGCCTGTGCGCGTTCGAGTTCTCCTGCGCCGCCGAGGTGTTCGGCTTGGCGCGGCCCGAGTTCGGCGCCGACTGGTACCGCTTCGAGACCTGCGCCGCGCAACGCCGCCCTTTGCGCGGCCAATACGGGCTGAAGATCTCCGCCGATGGCGGACTCGATCGCCTGGTCCGCGCCGGCACGGTGGTCATTCCCGGTTGGAGTTCGATCGATGCGCCGGTGCCGACGCGCATCGTCGAAGCGTTGCGCGAAGCCCATGCGCGCGGCGCGCGTCTGCTGTCGATCTGCTCGGGCGCGTTCGCGCTCGCCGCGACCGGGCTGCTCGACGAACGCCGCGCGACCACGCACTGGCGCTACGTCGACGCCCTGCGCGAACGCCATCCGCGCATCCGTGTCGATCCGAATGCCTTGTACATCGACGAAGGCAGCCTGCTGACCTCGGCCGGCAGCGCCGCCGGCCTGGACTTGTGCCTGCATCTGGTACGTCGCGACTGGGGGCCGAAGGTCGCCAACCACGTCGCCCGCCGCCTGGTGATCCCGCCGCACCGCGAAGGCGGCCAGGCCCAGTACATCGACCGCCCGATCGAACGCGAGGCCGGCAACGCGCTCTCGCCCTTACTCGAACGCATGCGCAAACGGCTCGCCGAGCCGCTGCCGGTGGCGGCGCTCGCCGACATGGCCGCGATGAGCGAGCGTAACTTCATGCGCCGCTTCAAGCAGAGCACCGGCATGACTCCGGCCGACTGGCTGATCCAGGCGCGCGTCGACCGCGCGCGCGAACTGCTCGAAACCACGGCCTGGGCGATCGACCGCATCGCCGGCAGCACCGGCTTCGGCAGTGCCATCACCATGCGCCATCACTTCCGCCGCAAGCTCGGGCTGAGCCCGCGCGACTACCGCGAGCGCTTCGCCCGCGATGCCTCATCGGCTGCGAATCGGTGAGCCGCTCTCGCCCGCATCGACACAACTAGTCGCGCAACACGCCGGCGGCCTCCAGCCAACCCCGCAGTCCCTCGCAATCGCAATAGCGCAGGCCGTGCGCGCCCAGCGCCGCTGCGGCGGCGACGTTGTCGGGGTCGTCGTCGACGAACAACGCCTGTCGCGCCTCGACCCCGGCGCGCGCGAACGCGGCGCGGAAGATCTCCGGCTCAGGCTTGAGCAGGCCGAGCTCGCTGGAATTGACCACGGCGTCGAAGCGTTCGCTCAGACCGAGCGTCTGCAGATCGCGCGCCAGCCGCGTGGTCGCATTACTGACCAGGACCAGGCGCAGATCGGGATGGCAGGCATCGAGCAAGGCCATGACCTCGGTGTCGAGCTGTCCGCAAGGCTGCGACCACTGCCCGACCGCCGCCTCGGCCTCGCTGCCGGGATAGGTCGCACGCAGGCGCTCGGCCACTTGCTCGCGCCATTGCTCGTCGGTGATGCGACCGGCCAGCGCCTGGTCCAGCAAGGCCGGCACGAAGGCGATACGCCGCAGACTGCCGATCGGCAGGCCGTGGGCGATTTCGATCGCATCGTCGCTGGCCGGCCATCGGCGCAGCACGCCGTCGAAATCGATCAACAACGCCGCATAGCGCGGCGCCTGCGCCGTAACGAGACCGTGGCCGTTCATGCCGCGATTATCCGCGCGTCCGCGGCGACTGCCCACGGGCAGTGCCGCGATGAATACGACGCGGCAGGCACTCGGCCGCGCGCGATCATGTCTTGCGCGGCGGCATGCGGAACCTGCGCCCGCCCTTGAGCAGGCCCATGACCCCGTCGTGGCATTGCCTGCAATAGAAGCCGCGCTCCTGGCCCGAACGCGGGTCCAGGTTCTCGTGCGGCTCGACGCAGTCCGGCAGATGCGGGCGAATCGACTTCATATCGAGCACCACCGAGTAATACACCCATTCGCGGCATTGCTCCGACCACGCCTGGCCGCGAAAGCCGACCGCCATGCCGGCCGCGGCCAGGGCGTGTTCGAGCGGGCGCAGATGTTCGCAGACCATGCCGCGATCTTGCCCGACCGCGGCGGCCAGCGTAAGCCGCTGCGCTCACTCGGCCGGATGCGCCTTGTGCGCCTGGATCTGCCTCGTCAATGCCTGCTCGAAGGCCCGCCCCTCGTCCAGACGGCGGTCGATCTCGGCCATTGGCAACCAGCGCCCCTGCGCGAACACGCCGGCGATCTTGCCGACGTTGTGGAGGTCGGCCAGCGGGTCGGCGTCGAGCAGCACCAGATTGGCGCGCTCGCCCTCGCGCACCGCGCCGCTGCCGCCCTTGGGGTCGAACAAGCGATGCGCATTGATCGAGGCCGCGCGCAACACCTCGATCGGGCGCAGGCCGATCTCGCGCAATTCGATCATTTCCTGTTGCACCGACACGCCGAAGACCAGGCCCGGCAGAGAGGCATCGGTGCCGACCGTGAGCGGCACACCGCGTTTCCACAACTGCCGGGTCAACACGCGGGCGAAGTCGTAGCCGGCCGAGAAAGTATCGGCGCCGTCCTGGTCGCGGAAGGCCTGGCTCAGGTAGCGGTTGGCCGGCGGCGCCCAATCGATGCGGGTGACCGGGTCGACGCGCGCCGCCCAATCGCCCGGCACCGGCGGCACCGCGCGCTGCACGTACATACCGACGATGGTCTTGAGCGTGACCAGAGTCGGCGTGACCGCGATCTTGCGCTCGGCGACCCTATCGGCCAGCGCATCGAGGTCGCGCGGCGACAGGTCGCTGCCGATGCGCGCGTAGCGGGTCAACTCTTCGCTGTGGGCGATGTTGTCCATCGGATGGGCGAAGGCGAAGGCGCGGTCGGCGCAGCTCGCGCAACCCAGCTCGGGCAGATGGCCGCTGGTGATCATGCCCTGCCGCCCGGCCTCGTCGACGACCGCGCGATAGGTCTCGCGGTTGAGGAACTGGTAGGGCTTGATGAAATCGTAGCCACGCTCGCGCGCCAGACGTACCGCCTCGGCGCCGTCGGCGGCGGTAGTCGGCGCCTCCGGCTTCGAGGCCGGCACCGTTGCGGCCGGTTGCAGCGCGACCGCGGCGCGCGGGCCGTTGATGCGCTTGCCGACATACAACTGCGGGCCGGCGATACGGCCGGCGGCGATTTCCTCGCGCAGCCACAGCAGGTCTTCGTCGCTGCGCGGCCCGCCGCCGAGGTTGGCCGCGCCGGTCACCCCGGCCTTGAGCAAACCCAGCATCACCTGGCGGTCGTAGCGATGCGTCTGCCCGAGGTCGAGCCCTGAGATCGCCGGATCCTTGCTGTCGCGAATCGCGCCCTCGTTGGCGAGGTGCACGTGCGCATCGACGAACCCGGGCACCAGGTATTTGCCGCGTCCGTCGATGATCGTCGCATCGCTCGCCTCCGCCTTCGCGCCCGGCGCCAGGATGCGCACGACGCGGCCGTCGCGGATCAGCACGCTGCGGTGCGGCAACACCTCGTCGGTATCGGCCGGGATCACGGTGACGTCGGACACCAGCCAGGTGCCGGCCGCTTGCGCCGGGGCCGTGTCGGTCGCGCCCGAAGGATTCGTGGCTCCCAAGGTCAAAGCCAACAAGTAAGCGATCATTCCCGACTCCTGGTTCGTTCTCGTGCCGATGATCCGTCGACGATAGTAGACGGCCGATCCGGCGGCATCGGCCGCAGGTCGCACGCGGACCGGCACGCCCGCGCCCAACGACAGATGCACGGACCGGCGCCAGGGTTGAAAGCGCTCGCCACCCACGATCCTGCCGCCCCACGGTTCGGCCGTATCGGCAAGCGCTCGCCCCCGCTGCCGCGAAAACAGCGGGCGGCGGTCTCGGATATCCTCCTGTCCGGAGCTACGCCTCCGCTTTCTCCGGCAACAGGTTCGAGCCATGCAACACGCCACTCATCGGGTTCATCGCAACGGATTCATCGTGCCGACCGAGCGGGCACCGTCGTGAAAGACAAGATCGTCGTCTTCACCGGCGCTGGCGTCAGCGCCGAGAGCGGGCTCAAGACCTTCCGCGACATGGGCGGGCTTTGGCACGAATACCGCCTCGAAGACGTTGCCTCGCCACAGGCGTGGCAGCGCGACCCGGCCACCGTGCTGCGCTTCTACAACGAGCGCCGCAAGGGCGTGCTGGCGGCGCGGCCGAACGCCGCCCACCTCGCCATCGCCCGGCTCGAGGAGAAGTACGAGGTCGTAGTGATCACCCAGAACATCGACGACCTGCACGAACGCGCGGGTTCGTCGACGGTGATCCACGTGCACGGCGAAATCCTCAAGGCGCGCAACACCGTCGCCCCGGAACGAATCTATCCGCTGAAGCGCCCGCTGATCGAACTCGGCGACCTGTGCGAACGCGGCAGCCAGCTGCGCCCCGACGTGGTCTGGTTCGGCGAAGCCGTACGTCACATGGACGAGGCTGAGGCGCATTTCTCGACCGCGGCCAAGGTGTTGGCGATCGGCACCTCGCTGAGCGTCTACCCGGCTGCCGGCCTGGTCGCGTATGCCCCGTTCTCGGCCGAGCGCTGCTTCGTCTCGCCCGAGCCGCAGGAAGTGCCGCGCGGCTATCGCTTCCTGCAAGGCACGGCGACCGCGGTCGTGCCGCCACTGGTCGAGGAGTGGCTGCGCTGAGCGCGAGTCGATAAACGGCAAAGCCAGATCCCCGCCCCGCCTGGCAGGGAATCGCGACCGTCCACGCAGAACCTGCGCCGGCGTATGGATTCGCCGCGTGCGACCTTCTAGACTCGCTGAATGCGCGTCTCCCTACTCGCCGAACGCAGCATCTCCGCCACGCCCGAGGCGGTGTTCGCGTTGGCCCTGGACCCTGAGCGCTTCCCGGCCCTGTTCGAAGGCTACGGCCCGATTCCCGGCCTGCACCGCATCACCCCCCTGGCGCCGCCCGCGGTCGGCAGCATGCGCAGCCTGGAGAATGAGGACGGCTCGCGCCTGATGGAGCGCATCACTGCGTTCGATCCGCCGCGCCGCCACGCCTATACCTTGAGCGGGTTCCGCGGGCCGCTGGCCTGGCTCGCGCGCGAAGGCCACGCCGACTGGACCTTCGCCGCCGAATCGATCGAGCGCTCGGCCAACACGCCGACCTCCACGCGCGTGCTCTGGCGCTACGACTTCGAACTGACCAACGTCCTGGCCTGGCCGTTCGCCTGGCCCTTGCTGCACGGCTTCATGCAAGTGGCGATGCGGCAATGCCTGGAGCGCATGGCCGAGGCCCTGGAAGCCGCCTGGCGACGGGAGCGCGATTGATGCAGGAGTGGATACTGCTGGCGATGGCGCCGGTCTTCCTGCTGCTGATCGGCGTCGAGGCCTGGTACTGGCGCAAACGCCGGCCGGAGCAATACAGCCTGCGCGACACCCTGTCGAACGCGGCGCTGGCGCTGATGCACCAGGCCAGCGACGCGATCGCCTGGTTGCTGGTGATCGGCCTGTACTACGCCGTCTACGCCCACCGCCTGTTCGAACTGCCGCCGGCGTCGTGGTGGACCATCGCGGCGTTGTTCGTGGCCCAGGATTTCTTCTATTACTGGTTCCACCGCAGCAGCCACCGGGTGCGCTGGCTGTGGGCCTCGCACGTCACCCACCATTCCTCCGAGCGGCTCAACCTGTCGACCGCGTTCCGGCAAAGCCTGACCTATCCGATTTCGGGCATGTGGCTGTTCTGGCTGCCCTTGGCCTGGATCGGTTTCGAGCCCCGCCATATCGTCGCGGTGGTCGCGATCAACCTGGGCTTCCAGTTCTTCGTCCACACCCAGGCGGTGGGCAAGCTCGGTTGGTTCGAGAAGGTCTTCAACACGCCCTCGCATCACCGCGTCCACCATGCGCGCAACCCGCAATACATCGACCGGAATTACGCCGGCGTGCTGATCGTCTGGGACAAGCTGTTCGGCACCTATACCGAGGAAGACGCGGACGTGCCCTGCGAGTACGGCATCGTCGGCCAGGTGCGCGGGCACAACCCGATCCGGCTGACCTTCCACGAATGGATCGCGATGTTCGGCGACGCCTGGCGCGCGCGCGGTCTGCGCGGTGTGGTCGGACAGTTGTTCGGGCCGCCGGAGCGGGCGCTGTCGCATACGCAACCGCGCGACTGACGACGCGGTGCGGTCGCACTCCGATGGCGGTCAACGACCGCCGGGCGAGAGTCCGAAATAGGCATAGGCGGCCGACACCGCCAGGCCGAGCCAGGCTTGGCCGTGGGTGGTCAGCACCGGCAACGCCTTGGGGTGGTACAGCCCGACCATGAAGGCGGTCAGCCCCGCGCCGATCCATACCAACACGAACAACACCGAGACGATGGTCACCGTGCGCACCGCGCCGACCGAAGCGCCGGAGTCCAGCACGCGCGCGCCGGGCGCTTCGCCCGGCTTGGCGATCGCGAGCTCGGCGATGACCAGCGCCGACACCAGGCCGCCGATCACCGAAAACGCCTGGGCCATGCCGTCGTTGAACACCGAGCAGTTGGCGGCGCCGCCGCAGTTCACCACCTCCACCGCGACCGTGATGAGGTGGACATAGACGCCGAGCAGGATCACCGAGATCAGGCCGCCGAAGATCTTGTTCACGATTCCACTCCTGGTCGGGCGCCGCGATGACGCAGCCGGGTCGGCAGGAGAGAACCTGCGCAGGGCGGGCGCCCGGCGCAGCATTGCGCGATGTCTCGGCGGACCTGTCCGGCCGCCTGCATCCGCATTCCCCTGTCCGGCGCGACGACCGCCGCGCCTACCTCATCGAACGCGGTCGCGACGCGGCGCAGGCCATCATGCTTCGCGATGGCGGCGGGTACTCAGTCGTGGGTGTCGCCGGACAAGGGCGTGGCGCGCATCGACGCGCGTCGCTCGAACGCGTCGAACCAGGCGACCAAGCGCGGGCGCCCCTCGCGGAAATCCGGCAACTCGCGGAACTCGAGCCAGCTCAGCGCGGTGGCGACGGCGATATGGCCGACGTGCAGCGGCGCATCGGTGTCCAGTTCTTGTTCCAGCCAGTCGTAGCTCTCGATCAGTTTCTCGGTGTAGCCGTCGCGCAACGCCGGGAAGCGAAAAGCTTCCGGGCGGCGCACGGTTTCCCAGCGCACCTTGATGCCGGCATCGGCCAGGCCCTGGGCGACCGCCTGCAAGCGCAGCGCATGCCAGCGCGCCTCGCCCTGTGCGGGGATCAGCGGGCGGCCGTCGTGCAAGGTGTCGAGATAAGCGCAGATGATGTCGGAATCGAAGATCGCCGGCTCGCCGGCGCGGATCAGCACCGGCACCTTGCCGAGCGGGTTCTGCGCATACACCGCTTCGTTGCGCAGGGTCGGGCTGGTCTCGTGGTGCACGACCTCGATGCGCCCGGCCAGGCCGGCTTCGTGGGCGAACACCAGGGCCTTGCGCGCGTACGGCGAGTGGGTCTGATAAAGCAGTTGCATGGCGGGGCCTTTACGGGATGACGGGGTGAGTGAAAGACAGCGTGCGCGGATCGGCTGGGTGTCGTTACGCTGCAAACGCTGCGGAAGCGAGTGCCTGGCGCGGCTCGCCGGCATCGTGCAGCAGTTGCGCGACCACCGCGGTGATGCGGTGCGCGGTCGGCAGGTGCAGGAACTCGTTGGGCCCGTGCGCGTTGGACTGCGGCCCGAGCACGCCGGTGACGACGAACTGCACCTGCGGAAAACGCTCGCCGAGCATGGCCAGGAAGGGAATGCCGCCGCCCCCGCCGATCAAGGCGCTGGACCGACCGAAGGCGCGTTGCGAGGCGCGCTCCAGGCTGGCTTCGAGCCAGGGCGAGACCGCGGGCGCATGCCAGCCCGGGCTGGTGAAATCGATCGCGAACGAGACCTCGCTGCGATACGGCGGGTCGGCTTCCAGCAACGTCTTCAAACGCTGCCCCGCCGCTACCGGATCGAGCGTCGGCGGCAGGCGCAGGCTGAGCTTGAGCGTGGTGAACGGCTGCATCACCGCGGCGGCCTGGGCCACGGCCGGCAGGCCATCGAGACCGGTGATCGCCAGTTGCGCGCGCCAGGCGCGGTTGAGGGCGAGCTCGGCTGGCAGCTCGCTGACCGCCCGGGTGTCGCGGTGGAACGGAAAGCTCTCGACCAGTCCCTCGCCCAAGGCCGCCGCCGCGGTCTCGGCCTGGGCGCGCCGCGCCGGCGGAATCTCGGCCTGGAAGTCGGCGATGACCTCGCCGCTGTCGGCGTCTTCGAGTCGCGACAACAAACGCCGCGCAATGCGGAAACTCGACGGCACGATGCCGGAGGCATCGCCGGAATGCACGCCGTCGTCGAGCACGCGCACGCTCAAACTCCCGGCGACCTGGCCGCGTAGGGAGGTCGTCGTCCACAACTGCTCGTAATTGCCGCAGCCTGCATCCAAGGCGACGATCAGGCCCGGTTCGCCCAGGCGCGGCGCCAGATGCTCGATGTAGGCCGGCAGATCGATGCTGCTGGATTCCTCGCTGGCTTCGATCAGGATCATGCAGCGCGGATGCGCCAGGCCTTGCTCGCGCAAGCCCAGGACCGCGGCGATCGCGGCGAACATCGCATAGCCGTCGTCGGCGCCGCCGCGGCCATACAGGCGATCGCCTTCGAGGCTCGGCGCCCAGGCGCTGCGGCCCATCGCCCATCCGGCCATCGGCGGCTGTTTGTCGAGATGGCCGTAGATCAACACCGGCGCACCCGCGCTGCGGACCGCCGGGAGGTCGATGAAGATCAGCGGCGTACGCCCGGGCAGGCACAGCGCTTCCACGCTCGCGCCCGCCACTTCGCGCAGGTGCTGGCGCGCCCAGCCCGTCATCAGCTCGACCGCGCGCTGCATATGGCCGTTCGCGTCCCAGTCGGGGTCGAATGCCGGCGACTCGCAGGGAATCGCGATGTACTCGCACAAGGCCGGCAGGATCTCGTCCGGCCAGATACGATCGACGAACTGCTGCAGCTTCGGGAAATCCATGACGTCGCCTCGGGATGAGGCGAAAATGCTAGCGGCGCGGCCGCGCGCTTTCGCCGCGATCGGCCACTGCCGCTTGCGGTTTTTCGGCGGACTCGCCCACCAGGATGCCCGGACCATGAAACTCGACCGCTTCGACCGCCAATTGCTCAACCTGGTCCAGGAAGACGCCGGCCAGACCGCCGACCAGCTCGCCGAGCAGGTCGCGCTGTCGCCGTCGGCGATCCAGCGCCGGCTGCGGCGCATGCGCGAGCAGGGCGTGATCGTGCGCCAGGCGGCGGTGGTCGACCCCAAGCAGGTCGGCAAACCGACTTTCTTCATCGTCGCCCTGCAGGTCGAACGCGAGCGGCCGGAATTATTGGCGCAGCTGCGTCGGTGGCTGGCCGGCGAGGAACAGGTGCAGCAAGTCTTCTACGTCACCGGCGAGGCCGATTTCGTGCTGGTGGTGACCGCACCGGACACCGAAAGCTACGACGCGCTGATGATCCGCATGGTCGGCGAGAACCCCAACATCAAGCGTTTCACCACCAATGTCGCCTTGAGCCTGGTCAAGCGCGGCCTGACGATTCCGGTCGCGCTCGACGACGAGGAATGAAGACGCGGCCCGGCTGAGCGCCGGTGCGCCCGTTTTCGCCGCGCACCGATGCGGATGCGCGGTTTAACCGCAAATATCGCGCCGATTCGCGGCGCACCCTCGCGCGGCCGCCGCCACACTGGCGCCATGACCGACCCCTGGCTGATCGACCCGGCGCAATTGTGGCCGGACTACCGCCCGACCCGCTTGCTGGAATTGCCGGCGCTCGCGCGCCGCTGCGGCGTCGCCCATGTTTTCGCCAAAGCCGAGAACGAACGCCCGCTCGGCAACTTCAAGTCGATCGGCGGCATGACTGCCGGCCTGCGTGCGCTCGCCCGCGCCACCGGCGCCGAATCGCTGGATGCCTTGCAACGGCACTGCCGCCAGAGCCCCGCGCCGATGAAGCTGCTCTGCGCCAGCGACGGCAATCATGGCCTCGCCGTCGCCGCGGCCGCGCAACGCGTCGGTGCCCGCGCCACGATCTATCTGCCCATCGCGGTGGACGAACGCCGCGCCGCGCGTATCGACGCGCTCGGCGGCAAGGTCGTGCGCGTCGACGGCAGCTACGACGATGCCGTCCTCGCCGCGGCGGCCGCGGCCGGTCGTGGCGAGGGCGTGTTGATCGCCGATACCAGCGACGATGCCGACGACACCGTCGTCGCCGACGTCATGCACGGTTACGGCTTGCTGACGCGCGAACTCGCCGGGCAATGGCCCGACCACGCCGGCGGGCCACCGAGCCACGCGTTCGTCCAGGCCGGTGTCGGCGGCTTGGCCGCGGCAATGGCCGACGGCCTGCGCTCGCAGTTGCGCGCGTCGGCCCGCATCGTGGTCGTCGAGCCCGATTCGGCCGCGTGCGTGACGCGCGCATTGCAAGCCGGCTCACCGGTGACTATCGATGGCGACCTGCACACCGCCGCCGAAATGCTGTCGTGCGGACTCGCCTCGGCGCCGGCATTGGCGGTATTGCTGCGTCACGGTGCGCGCGGCATGAGCGTCGACGAGCCGATGTTGCGCAGCGCCGTCGCCGCCCTGCGCGAGGCCGGCGGCCCGGACAGCACCGCCTCCGGTGCCGCGGGACTCGCCGGCTTGCTGCAGGCCTCGGCCGACCCCGCACAGCGCGCGACCCATGCGCTCGATGGCGACAGCCGGGTGCTGTTGGTGATCAGCGAAAGCGACGCCGCGCTGCGCGACTGACGCGGCATGACCGGAGGGCTCAGGCCTTCAGGCAATCGATCAGGAATTCGACCGTAGCCCGCACGCCAGGCAGTTGCCCGCGCCGGTGCGGCATCACCAGGGTCGTGGCGACGCGCCCTGCGATCCACTCCGGCAGCACCCGCACCAGCCGACCGCTGTCGAGCTCGGCGCGGCACATCCGCTCCGGCAGACAGGTGATGCCGAGCCCGGCCACCGCCGCGGTCGACAGCACACGGCTCTCGTTCGCGGTCATGCGCGCGATCGGCGCAACTTGGACGCTGTCGCCGGTGGTGTCGGACAAAGTCCACGTCGTCGCCGACGACTGCCCGGTCAACAGCGCATCGTGTGCGGCCAGTTCCTGCGGCGTCGCAGGCCGGCCGCGCTCGGCCAGATACGACGGCGCCGCGACCAACACGATCGATTCGACCAGGGCCTGGCGCTGGATCAGGCCCGAGTCCGGCAAGGGCGCGAAGTGGCTGCGCACGGCGATGTCGTAGCCCTCCTGCACCAGATCGACGAAACGGTCGGTGACGTCGAGTTGCACGTGCAGGCGCGGATAGGCGCGCGCGAGCGCGGGCAAATGCGGCGCGAGGTAGTCCTGCGCGGTCGGCACGCCGGCAGTGATGCGCACCTTGCCGCTGGGCTCGGCGACGCGGCTGCGCACGACCTCTTCCGCCGCTTCGGTCTCGATCAAGGCCGCATGCGCATGCTCGTGAAACGCGCGGCCGGTTTCGGTGAGGGTGAAGCTGCGCGAGGTGCGATGGATCAGGCGTACGCCCAGTTCCTCTTCAAGCGCCGCAACGCGCTTGCTGAGCGTCGACTTGGGCACGCCGAGCCGGCGCGAGGCCGCGGCAAAGCCGCCGTGCTCGACCGCGGCGGCGAACAGGACCAGATCGTTGAGATTGAGCATGCCGGCAAAGTACACATACAGAGACTTTTAGTCCATTTTTTGCCGACTACACGCCCAAAGTCCACAGTAATACAGTGAGCTCACCCCGCGAGACGGGCCCACCCCTCACTGGAGAAACTCATGTCCCCGATCCTTTACTACGGCGTTCCGTCCGGTTGTTCCTTCGGTTCGATCGTCGCCCTCGAATGGTCCGGCCTGCCTTATCGCCTGGTGCGCGTCGAAATGCCCGAGATGATCCACACCGACGCCTACCGCGCGATCAACCCGGTCGGCGAGACGCCGTCGCTGATGACCGCGAACGGCGACGTTGTCGTCGAGAGCATGGCGATCCTCAACCACATCGGCGCCCGCGCCACCGCCAGCGGCATCGCCTTCGAACAGGGCAGCCGCGAGTTCGACGAACTCAACCGCATGCTGGCCTTCCTCAACACCACCTTCTTCAACGCCTTCAGCTCGCTGTGGCATGTGATCGAACACGAAGTGGACCCGACGACCAAGGCCGCGCTGACCGAGTACGGCCGGGCCAAGGTCGAACGCGCGCATGCGGAGCTGGAGCGGATGCTCGGCGACAAGCCCTGGCTGCTCGGCGAACAGCGCACCCTGGCCGACGCTTATTTCATCGGCATCGCACGCTGGACCAAGTACCACTCGGTCGTCGACCGCCGCGACTACCCGAACCTGCAGCGCCTGTACGACAAGCTCGAAGCCGACCCCGCGGTGATCTTCGCCCATGCCATCGAAGACCAACGCCCGGCGACCAGCAGCGGCGATTTCCAGGGCGAAATCGGCCTGGAAGCGGCGGGCGAGTCCAAGCGCGCGGCTTGAGGGGATGGATAGATTGGCGGCGCCGCCGGCAACGTCGGTGCCGCTGTTTCGGAGCGGAGCAAATCCCTCCCGCCCCCTTTTCCTAAGGGGAATCAACCTCGATGGGTCGCATGGCCGCCGGGAGTCGACCTCGGTGACTGCAGGCGTTGAAGGGCGCGGTGGCCAGGCCGGGCAGTAAGCGCATCGCACCCCTCACCGCGCCCATGCCGTTGCCCCCTTTGTTGAGGGGGCGGCGACCGCGCAGCGGGCGCGGGGGATTTGCTGTTGCTGTTGCCTTCGTTTCTATTACCGCAACCGAAGCACAGCGATCAAGCGGCGCACCATGCCCTCAAGCCTGCGCTTCGGCCCGCACCAGCGGCCGGCGGCCGCGCGGACGGCTCGGCCAGGCATGACGCACGATGCGCCAGACCACTTCGCCGAACTGGCGCGGCAAGGAGCCGGTGTCGTAATGCTGGCCGTAACGGCCGCAGATGTCGCGCACTTCCACCGCGATCGCGGCATAACGCCAGGCCGGGATGTCGGGATAGAAATGGTGTTCGATCTGATGGCTGAGGTTGCCGGTCATCAGGTCCATCCACTTGCCGCCGCTGAGGTTCGAGGAACCGCGCAGCTGGCGCAGATACCAATGTCCGCGCGATTCGTTGCGCACCGATTCCTTCGGAAACACTTCGGCATCGTGGGTGAAGTGGCCGCAGAAGATCACCGTATAGGTCCACAGGTTGCGCATCACGTTGGCGACCACGTTGCCGAGCAGCACCGGCAGGAAGAACGGGCCGGCCAACAGCGGAAACAGCACGTAGTCTTTGAGCATCTGCTTGCCGATCTTGCGGCCGACCGGGACGAACTTGCGCCACATCGCCTTGTGCTTGGTCTTGCCGGTCAGCCAACGGCCCAGGCGCAGATCCTGTATCGCCACGCCCCACTCAAACAGCAGCGCGAACACCACGGCGATGAACGGCTGGACGAGATAGAACGGCCTCCAGCGCTGCTCGGGGAACAGACGCAGCAGGCCGTAGCCGATGTCGTCGTCCATGCCGCGCACGTTGGTCCAGGTGTGGTGCTGGTAGTTGTGGGTTCTGCGCCAGTTGTCGCCGGTGGCGACGATGTCCCACTCGTAGGTCTTGCCGTCCAGGTGCGGGTCGCGCATCCAGTCGTACTGGCCGTGCATGACGTTGTGGCCGACTTCCATGTTCTCCAGGATCTTAGACAGGCCCAGCAGCAAGGTGCCGAGGATCCACGCCGGCACCATCATCCACGGCACGAACGCGCCGCCGAGCGCCAGGCCCAGGGCGCCGACATACAACAACAAGCGACCGAACAAACCGGTGTAGCGCACCGAGGCGACGACGCGGCGGATGTAGGCGGCGTCAACGCCGCCGATCTGGGCGACGGTGCGCGCGCGCAACGCGTCGAGCTCTTCGCCGAAGCGGTCGAGTTCCTGCGGGGTCAGCACGCGATTGCGGAAAGTACGGGTCATGGACGGATCACAGATCGAGGACGAGGTCGCTGCCGGCGCTGTTCACGCACAGGCGCAGCGCGGAAACCGGCTCGTCCTGGACGTCGCCGGTATGCAGATGACGGGTGCTGCCGGAACTCTTGCCGCAGGAGCAGGTATTGCACAGGCCCATGCGGCAGCCCGAAGCGAGCTTGAGGCCTTCGGCTTCGAGCGCGGTCAATAGCGATTGGCCGCGCGGCAGTTGCAAGGTGCGGCCGCTGCGCGCGAGCGTCACTTCGACCGTGCCGCTCTCGTCGAGCCTGCGCGGCGGCGGCGTGAAGGCTTCGGCCGCGAACGAGCGCGCCTGGGTCTGCGACAGCGCGCGTGCACTGTCGACGAAACCGCCGGGGCCGCAGGCATAAACCTGACGCGCGCCCAGGTCGGGAACGAGTTCGGACAACAAGGCTTCGTCGATGCGCCCTGCGGCTTCGTCCGCATGCAGCGGCTCCTGCCGGGTCAGCAGGAAGCGCACGCGGAAACCGGGATGCTCGGCGGCGATCGCGCGCAGCTCATCGACGAAACACAGCTCTTCGCGACGGCGCGCCCAGTACAGCAGGGTCAGTTCGGCCGGCATGCCCTTCGCCGCCAGCTCGCGCACCATCGACATCAACGGGGTGATGCCGCTGCCGGCGGCCAGGAACAGCCAGGCGCCGTCGGCGCGCTCGGGCAGAGTCATCTCGCCGAAGGCCGCACCGATCTCGAGCACGTCGCCAACTTGCGAGTGTTCGTGCAGATGCCGGCTGAGCTTGCCGCCTTCGATCGCCTTGACCGTGATCGCGATGCGGCCATCGGCGCGGTGCGCCTGCGCCGCGCTGTAGCTGCGCGACACCAGGGCGCCATCGATGCGCGCACCGATCATCAGATGCTGGCCGGGTCGGCAGCCGGCCCAGTGCCGGTTCGGCGCCAGCAGCAGGGTTACGGCGTCGGCCGAAGCCGGCTCGCGGGCGACGATGCGCGCCAGCGGGCGCTCCCAGGTCCAGGTCGGATGGAAGCGAGAAGCCCAGAAATCAAAGACTTGCGGTGCAACCAACGGCGCGATCAGGCGCTTGAGGCGGCTGTGCGGGCGGGTGCGGGAGGGACGAAGAGCAGCGTTCATGGCGGCACTATACACATATGAGCACATCTGTGTGCACAACCGTATATTAATTCCGTGCCAGGAGTATCATGTTCGCCATCGTCCTGGTGCCAGCCCCGTGAGCCAACGCCTCCATTCAGACATAGATGTCGATTCGCACCCGGGCCGCAAGGCGACGATTTCGCGCGAGGACCTGATCGCCGCCGCGCTCAAACTGATCGGGCCGCACCGCAGCGTGTCGAGCCTGAGCCTGCGCGAAGTCGCCCGCGAGGCCGGCATCGCCCCGAACAGCTTCTATCGCCAGTTTCGCGACACCGACGAACTGGCTGTCGCCCTGATCGACCTGGCCGGGCAATCGCTGCGCAAGATCGTCGGCGAGGCGCGCCACCGCGCCGCGACCCGGCGCAGCATCGTGCGCAGTTCCATCGAGGCTTTCATGGAACAGTTACGCGCCGACGACAAATTGCTGCACGTGTTGTTGCGCGAGGGCACGGTCGGCTCGGACGCCTTCAAGCGCGCGGTCGACCGCGAGCTGTCGTTCTTCGAGGAAGAACTGCGCGTCGACCTGATCCGCCTGGCCGCGATCGACAAGATCACCCTGCACGAACCGGCCCTTGTCGCGCGTTCGATCACCCGCCTGGTATTCGCCATGGGCGCCACCGCGATGGACATGCCGAGCGAGAAGGACCACGAACTCATCGAACAGATGAGCACGATGGTGCGCATCATCCTGGCGGGGTCGCGGGCGATGGCGGCGGTGGGGAAAGCGTCGAACCCTGGAAATTAGCGCTCCGCTCAACGGCTTCGATCCGACGCTTCGTTGAGTCGAACGTTGTCGGCAGCCAGGCCGGGCGCACTGCGAGTGCATGGTCGCCTATTTCGATACGCTGCTATCGCGAACCGGTTGCATCCTTCGGATCGCACGCACCCGCGATGCCTACCGGCTCGAACACGGGCAACTTCAGTCTGACCGCGAACGCCTCGTATTCGGCGGCTGACAACGGCCCGGTAACGCTCGGCGTCGGATAGACGCTGCTCGCTAACTCCTGTTTGCGTACGACGAAATAGCGCTCGCGCGCATGTTGCGCACTTGGCCGTTGTCTCGCCCCGATGAATTGCGGATTGTCGGCGATCGCCGAAACGCAGGCGTCGACGACCGGAACCCAGGTGTCGGGATGAACCCGATACGACAGCTTGCTGTTCGAAGGCTCGTCGATCCACAAGACCGCATACGAACCGGACTCCCACTCCAGACGTGAATCGAACAGGCCACAGCCGGCAACGGCGAATGCCGCTGCGCAGAGCGCCGCGATACGACTTACTGCGATCACGCACGCCATCGACGGCTTGGAACCGCCTTCTGCCATGAGATCCATCGGTGAGGTGGGCCCTTCCATTCGTTGATCGGCAATTGTCGGCCGGCCTTAAGGAGTCTTCGTGAGGTCAAAGCCGCCCAACACTAAGCCATCCTGGAAACAGTTCTTGCCAAGGCCGAGCTTCCGCGCTAATACTTAGCCGATAGAGAAACTTTACTTCTCCCGACCCCGCTTTCAGCCCCTCTCCCGCTTGCGCGAAGAGGCCTGGGGTCAGGGCAGCGCCAAGCCGCCCCCCCAAGCCCCAAACCACGATCAAGCCCAAGCAGCGCCCATGAAAACGCCATGTCCCTGACCCTCTACCAGCATCCCCTCGCCTCCTTCTGCCACAAGGTGCTGATCGCCTTGTACGAAAACGGCACCGCCTTCGAGCCCCATCTCGTCGACCTGGGCAACCCCGACGCTAGGGCCGAGTTCTGCGAGCTGTGGCCGGTCGGCAAGATGCCGGTGCTGCGCGACGAGGCGCGCGACCGCACGGTGCCGGAAACCACGGTCATCATCGAATACCTGGAGCAGCACTACCCCGGCGCGCGGCCGCTGTTGCCGTCCGACCAGGACGAACGCCTCGACGTGCGCCTGTGGGACCGCTTCTTCGATCTGTACGTGCAGGTGCCGGTGCAGAAGATCGTCGTCGACCGCATCCGCCCGCAAGCATCGCGCGATCCCTACGGCGTCGCCGAAGCCCGGGCCACGCTCGCGAACGCGTACGACATGCTCGAACAACGCATGCGCGAACGCAGTTGGGCCTGCGGCGAAGAGTTCGGCCTGGCCGATTGCGCGGCATCGCCGGCTTTGTTCTATGCCGGCATCGTGGCGCCGTTTCCGCCGGGCCACACGCATCTCGCCGCGTATTTCGAGCGACTGATGGCGCGTCCGTCGGTCCAGCGCACCATCGCCGAGGCGCGCCCCTACTTCCCTATGTTTCCGTTCGTGGATGCCATGCCTGCGCGCTTCCTGCACGGCGGTGCGCCATGAATGCCAGGCCCGCCGTCGACCCGGCGCGGCTCGACCGCGTGTTCCATGCGCTCGCCGACGCCAGCCGGCGCGGCATGGTCGACCGCCTCAGCGAAGGCCCGGCTTCGGTGTCGGAACTCGCGCGGCCCCTGGCAATGGCGTTGCCGTCGGTGGTCAAGCACTTGGCGGTGCTCGAATCGGGCGGCATCGTGGTGTCGGAGAAAGTCGGGCGCGTGCGTACGTATCGCATCGCACCCGACGCCCTGGCCGACGTCGAAGCCTGGGTCGCCGCACGCAAGGCCCAGTTGAACCGCCAGTTCGACGCCCTCGCACGTTATTTGCTCGAAGACGAATCCGGCTCCGGAGATTTGCGATGAACCCACGCTCGACCATCCACACCCAGTTCGTCATCGAACGCGAATTCCCGGCGTCGCCGGCACGCACCTTCCGCGCCTGGTCGAACCCCGAGGCCAAACGCCGCTGGTTCGTCTGCCACGACGACATGGCCAACACCGGCTACGAACTCGACTTCCGCCCGGGCGGTAACGAACTCAACCGCGTCGTCACGCCCGCCGGCACCGTACACCTGTTCCAGGCCCGTTTCTTCGATGTCGTGCCCGAGCAACGCATCGTCTATGCCTACGACATGCACGTCGACGAACGCCACCTGTCGATCTCACTGGCGACGGTCGAGTTCGAAGCCGGCGGCGCCGGCACGCGCATGCGCTTCACCGAGCAGGTCGTGTTCCTCGACGGCTACCAGGACCGCGAGGAACGCATCCGCGGCACCGAACTCGGGCTCGACCGGCTCGCGCTGTTGCTGCACGAGCCGGCCGCCGCTCACTGAACCTTCAACGCAACGGCAAGGCGATCGGCCGCAGCGGCGCGGCATCGCCGCCGCGGATCTTCAGCGGCCCGCCGATGAAGGCGAATTCGTAGACCTTATCGCGCGACAGCTCCTCCAGCGCGACCAGTTCCATGATCGGCACGCCGTGCTGGGCCAACAGATAGGTATGCACCGGGATGTAGTCGCCGGCGACCTCCGAGGGAAAGGTCTCCAGGCTCAGGTTGTCGGCGCCGACGATCATCGCTCCGCCGTCCTCGACCAGGAACTTGGCTGCATCCAGGCCCAGTCCGGGCGGGTTGGCCATGTAGCCGCTCGCATCGCCGAAGCGCTGCATACGCCCGGTGCGGATCAACACGATGTCGCCGCGCTGCAGGCGGACCTTCTGCTTGGCCAGTGCGTTCCGCAGGTCTTGGCGGGTGATGCGGTAATTCTCCGGCAGCATCGGCAGGCCTTGCGCCGCAGCCACGTCGATCAGCACGCCGCGCGCGATCAGCGGCGGGAATTTCTCGACGCCGGTCTTGGTCCAGCCGCGGTCGCCGAGATGCTCGTCGGCGCGGAAGCCGTTCCAGATCTTGCCGTCCAGGCCGAAGTGGTTGAGCGCGTCGATGTGGGTGCCGCTGTGGCTGTACATCGAGAACGCCGCGCCGGTGTAGCTGACTTTGTGGTTCATCTCGCGGCCCACGGCCATCGGGTCGTCGACCACGGTGCCGCGTGGGGTGTGGGTCATCCAGAACTGATAGTGCGGGTCGCCCGCGGCCTGCCAGCTCGGCATGCCGATGTAGTAGTCGGTAGCCAGGTCATAGGCCTTGCGACCGTCGACGCGCGACAGGATTGCCGCGCGCGACTCGGGCGTGATCAGATTGAGCCGGCCGATCTCGTCGGCCGGCCCCCACGGGCTGCTGCCGACGCCTTCGGCGGCGTGGGCGGACAAGGCGGCGAAGGCGCCGAGGGCCAACAGGCCCAGGCGCGGCAATAGGCTACGCAGTTTCATTTCAACTCCTGAGGCGCGCCGGCACCATGACCGACGCATGAAGGGAAGCACCGAAGACCCGGCGCTCGGCGAGCGCGGCAGGCTTCGATGCGATTCGGTTCAAAGCAGGCCCCAGGATGCGCATGCCGCCGCGGCGGAAACAGCGCCGCGGCGTTGCGACAGTTTTCGCTGTAGGTCAGGAATGCGCGGCGAGCGCGGCCGGCAGACGCTCGGCGAGGAAATCGACGAAGGCGCGCACCTTCGGTTGCAGATGGCGCGAAGTCGGGTACACCGCGAACACTTGGCGCGGCGCGAACCGATACTCGGGCAAGACCTCGACCAGCGCACCGCTGGCGATCGCCGACGCCGCCAGGAACGAGGGCAAGGCGCCGATACCGAGGCCTGCGACCAGCAGATCGCGCAGCACCAGGCTGTTGCCGACCGTCGCCCGCGCCGGCCACTGCACCGTCACCGGCCCCTGCGGCCCTTGCAAGGGCCACAACCCCGGCGGCTCGGCCAGGCTGTAATGCAGCAGCGAATGCCCTTGCAGCTCCTCGGGCGACGCCAATGGCGGATGCTGCGCGAGATAGGACGGCGCCGCGCACAGCATCTGGCAGACCGAACCGAGCTGGCGCGCAATCAGCGATGAGTCCTGCAACTGTGCGCGCAGCCGGATCGACACATCGAAGCCTTCGCCGACCGCGTCCAGCAAGCGGTCCTCCAGGGTCAGGTCCAGGCTCAACTCCGGATAACGCCGCAGGAACTCCGCCACCAGGGGCGACAGCGTGCTCAAGGCGAACGACACCGGCGCGTTGACCCGCAGGCGCCCGCCGACCTGTTGCGACTGCTGGCGCACCGACGCTTCCAACGCATCGAGCTCGTCGAGCAACCTCACGCACTCGCGGAAGTAAGCCTGACCGGTCTCGGTCAGGCTCATGCGCCGCGTGGTGCGCTGGATCAACACCGCGCCCAGATGCGCCTCGAGCGTACGCAACTGCTTGCTCAACCCGGCCGGCGAAACGCCAAGGTCCTCGGCCGCCTTGGCCAGGCCACCGAGTTCGACGATGCGGCGGAACGAACGCATCAGGGTGAAGGCATCCATGGGGAGCGGCACTGAGAGCGGGAGACCCGCCATTGTCCGTAGGGTTTGCGCATAAGCAACCCGCATCTCCGCAACGATCGAAGATGCAGATCGAGTTCTACGGTTCGACCGCCAAAACCGCGCCGCAACCGCCGCCGCTCTACAGGGGAGACCGGCGACGGCCGCGGTGCGGCCCGAACTCACTCGACCCTGACCAGGCCGCGCCAGGTGTTGCGGCCGCCGTGCATCACGTCGTCGCCGCCGCCGAACCACCAGCCGTTCCAGTTGAGGATGTCCTCGTCGTCCTGATGCACCCAGCCGCGAGCCAGCGCGTACTTGCTCGGCATCGACTGCGGGCCGAACACGCCATAGGCGAAGCCGAGTTTCGGGAAGCTCGGCATGTGGCCGAGCCAGGACGAGGCGCCGCCGTCGAAGTGGCAGTAGCTGGTGAACCAGGTGTTGTAGACGCGGAAGTTCGGGAAGATCACGCCCGAGGAGCTGTTGGCGTTGCGCCAGATCTCGTTCTCTTGCACGCGGGTGTAGCGGCGCGCGCCCGAAGGGCAGAACACACCCATGTTGAGCACGGCGTAGTCGTGCTGGTTGCCGGTGCTCGGCAAGGGCCGGAACGACAGCGCGCGCACAGTGTCGACCTTGCAGAAGCGCCAGGTGGTGTTGCCGCCCGAGGACGTCGCGCCGATCCAGCCGCCGCGACCATTCGCGTTGCGACGGTCTTCGTCGTCCATGTGGATCTGCGACCAGGAATAGCCGCTCGGGCAGTAGTTGCTCTGCGGAATCACGCCGACGCTGAACAAGCGCGGCTCCAGCCAGCCCCACCAGCGCAGCAAACCCTTGGCGGCGGTCCTGGCCGGGACGTAAGGCACGAAGAACTCTTCGCCCTCTTTCTCCTCGATCACGCAGGCGCCGTCGAAGCCGAGCACCGCGCAATAGCTCAGCGCCACGCCCTCGCCTTCGGCTTCCATGAATTTCTCGACATCGACTTGGCCACTATCGGGGTAGCGCCGATCCAGGTCTTCGAGGATCGAAGCGAATTTCTTCACCGGCGGCGGCGTAGGATCGGTGGCCGCAGCCAGTTCCCACTCTTCCTTGGGGCTTTCCTGCTCGGACTCTTCCGCCCCGGAGGACAGCGGCAGGCCCACGACCAGGGCGCACAGCGCAGCGACAAGCACTTTCTTGTTCATGACATTCCTTTGAGTTGATGGCGCATGGCGAGCAAAGCCGGCGGCGGCGCCCGATCGAAGCGCAAAGAACTACGCGACCGATCCGGCGGCCCGACGGCCGGCCTGCACCGGCACCGACACGCATCACGCGCGCCGTTCGAACCCGAGACCACCGAATCGGCGCGCGACCGCGCCGGCCCGACCACGCTAGGCAGTCGCCCACGGCGTTTCGAGGAAGAATGTGGGAACGAATCGGGCGCCGGCGGGAACGCTTCCGATGCAACGTGCGCTACGGCGAATCTGAAGCGCGATCAGGGTCGCGTTCGTTCATTCGCACAACCCCAGCCCGCGAGGCCCCCGCGATTACACCTTCATTGCCGCCGGGCGCTGTTGCTCGGCTTGCTGCGCCTGAAGCGACAGACTTGGATCCTCGCTGCGCTGAACTTGCAAGGAATCGAGCTTGTGCAGCGAGTCCTGCACCGGCGTCATCGCCGCCTGCTGGCCAGTCACCTGCGCCCGCAGATGCGCCGGGTCGTTCAACGCGCCTTCGACCGCGAACACGTGCCGGCCCGAGCCATCGGGCGCGGGATGCCCGACCACGACGTGATCCGGCTTGCCGATCCCGCTCTGCCGGCACTCGACCGCGAGGCAGGCCGCGATGCGGTCGAGGTCCTGCGCCGGCGGCACCGGGCCGTGTTGGGCGAAAGCCGCGGGGAGCCTGTCGCGGATCGTCCGGACCAAGGGCAGGTCCGCCTGACTCGGCGAGCCCGCTTCGGGTGCACTGGAAAAGAACGGCTCCAACGACCGTCGGCGTTGCCCGGCTTCGTCGATTTGCGTGCCTGTCGGCGGCGAACATGGCCCACTGGCCGGTCCGGGCAGTGAGGCCGGGGACGAGTCGCCATCGAAAAGCCCTCGGCTACGTAGACCATCGATAGCGGCGTCCATCGGGGGCGGCGACATGGCCGGCACCTGCTTGAGCAACGCCGGATCGATGTCTCCGGTTTGCGGCAGGCATTGATCGCGCTGGAAATCCAACACCGCGCGCTGCATCGTCAACCGGTACACGCCATCGGCCACCAGCGGCCGGTCATCGGCGCCGATATAGCCTTGATCGTTGAGGTGGTTCTGCAAGTCGCGAATGCGGACGCTGGATTCGCCCAGGCGGAGCGTCCCGTCGTCGGTGATCGGACGCGGCTGAACGCCTGCACGCAGCTCGGGCTCGATGAGAAGCCGGCCTTCGACCAAATCGGCGACGTAGTTCTCGAACTGTTTGTAGTACCGGGTATCCATTTCGATATGCAGATGGATTCCTCCGGTTTGCGCGTTGCCTTGAGTGCCGATTTGCTGACCGTATACGACCGTTTCTTTTTCTGAAACGGCTATAGGCTCCATATGCCGTATACGAGCGATAAGGTCCCCGCCTTCGCGATCGTAGATATCTACCAATCCCTGGCTATGACTGACGCGCCCGACATAGCCCGACACTGGCGCAGGCACTGGAACCTGGCGAGCCCCAAGGGTGTCTTCTGGAAAGCTGGGGTCTTCCAGCATTAGGTCCTTCTTGAGCAAGACCTGACCGGGCTTCAATCCGAAGTAATCGTTGCCATTACGCGCGAACTCGACCTCTTGAACCTCACCATCAATGATGGCGTGAGCTCGCCCGGACTGCCCTCCGACAACCAGTCCGTCTTTCAGCCTGGCATTGCGATTATCCTTGGGGTGATGGGTTACGAGCCCATCGAAATCCCCTACGGGTTCATTCGCTTGCACATTGTTAGCTCCCTTGGGAGCACTTAACTGTTTGACCCTATAAGTCGTTCCAAGTTGATCGTTCATCGCGCCTCCTTTCCGATGTAACAAGGCAACCTTGGCCGTCTCAGTCTTCGCCTGTCAGTTCGGGCTCGTACTCGCGCTGATTGCGGCAATCGTCAGGCCATCTGCAATCGACGATGTTCTCTCGTTCCCAATGCTGCTCGAAGTGCCAACACCCTGAGTTCAATACAAATGAGTCTGTGCCGCTTCGTATGTAGTCCACCTCATAACGCTCGCCCGACACCTTCCGGATTTTGAAGTAAGGCAGAGGGGCGACACGACGCGCCTTACCGTCTGGGCCGTGGCTCGACCAGGGCTCCCCGACCACGAGCTTCGCCTCATCCCAGACGTACGCCGCTTTCTCAGCATCGTATCGATACTTGATATTCGGCATTTCGACCTTGCTTGCTTCCGTCAACCACTTCGGATAACGGGGGTCGCCCGGCTCGGTGTTGTGCCGCCAGTAGTACGGCGTCTTCACCTTGATCGGACGCAAGGTAAAAGCACGCTGTATTTCGATCCGATTGGCGAACTCCCTCAAGAACTCATTAAAATTCTTCGACGGACATGACGCCGGCTTCGCTCCAGATTCGATGGGGACAACTGGAGAGACAGGTGGTGCCAACTTGCGCGGCTCGGAAATGGAGCGATTGCTCTCCTGGCTAGCGGGATTGTCGCCACCGCAAGCCACCAGTGGCATTAGCGACACGGATACAACGACATAGATTAGCGACCGCACCAGATCCACTTTACGTACGGCTAACGACGCCGATCCTTTCATCGCGGCCTGAGGCTCTAAGTCATTCACATGGACCTCGCTATTTCCACGCTTCCTTTCCATTCGTCACTCCTTCGTGGTTGCGGATCAACTGGCGGAAACCGCTGCCCTCAAACCCATCAAGACCTCATGACCTAAGAGCCCGCATTCCACTCCACCGGTAAAGATCCAGTGTCCGTGCCAATCGCCATCACGGCTTCAGTCTGGAGCGCCCACCGTCTCGCATAGAGCCCTGCTTTCACCCTCTCCTTCCCACTCGCGGCAGGACCTGCACTGATCCGGCCATCGGCAGAACACAATCTTTTCGAAGTCCAGATGTTGGCTGAAGCGCCAGCAGCCTGCCTCAAGCTCGTAGGTATCGACTTCGCCCTCACCATAATGAACATCGTACTGTGCGTTGGAGATCCTGCGAATCTCGAAGTCGGGCAGCTGCGCGAAAGAAACTGGCTTCTCATCGGCCCTGACACTTCTCCAATGCTGACCATTCTTCAGGCTCTTCCCGACCCAGATGAACCTCTTGCTCTCTGGGTCGTATCGATACTTGACTCTACCTACGCTGGGATCTTCGTCGGCTGCCCACTTCGGATGCATCGGATCGCCTGGCTCCGTGTTGTGCTTCCAGTAGTAGGGGTATTTACGCCTGGACGACGTAGACGAGTAGGCCGACTGAATCTCGGCGCTGTTGGCAAAGGCTCTGAGAAAAATCTCGAAATTGAGAGAGGGGCATGCGACCGCAATGGGGGATTCCGGCGCGGCGAGTGAAGGCTTGCCATCCTTCCCGGGTTCTACCATCGAAGCCGATCTGACTTCGGATGACCTTTCAACGCGCCGCGATCCCGCGCCATGACCGGCTTGGCTCGCCGCATTTCCATTACCGGCCAGCAGGAGCATGCACGCCGCCAGACCCATCGATCGAGTGGAGCCCCGCCAGTAGCCTGGCAAGTGCGATGCCGAATATCCGCTCTGGATTTTCATTCGCCTCTCCGCAGCATGTATTGCGATGGCCCGCCACTTGCCCTGCACTCATCGGCCGCCCGAAACAGCACACTAGTCGGCCTACGACTTCGTCTTCATGCTGGCTGGAAACCCTGCCCTGCACAAGAGCAAACGAAAGTTGCGCTTTGCTTCACGGCCTGACCTTCAACCGAGCACGACACGGCCTCCATGTCGCGTAACTTCATAAACGAAAATGGTCGCGGAGAGCGACAGCTCTACCGCGACCGTTTCGTTATCGGCACCGCGTCACGATGCCGATCATTGCTGCGCTTTACTTGACCGATTACTTAGCCGGGCGCTGATCCGCCGTCTCGTCGCGCTGAGCGCGGAACTCGGAATCCTCGCTCCAGTTCGGCCAGCGCCGGGAGTTGGCGAGGTCGTTGCCGAGGGTGTACAGCACCTGCAGGTCGCGGACCATGCCGCCGAAGGTCCAACTGGCTTCCCAGTGGTCGGCGGGCTGGTGATAACGGTCGCGGGTGTAGGCGTCGCTGTCGGCCTTGCCGGCGGCGGCGCCGCCGTCGATCTTGTCTTCGCCGGATCCGAACGAGATCGCCGGCACGCCGCGCTTGGCGAAGGGGAAATGATCGGAACGGAAAAAGTGGCCGGCTTCGGGCTTGGGATCGGTGACGTAGCTGAGGTTCCAGCGCTGGCCGGTGGCGATCAGCTCGTCGAGCAGTTCCTGCTTGGCGCTGCCGGAGGTGGTGAAGTCGCGCGCCGGGCCGCTCGGGTCGAGCGCGTCCATGTTGATCACCGCCACGGTCTTGGCCAACGGGTACAGCGGCTTGGACGAGTAAAACTCCGAGCCGAGCAGGCCCTTCTCTTCGGCAGTCACCGCGAGGAACACCACCGAACGCTGCGGGCGCTTGCCCTTGGCGAAGGCGCGGCCCATCTCGATCAACGCAGCGGTGCCGGTGGCGTTGTCGACGGCGCCGTTGTAAATGGTATCGCCCTTGGCGTCGGGCGCGCCGACGCCGAGGTGGTCCCAGTGCGCGCTGTAGATGACGGTCTCGTCGGGCTTCTTGCTGCCGTCGACGCGGCCGACGATGTTCTGCGAGGTGATGACTTCGCTCTTGACCGCGTAGTTGGCCGACAGGGTCACGCCCTTGAGCACGACCGGCTTGAACTCGCGCGTCTGCGCCTGCTTCTTGAGTTTGTCGAAGTCGAGGCCTGCGCTCTTGAACAGGCTCACGGCGAGGTCGCGCTGGATCCAGCCTTCCATGGTCGGGTGGGCGCTGCCGGGCGCGTCGCGGACCACGTCGAACATGGTGTTGGTGTTGGAGTTCTTGACCGTGGCCCAGCCGTAGGAGGCCGGCGCGGTCTCGTGCACGATCAGCAGGCCGACCGCGCCACGGCGCGCGGCTTCCTCGAACTTGTAGGTCCAGCGGCCGTAGTAGGTCATCGCCTTGCCGCCGAAGTCGCCGTCGCCGGTCTCGAAGTCCGGGTCGTTGATCAGCACGACCGCGATCTTGCCCTTGAGGTCGACGTTCTTGAAATCGTCCCAGTCGCGCTCGGGCGCGGTGACGCCGTAGCCGGCGAACACCAGCGGCGCGTTCTTGATCGCCACGGCCTTGGAGCCGTCGAGCGCGGCGCGCACGGCGATCTCGTTGCCCTGGGTCAGGGCGCGGGCCTTCTTCTTCACCGTCACCGACAGCTTCGGCGTGCCCTCGATGTCCGAGCGCAGCAGCGGTACGGCCTGGGTCCACAGGCGCTTATTGCCCTGCAGGTCGCCGCCGGGTTGTACGCCGGCCGCCTTGAGCTGGGCGACCACGTAGTCGATGGTCTTGGTCTCGCCGGCGGTGGCCGGGCCGCGACCTTCGAACTCGTCGGAGGACAGCACCTTCACCTCTTCCGACAGACGCTTGGCGTCGAAGGTCGGCGCTTTCGGTGGCTTGGCCGGTTTCGCAGCGATCGCCGGCAGGGACAGGGCAGCCGCGCAAAGCACGGCCAAGGGAGTGGCAGTCAACAGTTTCATAGGGGGCCCCTTGGTAGGTCGCCCGATACTAGCCATCCCCCAGGGGCGGGTCCATCGGCCATAGGGCATCTTGCGGGGGCGGCCCGGAGCCGGCCGGGCTACGGCCCAATGGCTGGGAACGACCGTGGACAGGCCGGTCGCGACGCAGGTGCGATGTCGCGGTCGCGGCTCGCGCCGCTCCTACAGGGGCCGCGCCGGCTCTCAGGCAATCACGGCCTCGCCTACGGCAACGCAAGCACCAGCTTGCCGAACTCGGCGACCGCCGGCGTGCAGCCGCCCGGGCGGCGCAGCAGGACGAACTGGGCCGGCGGCAGCGGCGGCAAGCCGTATTCGCCGTCGACGATGCGCATGCCGGGCAGGACATCGTCTTCCACCATCACGGTGATGCCCAGGCCCGCCGAGATCGCGGCGTTCAAGCCCTGCTGGCTCGGCGAGGTGAACATGACATGCCATTCGACCGCGGTCCCATCGAGCGCGGACACGCCGACCTGGCGATTGATGCACGGCGAGGGGAAGAATGCGAACGGCAACGAGCGGCCGGCGGCGATGTCGAAGCTGTCGGACGCGACCCAGACGAAGCGCGTGCGCCGCAGCACCGTGTCGGCGTCGTCGCCGGGCAAGGCGATGACCACGGCGAGATCGAGTTCGTCGGCGTCGACCATCTGCCGCAGGTCCATGCTCATGCTCACGCTGACATCCATGCGCACGTTCGGGAACGCGCGGGTGAACTGGCATAGCAGATTGGGCAGGCGGTCGCCGATGAAGTTCTCCGGCACGCCGAAGCGCACCGCGCCGGTGATCGGCGAAGGCTGGAAGCGCCGCGACAGCGCGTCGAGCGACTGCAGGATCTGTTCGGCGTGACGCAGGAAATCTTCGCCGTCTTCGGTCAGGGTCAATCGGCGGGTGGTGCGATGGAGCAGCGCGCGGCCGACGTGCTCCTCCAGGCGCCGGATCTGATGGCTGACCGCGGATTGGGTCAGATGCAGGCGTTCGGCCGCGCGGGTGAAACCGCCGGCATCGTTGACCGCGATGAAGGTGCGCAGCAAGGTCGGATCGAAGTCCATGGCCGCCCGGGCTCGGCCGATTCATGACGGCCTTTAATGGATTCTACAAAATTAAATCATTTCCCTCATGAGTCCGGTTTGACCAGAATGGTCGGCATCGCATCCGGCGAGGCGGTCGCGGCTACCGTCCCGCTGTAGCGCTTTCGATTCCCGCGAACCTGCTCGATCGCCGCGAAGTCGTCGTTCGCCGCACCGCTCCACTCCATCGACCCGATCACGCGATGCCCGCACGGCATCGCGGTGCGTTCGCTCGCGCCGACGTTTCGGCGCCGCGCTTCGCCTTCGATCCCTCTCTCCCCATCCAATTTCGAGCGCACCGCAATGAGTCTGCCGTCATGAGTCTGTCCCGATCCGCCAAAAACCGCCTCGCCCTCGCCGCGGTCAGCCTGGCCGCGCTGATGTTCGGCCTGGAAATCTCCAGCGTGCCGGTGATCCTGCCGACGCTGGAACGCCAGCTACGCGGCGATCTGCGCGACATGCAGTGGGTGATGAACGCCTACACCCTCGCCTGCACCACCGTGCTGATGGCGGCGGGCACCTTGGCCGATCGCTACGGGCGGCGGCGCGTGTTCGTGATCAGCGTGATCGCGTTCGGCCTGACCTCGCTGCTGTGCGGCCTCGCCCAGAGCATGCCGGTGCTGATCGGCGGACGCTTCCTGCAAGGCCTGGCCGGCGGCGCGATGCTGACCAGCCAGTTCGCGATTCTCTCGCATCAGTTCCGCGACGGCCGCGAACGCGGCCGCGCGTTCGCAGTGTTCGGCATCGTGTTCGGGTTCGGCCTGGGTTTCGGCCCGATCATCGGCGGCGCGATCGTCGCGCTGTCGAACTGGCACTGGGTGTTCCTGGTGCATGCCCCGCTGGCGCTGCTGACCTGGTCGATGATCGCAGTAGGCGCGGAGGAATCGCGCGAGGCGCAGTCGCATCGGCTGGACGTCGGCGGCTTGTCGACTTTATCGCTGGGCGTTCTGGGACTGACCTATTACATCACCCAGGCGCCGGAATCGGGCTATGCCGATCCGATCTTGCTGAGCGTGCTGGCGTTCGCCGCATCGAGCCTGATCGCGTTCGCGTGGGTGGAAAAGCGCCACCCGCATCCGATGTTCGATTTCGGCGTGTTCCGCATCCGCGAATTTTCCGGGGCGATCATGGGCTCCATCGGCATGAACTTCAGCTTCTGGCCGTTCATGATTTATCTGCCGATCTACTTCCAGAGCGCACTGGGCTACGACGCGGTGACTGCCGGCATGGCCTTGCTGGCGTACACGCTGCCGACCTTGGCGATGCCGCCGCTAGCCGAGCGCTGGTCGGCGCGCTATCGGCCGGCCTGGATCATTCCGCTGGGGTTGTTCGCCATCGGCCTGGGCTTCATCGCGATGCGCTACGGCAGCGCGATGGCCGACGCGAGCTGGATGACGATGCTGCCGGGCGCGCTGTTGGCCGGCTGCGGCCTGGGCCTGACCAACACGCCGGTCAGCAACACCACCACCGCTTCGGTGCCGGCATCGCGCACCGGCATGGCCTCGGGCATCGACATGAGCGCGCGCTTGATCACCTTGGCGATCAACATCGCCTTGATGGGTTTGATCCTGGTCGCCGGCATCGCCGCGCATCTGCGCTCGGTGTACGGCGCCGCGCTCGACGGCGCGCAGCTGCGAGCGCTGGCTGGACGGGTGGCGGCCGGCGATGTCGGCGCGTTGCACAGCATGGCGTTGTCGGGCGATGCGCAGACGGTCGCGCGCGAGGCCCTGGTTCACGGCTTCGGCTGGGTGTTGTGGTACGGCGGCATCGGCGTGTGCGTGCTCGCCGCACTGAGCCTGACCATCTTCGCGCCCATGCGCAGGGCCGGCGCGCAAGCGGCGCAGGCCCCGGCCTGCGGCCGCTAGCCGGTGAAACGCGGCCGGCGCATCAATAGAACGCGATGCCCGGCCGCAGCGCGAACTGGAAGATCAGCAACTGCGCTATCACCAGCGACAGCGCGCCCCAGATCGAGGACGCGGGCTCGGCCTGTCCGACGCCCCGCGGCTGGACGCACCAGGCATAGCCCTGCAACCAGAACACGCCGATCACGAACTCGGCGACCGGCACGATCGCGACCTGGTCGAGGCTGCCGGGGACGCGCATCGCCACGATCAGCGGCAAGGCGAGCAGCGCCGGCAAAGTGGCCATGCGGAACATGAAGCCGCTGCGTCGCCCAGGCGTGGCCACCTCGGCCGGATCGCGCGCCAGTGCCAGCAAAGGTGCGGCGAAGCGGGTCGCGAGGGCGGCGATGACGACCAGCGCGATCAGGCCGGCGACGAGCTTGGTGGTATCGGCCAACTGCAGATAGCCGAAGGCCATGCCGACGTCGTTCTGCGGCACGACCGCGCCGACCACGACCTGCGGCAAGGACTGGAAGAATCCATGGAAGGCCATCCAGATCGCGAACAGCCGCACGGCTTCGGTGCGCGGCGGGCGTAGCTTGAGCCAGGCCACGAAGCCCAACGCGGTCAACAGGATCGCCAACGCGCCGGTACCCTGGAACAAATGGGCCAGCGGGTTATCGCCGGTCCAGTTGTGGTTGTTGTGGTACAGCGTTGCCCGCAATCCCGGGGTCAATGCCTTGGGCACGACCAGGAACAACTCCTGGATGAAGAAGATCAGGCTGAAACTCAGCGCGTATAGCAGGCTGGAATGAAACGTGCGCTGCCAGCGCCATGGACCGGCCGGGCTCGCTGCCGCTGTGGACGCCACCGAACGGCTGCGCCACCCGCCGACCGCCCCGAACAGGATCGGTGCGGCGACGATGACGGTCAGCGAGGCGATGAGGATGAGTTGGGCGTAAGGATTCATGCGACGGACTCCGGGGCCAGTCGCTGTAGATGCGCGGGACACGCGATCGGTTGCAGATGAACAGGGGCAGCTCGCCGTTTTGCAGCGCTGGATGACGCAAGCGCCGATTTCATGGCCGCCATGGCCGATCCTGTGGGCAGGAGCGGCGCGAGCCGCGACCGCCGTGCATCGACCTCGCAGCGCAACATTCGCGATTCCGTCACAGGCCATCGGCGAAATCGGTCGATATCGCTTCGTCCCCTGCCGCCGCAAGAAAATCTTGTATCAGCCCTTAGAAAACTTCGTTTGTCGGCGCCGGCCGCGCTTTCAATAATCGGTGACCCAAAGGAGACCCCCATGCATCGACGCGACTTCCTGCACTGCGCCAGCGGCCTGCTGCTGACCGCCGGCCTCGGCCCCCATCTGAACGCATTCGCCAAGACTGCGGCCACGGCGCCGACCAGCCATTGGAGCGCGCAGTTGCGCGTACTGGAAAAGAACAGCGGCGGGCGGCTCGGCGTCGGCATGCTCGACACCGGCAGCGGCCAGCACTTCGATTGGCGCGGCCGCGAACGCTTTCCGATGTGCAGCACCTTCAAGTTCCTGCTCGCCGCAGCGGTGCTGCGCGAGGTCGAGCGCGGCAAGCTGGATCTGCAAAAGAAGATACCCATCGCCAAGAGCGACTTGATCGCCTACTCGCCGGTGACCGAGCCGCTGGCCGGTTCCAGCGCCAGCGTCGCCCAGTTGTGCGAGGCGACCATGACGCTGAGCGACAACACCGCGGCGAATCTGTTGTTGCCCTTGGTCGGCAACCCCGCCGGCTTGACCACGTTCCTGCGCGGCATCGGCGATCCGACCACGCGCCTGGACCGCAAGGAGCCGGAACTCAATAGCGCCATCCCGGGCGACCCGCGCGACACCACCTCGCCGCTGGCGATGGTGGCGACCATGCGCAAGCTGTTGCTGCAGGACGGGCTGCAGCCGGCTTCGCAGAAACAACTTACCGCCTGGCTGGTCGCCAACCGCACCGGCGACAAGCGCCTGCGCGCCGGGGTGCCGAAGGGCGCGCGCGTCGGCGACAAGACCGGCACCGCCGACACCACCAGCAACGACCTGGCGATCATCTGGCTGCCGGAACGCGCGCCGATCCTGCTTACCTGCTATCTGACCGGCTCCACCCTCGACGGCCCCGGACGCGATGCCATCCATGCCTCGGTCGCGCGGCTGGTGTTCGGCCCGGTCGAGCCGCGCTAAGCGTTCCGGCGCGAACCACGGATGACACCTCTGCCCGCCGTCGTGCCGCCCGGCGCGACGGCGGGTGGTGACGAGCGAGGCCGCCGCTCAGGCGCTGGCCTGCCAGTGCGCGCGCAATTCCTCGTTGAACGCTTCCCAACGCTCTTCGGGAAAGAAGATGCGCGCGCCTTCGAACTCGACCCGCCTGCGCGTGCCCGGAATCGCGTCGGCCAGCCACTGCGACCACTTCGTCGGGAAGAACACGTCGTCGGTGCCCCAGGCGATCAAGGTCGGCGCCTGCAGGCGCTTGAGCTGAGGCTCGATGGCCAGGGTGTGGGCGTTATCGAATGCGGCAAGGAAACGCTGCAGGTCGCCGGTGCGCTGTTCGCTGCGCACCAGGGGGCGCAGATAAGTCTCGATGCTCTCGTCCGACAAAGACTGCGGGTCTTCATAGGCCGGGCCCAGCGCCTGCGGCGAACGGTACACGCTCTTGTCGGCAAGCATGGCCTTGAGCGTATCGCCGAGTCCGCCGCCGGCGGCCATCGCCAGGAACGGCTTGAATGCTTCCGGCGGCCAGTTGTCGTGGGTATCGCAGTTGGTCAGGGCGAAGCTGCGCACCCGCCGCGGATGCAGTGCGGCGAAGATCTGCGCAATGCCGCCGCCGCTGTCGTTGCCGACCAAGTCGACCCGATCGATGCCCAGAGCGTCGAGAAACTCGGCGAGCATGCGCGCATTCGCGGTCACCGACACGTCCTGGCCTGGCGCGATCTCGGTATCGCCGTGCGCCAGCAGGTCGACCGCGATGCAGCGCCGCTGGTCGGACAAGTGCGCGAGCTGGTGCCGCCACAGATGGCCGTTGAGCAGCACGCCGTGGACGAACAGCGCGACCGGGCCGGCGCCTTGCTCGCGGTAGGCGATACGGCCCGACGGGGTCTGCACGCTGGCCTTGGTGGGGGAGGAAAGATCGCCGTCCATGATCAACCCTGGCTCGGCGCCGCGGCGGAGCCGTAGGCTTCCTTGAGCTTGCGTGCGCAATCGTCGCAGCAGACTTCCACCGCCTTGCCGCCGATCTTGACCTGGTAGGAGTTCTCGTCGAGCGGGCAATCGCAAGCCGCGCAGGTTTTTTCCGTCATGACAGCTTCTCCGAATCGCCCGAACGCCGGGCAGGTTCAGTAGGCCACGGGGCCCGCCGGGCCGCTGTCAGAATCTTTAGCGATTTGCCGCACCCGCTTGCCGAGCCCTTAGCGCTGAAGAGCCGATTGGCGGAATTCGGTCGGGCTGCGGCCGTAGGCCTGCTGGAACGCCGCGCTGAAATGGCTGTGGCTGGAAAATCCCAGGTCCAGGCTCAGTTGGGTCAAATCGTCGTACTGCGCCAGCAGGTCCAGCGCGCGCGCCAGGCGCAGACGCAGTTGGTAGCGATACAACGGCAAGCCTTCGACCTGCTTGAACACCTGGGTCAGGTATACCGGCGACACCCCGACCTCGGCGGCGATCTCATCCAGCGCCCAGCGCCGCGACAGATCGCTGGCGAGGACGAGCTTGGTGCGATCGACCAATCGCTGCCGTCCGAGGCTGGCGCCGGCCGCATGCGAAGTGCGCGGCCCAAGCGAGCGCTGCACCAGGGTCAGGGCCAGGCTCTCGGCTTCGAGCGACTCGGCGATGTTCTCGCGCAGGCTGTGGCGCAGCAGCGCGACCAGCGCCTGCGCGCGCGGGTCGATGCGCAGGCGCGGCTGCCGGAACGCCAGCGCCGCGCCTTCGCGCAACAACGCCGGCGGCGCCAGCTCGCGCAGCATCTCCTCGTCGACCCGCACCGCCAGGCTGGCGTCGCCGCCGGGCACCGGATGCACGATGCGGCCGTCCTCGCCGGCATTGAAGAACAGCACCTGTCCGGCCTCGGCCACCGCCGCATCCTCGCCGACCTGGCGCACGTACAGGCCGCGGTAGGGAAACATCAGATGAGTGGCGCCGACGCAGTCTTCGGCATGCGCATGCTCGCCGTGGCCGGGACAGCACAAGTCCCAGACCGCGACGGTCGGCGTCTTCAGCAAGGGCGCTACGGTGAATTCGGACATGCCTGGGTCGTGGTCCCGCCGGGAATCGATCCGCGCGCCCAACTTTTGGCTTCGTGCGCGGATCGAGGCCGGTCAGGATAACGCCCGCGGCGTCCGTACAGGTTTCAGTGCGGAAATTCGATCACCGTGTTCGAGCCCGGCTGCTCGCCCTTGCGCTCGGCGGCGACGCCGTCGGCCAGCGGTTGCCAAGGCTCCTTGCCGAGCCGGTCGAGGCGCTCGTAGCGTCCGAGCACGCGGAACCCGCTTAAGCCGTAGGGCAGGCCTTCCGACGACAAGGGCGTGGTGCCGTCGGCGACGTGGAAGTGCAGATGCGGCCCGGTCGCATCGCCGGTGAAGCCGAGCGCGGCGATGGTCTGGCCGCGGCGCACCTTATCGCCCACGCGCACTTTGAGACTGCCCGGCTTCAGGTGTTCGTAAGCGACGTGGCGGCCGTCGGCCAGCGCCAGCACCACGTAGTTGCCGGGCGCTTCGTCGAAATCGTGTTTCGGGTTGGCGGAGACGCGTGCGGCCTCGACGGCGTCGTCGCGCACCGCCGCGACCCGCGCATCGGCCACCGCGAGCACCTCGGCGCCGTAACCCAGGTTGCTCGTCACCAGGTCGGGGTCGCCGTTGATGGTCTTCCCGGATGCATCGACCTTCACCCAGTCGACCGCATGCCGGCCCGGCAGCCGCGCGCGTCCGTCCATGGTGTAGAACACGCGGCGATGGCCGCGCGGCCAATCCGGCGAATGGATCGCGACCCAGGGGCCGCCGCGCAGGGGCGGCCCGAGCAATACCGGCGCAGGCTGGCCGACCTCGACGCGCGCACCTTCGACCGAGTTCGCCGCGGCCGCGGCGAGCCGGCGGAAGCTCAGCGCATGCCGCAGCTTGCGCGGCACGCGCGTGCCGACGTCGAGTTCGAGATAGATCACGCCGCGCTCGCCCGGCCGCAAGGCCGCCAGGCTGGCACCGGCGCGACCGATGACGCGGGAGCGGTCGGCAAGGTCCTTGCCGGCGAAACGCTGGATCACCGCGCCGCTGGCATCGTCGATCACGCGCAGCTCGTCCACCGCCAGTTCCACTTCGCTGAAGCTGCTCAGGTGCACTTCGTAATACAACCGCTGCCGCCCTTCCTGCGTCACCGGTGTCGGCGCCTGCGGAACGGCCAAGTCGAAGGAATCGACCAGGGCCGCGTTCGCGGCGCGCGTGGTCGCCGGCAGCGCCAGCAAGGAAGACAGCGCAAGGCAAAGGGCGAGCGGTCGCAACATCGCAGGGAATCCTGTCGAAAGTCTGGGCGGTAGCGCCCGCGCAGACCGTGGCCGGTCGACGCGGACGCAATGATCGAAGTCGCGACGCAGATGGCTGCTGTGCATCCACGTGTCGCGTGACCGGCATCATCCCATGCCGGATCGGCCGGCATGAGCATGACTCTCGACCTAGATTTGTACGCGTTGTGTTCGCGAGAGGGCGTTGGCCCTACCAGAGAACGCGCATCGCCATCGATCGCATTCGACTCGCCCGCATCGCTTGCGAAGCGCGCCGTGGTTCGCGGTCGCGGCTCGCGCCGCTCCTACCCCAAAGCGGTACGCGGTTGCCGTTGCTTCAAACGGCTTGGCGTCGCACCGAGCTCGCGAGAACGCCCGTAGACCCGAAGGGCGGCGCACAGGACGTGCGCCCGGCTTTCAAGGGGAATGGCGCGATAGGACAGGGATGTCCTATCGAAAAATCCCGGCGTGCGCATCGCACTCGTGGCTTGTGCCCTTGCAAGGAGAGCCCTCCCTTTAGTCAGCTTTGACCGAAGGGAATCCAGACGGACTTTTAGGCTTGGCAAAAGAAAGTAACCCGGCCGCGTCAGCGGACGGAAGCTTTGCTCTTGATGTTGCTTCTCTGTCCTACGGCCGCAGACGCCGGAGCACGACAGGACGCGATCGCGGCTTATGACCGGAGGAAATCCAGTGGGACGCCGCTCCTACAGGGGCCACGGCCAGGAGCGCCGCGAGGTTGAGACGGCGCGGTCGCGGCTTGTGACCGCAGGAAATCCAGCAGGACGCCGCTCCTACCCTGGCTCAGCGAGCAGCCGCAGGCAAGTCGAGCTTGTAGACCTCCGGCCCGATCGCGAACACGCTGGTGCCCTTCGCGTCGCGCACGATGCGGAACTTGTTGCTGGTGGCGCCGAACTGGCCGGGCGTCCAGGTCTGGCCGCCGTCGCGGGTCTCGAAACCGTTCGGCGTGGCGCCGACCCAGCCGTGCCGTTCGTCGACGAAGCCGATGCCGAATTCCCTGACCTTGTGGTCGGCGACCAACGGCAGCTCGCTCCAGGTCTCGCCGCCGTCGACGGTCTTGGCCACATAGCGTTGCACGACCGCGGTGTCGGGGTCGTAGTTCTGCACGGTGACGTAACCGACCCGCTCGGACGGGAACGACATCTTCCAGGTGATTTCGTAAGGGCGCCGGCTCTCGTACACCGCGTGCCAGCTGCGTCCGCCGTCGCGGGTCTTGAGAATGCGCGCATGCGACTGGGCGACGTCGGAATGACTGGCGCCGGCGATGAAGCCGACCTGTTCGTTGACGAATTTGACGTCGAGGATCATCGCCGTGTGCGCGCTCATATCAACCGAGGTCCAGGTGCGCCCTAGATCGCGCGAGGTGGCCAGGAACGCCGGCCCGCCGACACGACCGCCGGCGCGCAGGGTCGTGCGCCGGTCGAGCACGCCGGCATTGATGTATTCGCTGTGCAGGACGTCGATCGCGCAGATGCCGAGCGGCGCCGGGCCCTCGATGCGCTCGACCGGTGCCCAGCTCGCGCCGCCGTCGGTGGTGCGATACAGCGGCAACGCATCGGTCGCGCCCGGGAACGAGTCCGGACCGATGTTGCCGAGAATGCCGACGTCGGCGTCGACGAAACCGAGCGCGCGCACGAAGGTGCCGGGCTGCTCCCACTGTTTGGTCCAGGTCTCGCCGCCATCGCGGGTCCGGTAGACCAGGCCCTTGCCGTTGCCGTACCAGCCGGTCGAACGATCGGCGAAATAGATGTCGTCCTGCTTGCGCGGGAACGCTTCGGTGTTCAAACGCCGCCAGGCGGGGGCGGTGTCCGGCGCTGCCGGCTTGGGTTGCGTTGCCGTGGTCGCCGGCGCGACGTCGGCCTGGGCCGTGTTTTGGCAGAGGGTCAACAATAACGCAGCCGCCAGCGCCGTACGCAGGCGGGCGGTTTCGATTCCGGACATCGCAATGATCCTGTTCGCTGAGTAGACGCACGCCCCCCGGCGCAGCGTCGGTCGCCAAGTCTATCGATCGTCCTGCGCGAGTCGAGCCTGGCGACGACCGCGTCGACGCCGCAGAGGGCCGCGCATGATCGTCCGTCGGCACATCCGAAGCTGTAGCGAAACTGTTCGCTTGGCCCGTGCAGGCCGTGTCGTATCTCTGCATGGAGCCAAGCCGCCAAGACGGTGATGTTGTGACCGGCGCCACACTCCCCAGGGCGATAGAGCGCGCGGTGGCCGCCGTGGACCGTGAGCCGCGTCTGTTGCTTATGTCGCCGCCGCAGCGCGCGACCGCTCGCATCGAACCGACCCGGGCGTCCCTCCCGCCATCCGCAAGCGCCATGAGGACGCCATGCCCCAATCGCCTACCCCACCTACCCCGCCCGGCCAGCCGAACCTGCTCGTCATTCTGGTCGACCAGTTGCGTTTCCCGCGTTTCGCTTATGGCCCAGAGGGCGGCTTCGCGCCGGGCCTGAAGGAGATCGTCGGTTTCCAGGGCGAACCCAAGGCCGACAACCCCTACCGCGATTTCTTTCCCGGGCTGTGGTCGCTGCGTCAGCACTCGGTGGTGCTGCGCCGTCACACCATCGCATCATCGGCCTGCATCCCCAGCCGCACCGCGCTGATGACCGGGCAATACGGCGCGCGCACCGGCGTGACCCAGACCGATGGATTGTTCAAGAACGGCGATGCCGCGGCATTTCCCTGGCTGGCCGCCGACGGCATCCCGACGCTCGGCCACTGGTTCCGCGGCGCCGGCTACAAGACCCACTACTTCGGCAAGTGGCACGTCAGCAATCCGCCCGACCACAGCCTGCAAGACTACGGATTCGACGACTGGGAGCTGTCCTGGCCGGAACCGCACGGTTCCAGCATCAACAACCTCGGCGCCTACCGCGATATCGGCTTCTGCGACCTGGTCTGCGGCTTCCTGCGCGGCCAGGGCCTGGGCCTGCCGTACAACCGCAAACTCGCGCAGCACGATCAGAGCCATCCGCTCGCGCCCGACCCGAGCACCGATCCGAAGCCCTGGCTCGCGGTCGCTTCGTTCGCCAATCCGCACGACATCGCCACCTATCCGGGTTTGCCGCGCGGGCTCGATCCGAACGCACCGCCGCTCGGCCCGCTGCCGGTGCCGGCGCAAGGCACGCGCAGCAATCCGCCGACCGCCGGCAGCCTGCAGCTCGAACTGAATCCGCGGGGCTTTCCGCAGGACAACGCGAACGTGCCGCCGAGCCTGGACGAGGCGCTGGCCAACAAGCCGAGTTGCCAGTTCGACTACGCCTACAAGATGGGGCTGGCCCTCGCCGCCAAGAGCGGGCTCGCCGCACAGGACCAGGCCGGCCTCGACGCGGTCAACGCCGCACTCGCCGCGGGCATTCCTTTCCAGTTGACCCGCGACCCCGAGCAGGCCGCGCTGCGCTTCGTCCAGTACTACGCCTGGCTGCAACACTTGGTCGACGGCCACATCAAGCGGGTGTTGGATGCGCTCGACGAGTCCGGACAGCGCGACAACACCATCGTCGTGTTCCTGGCCGACCACGGCGAGTACGGCGCCGCGCACGGCTACATGATCGAGAAATGGCATACGGCTTATCAGGAAGCCCTACACGTGCCGGTGGTGATCCACTCGCCGCGGGTCAATGCGCATGCCGACATGCGCCAGATCGATGCGCTGACCAGCCATGTCGACATCGTGCCGACCCTGCTCGGCCTGGCCGGCGTGCGCGAGGCAGAAGTCGCGCAGATCCGCGAAACCCTGCGCGAAACCCGCCCGGTGCCGCCGTTCCCCGGCGTCGACCTGAGCGCGGTGATCCACGGCCGCGAAACCGTACCGAAGGAACCCGACGGTCGTCCGCGCGAAGGCATCCTGTTCGCCACCGACGATGAGATCACCGAGCGTCTGCGCGGCCATCTCGACCCGCATCAGCTGCATTCCGACCGCGAGTTCAAGACCTTCCTCGAGATGGTCGAGGTGGTGCGCGACGGCAGCAGCCCGCTGCCCTATAACGGCCCGGTGCCGCAGCTCGCCCCGGGGCCGGTGCGCCAGCCCAATCATGTGCGCTGCGTGCGTTCGGGCGAGTGGAAGCTGGCGCGCTATTGGGATCCGAGCGGCACCGAGGCCGATCAGTGGGAGCTTTACGACCTGGAACACGACGGCTGCGAACTGACCAATCTGCTGATCACCGATGCCAGTTTCCCGACGCCGATCCCGACGCTGCCAGCGCAATACACCGATGCGCAGATCGTCGACACGGCCGAGCGCCTGTACCGGCTGATGCAACGCTACGAAAAGGAAATGCTGTCCACGCCCGAGCAGGACACGGTGGCCGCGGCGGTGGCCTGAGCGCCCCGCGTTGCCGTGAGCGCCCCGACCCGGTGGCTGAGGTCGGGGCGTCGCTGTGGTCGTCGGCGCGGCATCGCAAGATCGAGCGCGCGATGGCCCATCGGTTCGTCTACCCTGTGCCCAGCCCGCGCGGCCCCGGCTCGTGCCCGCAAGCGCGAGGCGCGCCCTCCCGCACCGTCTACGCGTCGACCGAGCCGCCTGCTCCGCGTCGACGCGTTCCGATCGCTCAGCCCAAGGAAGCCGCATGACCGCTTACGTTCGCCCCGCACCGCACGCCCGCCGCACCCGCACCGCGCTGGTCTGCGCGCTGGTCTTGCTGATCGGGCCATGGTCGGCACAGGCCGCGACCGAGATTCCGTCGCAGGCGCGGATCAAGGCCGCGATCGACAAGGCCTATGCCGCGGCCAAGGACAACACCGCGGGCAAGAACGCCGACTACATCCCGGCCCTCGCGCAAGTGCCGTCGGGCTTGTTCGGCATCGCCGTGGTCACGGTGCAAGGCAAGGTCTACACGGTCGGCGATGCCGGCGTCGAGTTCGCCATCGAATCGGTCTCCAAGCCCTTCGCTGCCTCGTGGGTGATCGAGAAGAAAGGCGAGCAGTGGCTCGAAGACAAGATCGGCGTCAACCAGACCGGCATGCCGTTCAACTCCATCCTGGCGCTGGAAGCGCACGCCCAGACCAAGCCGGCGATGAACCCCCTGGTCAACGCCGGCGCGATCGCCATCGACAGCTGGATCGAACCGGCCGAACCGGCGGCGCGCTGGGCGACGATCTCGCAGCTGATGAACGACTACGCCGGCCGCACGCTCAGCCTCAACCAGGTCGTCTATGAATCCGAAGCCAGCAGCAACGAACACAACCGCGCTATCGCGCGCCTGCTGAAGGGCTACGGTACGCTCGATGGCGATCCGGAAGTCGCGCTCGACCTGTACACCCGCCAGTGCTCGATCAACGTCACCGCCAAGGACCTCGCGGTGATGGGGGCGACCCTGGCCAACGGCGGCAGCAACCCGCTCACCGGCAAACGCATCGTCGCTTCGGACACCGCCGAGCGGACGCTCGCGGTGATGTCGACCACCGGCCTGTACGAAACCACCGGCGCCTGGACCTGGAACGTCGGCCTGCCGGCCAAGTCCGGCGTCGGCGGCGGCATCGTCGCGGTCGCGCCCGGCAAATTCGCCATCGCCACCTTCGCTCCGCCGCTCGATGAAGCCGGCAACTCGGTCAAAGGCCAACAGGCGATCGAATCCATCGTGCGCGAACTGATCGGCGCCGGCGTGTTCGAAACCGGGCATTGATCGGGGCCGCGTCGAGCATTCGACCGACGCGTTGAGTGCCGGCGAGTCGACGAAGCGGAGGCAGCCACCGATAACGCGCCAAAACGAAGGGCTCCCGTGGGAGCCCTTCGTTCGTTCGATTCATCGATGGCCGATCATCATGATCCGAAGGGTTGCGGCGGCACTTATTTATCCGTCGCCGCCGTCAGTTCCTCGAACAGGCTCTTGCCGACCGACGCCGACAGGTGGTTGAGCCCCATGACGATATTGGCCGAAGTGTCGGAGACTTCGAATTCCTTGCCGGCATGCCGCACTCGCAGTCCGAGACGATCGCGGCCGGCCATGATCCCGAACATCACCCGCACGCCGGGCGGGCGCTGGCGGATGTCGATGATCGCGACTTCGGCCACGTCGGTCTCAGACACGCTGAGCGAATGTTCGCTGGCTTGCTCGGCGTAGGCCTGCTCGATCAGCGGCGGCACCTTGTCGTTGCGCTCGCACTCGCCGCAATCCCAGCGGATGTTCAACTTCGGCACGCTGGGCGCGCTCGCCGCATTGCTGGCTTCGGCAGCGGCGGTCGCGTGCGCCCTGGCAGCCTCGGCGGCGGCGGCCGCTGCTTCGGCGGCGGCCGCGGCGGCTTCCCGGCCCTCGGTCTCTGCCCGATCCTGGGCCATCGCATACGGCGACGCCGTCGCGGCCACGAACCACATCAGGGAAAACAGAACGTCCTTGCTCATACAGTCTCTCGTTCGAAGATTCGGCCCGGGGTCGGCCAAGTCGCGGTCGGACTCACGCCTGTGCTCGGCGTCCGATGCCCCCGCATCCCCGCGCGGATCATAGCAGCCGGTCTTGAGCCGGCGGAGATGCCGGACTCGCTCCCGATTGACTGTCTCGGATTCGTGAATGCATGCCACAGGCATGCCGGTCGTCGATCGATTAGGCTCGCATCGTCGCCGCCTCGCTCCCCGCCGGATGCGCCGCCGCCCGCCTTCGGCCCGCGTTCACGGACGAAGGCGCAAACAAGATGCCTGCTTCGATGGATGCCGCGCCATGCCCAGAAAACTCGCCTGCCTGTGCCTGCTCGCGTTGTCCCTCGCCGCTTGCCGCACCGGTCCGAATGAACGGACGCCCGAGAAGACGCTGCCGATCGAAGCACCGCTGCCGCCGAGCGTCACGCCCGGCGAGTTCCTGATCGAGGCCGACAAACTCGACACCTGGAACGCGCTAGGCCAGATCGCGGTGCGCACGCACGGCGTCGAGTACGAAGGCCGGGCGCAGATCATGGATCTCTACAGCCTGCGTTATCGCGGAGTCGCGTTCATGGCGCTGACCAAGTCGGTGCTGCTGTCGGACACGATCAAGCGCACCACCACCCGGGTCACCGCGACGACGCTGGACGGCAAGCCGATCGACAGCAAGCCGGTGACGGAGTTTCTCGCCCTGCTGCAGCGCGAACTGCCGGCGGAAATCGAAAGCGTGCGCGCCAAGCAGGCGGCGCAGAAGAAGGCCAAGGCTAAAGGCAAGGCGAAGAAGAAAAAGAAGAAGTGAAACGGGCCCGGGTTTAGCCCGGTTGGATCTGACCCAGCCGCGCTCATTCCAGCCGCGTCTTGATGCCTCGCGCGCTGCGCGGCTCGTTTCCGCCATCAATGTTGCAGAAGCCCTTGCGACACAACGCACTAGCCGAGTCATTGCCGCCACAGCAGGGACCTGCTGCGGCGCTGTCCACCCGGACGACCGCGTTCGCTCAGATCTGGTGGATCTCGATCTCGCTATCGAAGCCGTTCGCTTGCGCGGCGGGGACGTTGCCCGGAAGCGCGCCGAGCACGGCGCCGCCGGCGACCTTGCCCTGCGGCAGCGTCGCCGTCCCGTTCATCGCCTTCGGCAGTGGCGGCATCACGAAACTCACCGGAAAGGCCGCGACCGCGCTCATCGGGTAAGTACCGAGATTCGCTGCGGCCGTTGCAGTCGATACGTTGACCGGTTTCAGGATCCTCACCGCACGCCAGAGGATGCGAATGAACTCGGGCGCGTAGGCGTACAAGTTCTGCTTATTGGTCGTAGCCGCATCCGAGAACGGACTCACCGAGCTCTGCACGCAGTAGTAGAGGCCATACCAGGCGTCGCGCTGGCCGCTGGTCTCGTACTGATAGCTCGCGGCGAGAAAGGCGTCCATATAGGCTTCGACCGTCGCCTGATTCGCGTACGCCGGCGCGGTCATCGGCACGAGGTTCTGCCAGCCATTGCCGGCGCCGCCCCAGCGCCCGTTGATCAGGTGCGCGCGAATCCAAGTGTTGAGGTTGTCCTGGGTAAACATCAGCTGCGGCCCGTCGGGGAGCAACTGATTCCACGGCGCACCGATCGCCGTGGGAACGTTGTTGCCCTGCTGCCCCGGCATGATCAGATCGAGCCCGAGCACGGCCGTGGCCGACGCGGCGCCGAAATTCGCGGCTTGGCGGACCGCAACCGGCCCCGTCCGATATTGCGTCGCAACGAAGATGGGCTGGTTGGTGCTCCAACGCGGGTTGATGGGCGCACCGGTGTAGACGATCCTGCTCATGAGGGCTTCCTGTCGGCCATGGCCCCGGACATCGGAACCGGATACGCAACCGACACGTTACTCCCACACTGTGCGACTGTCCGCAGCGCAGGTCGCTTCAAGCCCTCGCAGATGCACGCAAGGCCATCGCGAGGCGACGGCCTGCCCGGATACGCACCGCATCGGACGCGATGTCCTGATCCGGCTGCGCTTCGCGTTTATGAGATCGCATTCGCGGGAGAGCGGAGTGGCCGCCGCCCTCGCGCGCCGACCGACTCAGTTCTGGTGGACTTCGATGCCGCCGTCGAAACCGTTCCCTTGCGCGGCGGGAAAGTTGCCCGGGACCGCGCCGAGCACCGCGCCGCCGGCGGCATTGCCCGGGGGCAGCGTCGCCGTGCCGTTCATCGCGTACGGCAGCGGCGGCACCACGAAGCCCGCCGGAAACGCCGCCACGGCATTCATCGGGTAGGCACCGATGTTCGCCGCGGCCGTCGCCGTCGATACGTTTACCGGCTTCAGAATCCTTACCGCGCGCCAGAGGACGCGGATGAACTCGGGCGCATAGGAATACAGGTTCTGGTTGTTGGTCGTGGTCGCATCCGAGAACGGATTCACCGAGCTTTGCACGCAGTAGTAAAGGCCGAACCAGGCGTCGCGCGGGCCGCTGGTCTCGTAGGCGTAACTCGCGGCGAGATAGGCGTCCATATAGGCCTCGACCGTCGCATGGTTGGCGTTCGCTCCGGTCGTGAGCGGCACCAGGTTCTGCCAGGTATTGCCCGGGCCGCCCCAGCGCCCGTTGATCATGTGGCCGCGGATCCAGGTGTTGACGTTGTCCTGGGTGAAGGTCAGCGGCGGCCCGCCGGCGAGCAATTGATCCCAGGGCGCGCCGCCGGCGGTCGGCACGTTGTTGCCCTGCTGCCCCGGCATGATCAGGTCGGGCCCGAGGATGGCGGCCACCGCCGATGCGCCGAAGTTGGTGATCTGTCGGACCGCGACGGGTCCGGCCTGGTACTGCGCGCCCATGAAAATGGGCTGGTTCGTGCTCCAGCGCGGGTTACCGGGCGCACCGGTGTAGATGATTCTGCTCATGATGGCTACCTGTCGGGTCGTGGAATCGGCGATCGAAACCGGAGGCCGCACAGGACACATCGCTCTCACGGTGCGCAGCGGTCCGAAGCGGCCGCCGTCGCACCGTCCCATCGTTGTGGGATTGGAATACGGAGTCGCGCGACGGCACGGGCTCGCTCGGTAGAAACGCGGAGACCGTCGCGTTGTGAAATCAACGCTGCGCAGCGGCTGCCGGGAAATCTGCAGCGCGTATGCCCGAATCAGCGCAACACGATCAACAGCACGCCGGTGATCGCCAGGACGGCGGACCAGGCCCGGCTGGCCGCAACGCCGCTCAGACGATGGGCCTGCGCGGCGACGCCGCGCGACACCGCAGCGGCGATGACACCGGTGGTGGCCAAGGTCGCCGCCATGTGCACCGCGACGGCGGCGAGCGCAAGGATCATCGAACCCGAGGCGGTGATCTCACGCGCCGGGCTGCCGGACAAACACATCGGCGCCAAGGCCGGCACCAGCATCAAGCCGCTGCCGTGCACGGTCGCCATCAGGAACGACCAGAGCGCGATGCCGGCGCTGCCGGCGTTCGCGCTCTGCGGTGCGGGCGGCCTGGCACCGCGCAACCATCGGTACGAAGCCACGCACATCAGCAGGGCGCCGGCGACGCCCTGGACTTGCACACGATCCATCTGCAGACCCTGGGCGAAGGCATAGGCCACGATCGCGATCGACAGCACGTGGCCGATCGCGATCGGCAGCAGCGCGCGCCAGACCTGGGCCTTGTCGCGCACGCCGCAAGCGGCAGCGAACATCCAGCCGGTCGCCGGGCTCAATCCATGCAGGGCGCCGAGTCCGGCGACCACCATCCACGGCCACAGACTCGCCATGACGCGCTCCTAGCAATGGATGGCCAGCTCAGTCGTGCGTCCGGCAGCACGAACCGGTCGCGGCCGCCGGCGTGGCCGCGGATGCAGGCTCGTAGCGGTCGCGATGCCGCACCCATTCCATCGGATAGCTCAACGCCTCTTCGTTGCGGCCCTTGGGCGTGAGATCGATCAGCGGATAAGCGCCCATCATCACCTCCACGCCGCGTCCGTATCGCGAATAGGTATGGAAGACCTCGCCCGCCTCGTCCTTGTAGAACACGCTGACGCCGGGCGCTTCCACGTGCGGGAACGCTTGCACGGTGTAGTTGTAGGGCACCTCGCCGCTCGCGACTTCCTCGGCAGTGAAGCTGACGCCGAAATCGTGATTGAAGTCGTTGCCGTACGACGACACCCAAGGAAACTGCCAGCCCATGCGCTGGCGGAAACGTTCGATATCGGCGAGCGGCGCGCGCGAGACGACCACCAGGGTGACGTCGCGCTGCGCCAGGTGCGGGTTGGCGCCGTCGTTATGGTCGGCCATGTAGGAACAGCTCTTGCAACCCTGCTCCCAACCCGGTGCGAACATGAAGTGCTGCACCAACAACTGACGGCGGCCGTCGAACAGTTCGGCGAGGCTGCGCGGGCCTTGCAAGGTATCGAAGACATAGTCCTTGTCGACGCGCACCCAGGGCAGCGCGCGTCGCGCGCTGGCGATCTCGTCGCCGAGGCGCGTCAGTTCTTTTTCGCGCGCCAGTAATTTCATGCGTGCGGCCGTCCAACGGTCCCTGGATACGACCGGGTGATGCAGGGCGTTCAACTCGGCAGTGACGGTGTTCATGGTGTGCTCCCAGGCTCGAAGAGCCCAATGATGTTGAAATGGTGTGGATCTGAATCAATGCACCGCTGGTCGCGCGCAGCCTGGCGGTGCGCCGGGTACTCGATCGTCGAGACGAACGCATCCCTCGGCACAGGCGTGTTCGGCCTGTGCGCTGAGTTCGTTGCCAAGGTTCGCTACGGCGTCGGTTGAAGGGCTTGGACGCTGCCCCATGCTCGAGACAGGCGAAGCGAGCGATGTCGCTTCGCTGTCGGTCGCCTGGCGCGACAGCGGAGGAACTGCCTGCGATCAGGCCGCGGCGCGTCTCGGACGTCGCACGGCGCGGACTTTTCCGCTGCCTCCGCCGCCGCAGTAGAACAAGTCCGCGCCATCGGATTCGAGCCCGCTGACGTTGACGCCCGGCGGCATTTCCAGGCACTCCAGGACCGTGCCGTCGGCGGGGTCGATGCGGCGGAGCTCGCTGTCGTCGCCCTCCCAGGTGCCGTGCCACAGCTCGCCGTCGACCCAGGTCACGCCGGTGACGAAGCGGTTGGACTCGATCGAACGAATCACCGCACCGGTTTGCGGATCGACCTGGTGGATCTTGCGATCGCGGTACTGGCCTACCCACAGGCTGCCCTCGGCCCAGGTCAGCCCCGAATCGCCGCCGTTGCCCGGCGCCGGAATCGAGGCCACGACCTTGCCGGTGGCCGGATCGATCTTGTCGATGCGGGCCTCGGCGATCTGGTACAGGTAGGTGCCATCGAAGGCCGTGCCTGCATCGCAGGCGACGTCGAGCGAATCCATGGGCTCGCCGCTGGCCGGGTCGAAAGCGACCAACTTGGCCCCGGTGGCGGCCCATACCCGGCGGCCGTCGTAAGTCACGCCGCCTACCCGCTCGGTGCCGCCGAACGGTCCGTACTCGCGCACGACCTGCGCTGCACGTGTAGTGACCGGGCGGCTGCTGGGTTTGTTTACGTTGCTGCTCATCGCTGGCTCCTCGTGGCGCAAGTCGGGTCGGCGCCTGGAAACGACTCTATTCAATCGGCAACGCGGCAGGGAGTAACAAGATCGTCGTGAATCCGGCCAAGGGCGGCGCCACCCAACGCTGGGCCCGCGCCCGGCCGATCGAGCGCACCCGTCCGGCGGCTTCGAGCTCGGCCAGCGCGCGCTGGACGGTGCGCTGACTGGCACCCAGCGCCAGCGACAGGGCCGAAGTCGACCAGGCCGCGCCGTCGGAAAGCAGCGCCACCAGCGAGGCCTGTTCGCCGTCGATCGGCGGCGCCAGCACCACGACTGTGCGGTCCTTATGGGGTTTGAGAACGAAGCCGCGCGCGCTCGCCTCGATCTGGGCGAAGCCGCCGACCAGCGAACGCAGGCGGCCGATCTCGACCCGCAGCCGGGCGCGATGGGTTTCGTCGGGGCGGCTCATATGGAAGGCGCACTCGATCAGGGTTTCCCGATCGACATCGCCCGGCCAAGCCTCGGCGAGCGCGAGCGCCAAGGCGAACAACACCGGCCGACGCGTCAGCGCTTGCCACGACCCGCCAGCGCGAATACCGCGACGGCAGGCGTCGACCACCAGCGCATCCGACTCCAACAGCGCCGCAACTTCCTCTAGACGCAGCGCTTGCTCGCCGTCGGCGGAAAGCCGGCGAGCGGCGGGGCGATCCAGCGCCCGCCTCGCCTCGGTCACCTCGGCCGACAACGCCGGCACGCCGGCGCGAGCCGCGGCCGCCTGCGCGCGATCGAGCGCCGCGCGCGCAACCTCGGTCTGCAACGAACGCAACGACAACTCGGCGGAAGTCAGCTCGGCCATGGCCACCAGCGACGGCGGCAGCGCCTGCGCGTCGAGCTTGGCCAGCGCCGCCGCGGCCTCATCGAGCCGGCCGAGCAACAACAGACGGCGCGCCGCGATCAACCAGGCCTGCAGCGCGTTAGCGCGATCGGCGCGCGCCTCCAAGGTCGCCGCCGCGGCGGTCAAGGCCCGTGGCGAACCGCCGAGATCGCGCATCGCCAGCGCCACCTCGGCCTCGGCCACCACGCAACGCGCCCGCGCCAACTCCTCATGGCCGCCGAAACCGCGCGCGGCGCGGCGCAACAACTCGCGGGCACGCGGATGGTCGCCGAGCTGGGCCATGGCGATGCCGCGCAAGGCCAGGGCCGGCGGATCGTCGCGCAGCGCGACCCGCTTGAGCGCACCCAGCGCATCGCCGGCGGCGAGCGCGCGTGCGGAGGCGGCGATCAGGGAGTCCATGGGGAAAGGCTACCTCGCCGCGGTCTCGGACGCGCGTGACTGCCTCGCTGCGGCCGCCAGCCGGCCGCAGCGGGTCGTTCGACTGCATCCGCAGCGAACCGCGCCATGAACCTGCGGCGGGCGCAGCTGCGGCATCGACACCGATCACTCAGACACTGTTGGCGAGCTTCGGCAACCAGAAGAACCCGGCCGCCACCGCGCCGAGCAATAAAACGGTGACGTAGTAGTTGACGACCGCGAGCGACGAAACCCAGTACAGCTTCGCTTCGCGCGACTTGGCCCGAAACAGGACCAGCAGCGCCAGCGCGGCCGACACCAACAGTACGCCGAAGCACAGCAGTGCACTGTTATGCATCAGCGTCATGCTCGAAACCGAAAACGCAGGCACATGGCTTCCGAAAGACAAGAGATGGGCCGAGCCGTAGCTGGCCAGAACGCCCGAGGCGATCGTGTGCGCCGCAACCAGGACGGCGCAGCTGACGATGTAGAAGAGCGTGGTGAGGATTGCCTTGATCATTCCATTGCACCTCGTGTCCGGGTCGCACCGTGCGTGGCGCCATCCTGCCACGCGGCCAGCGCCTCGTCTTCGATGATTAGCGCGCCTGCGGTTGCTGGCCGGGCGGAGGCCATCGCAGACGGCGGAGCCCCGATGGCACGCTGGGGTCGTCGGCATCGGTCGTCAGCCAGAGCGTGCCTTGCTCATCGAAAGCGATGCCCTCCACCTTGAAACCGCCATCCAACCGGCCCGTCCACGTCAACTTGCCGCTCGCGTCGCACGCTGCCAACACGGCCCCAGCGCATCGGCCGTCGTCGTAGGCGTTCGAGGTATCTTCCGCCACCGCGCTGAGCAGCCAGCCGCCTTCCACAAGGGGAGTCGCATCGGTAATGCCGACAGGCACTTCGCCTATCCGGCCCAGATCGAGTTCGGCGAAACGCACCGGAGGCACCTGAGCCGCACCCTCATCGGCCAGTAGAAAACCGATTACCAGGCCCAGGTCGAGGCGAAAGCATCCGTTCGCCGGCGCGCCCCGGTTGGCCCGGCTGAACAAGCACAAGTCGTCGCCCTGCACGAGCCCGGCTTCGATGTTCAACTCTCCGACATGACTGCGCAGCACGTCGTGCAGTCGCGTCAGGGAAACCGCTCGCGCGGCGCCCGCAAGGCTGCCGTCCGAGTCGAGGCCGACGATATAGGCGAAGTCGCGTTGCGCGCGCGAACCGGAGCCCCAGGCGACCAACATCGGCGGACGACCCTCGTCCCCCGGCACATGGAAGAGCGCCTCCAGGTCTCGCTTCCGGCGCTTGCGCTCCGCGGGATCGGTCGGCAGCCGCGCTTCGAGCAGAGGCAACATCCGCAACGATCCGGCCTCCACATCGGCGCTTCGCAATGCGATCAGATGATTCTCGTCGTCGGCGACGATGTAGAACCAATCGCCCACGATCGCCAAGCCACTGGCCGAGCTGATATGCGGCTGCCCCCGAGGATGCGAGGCCGGGTCGATTTCCAGGGAGCGAACGAGCGTCGAGAAGATCATTGCCGGAAGGAATACGAGAGGTTCCGCATTATGTCCACTCAGGGCCGCGGGCGGTCCGGGTTGGGCCAATGCCGCTGCATAACGGCGGCGATGATACGTCGCCGGATTGGCATACCTGCTTCTGCGCCCAACCAACGCCTCAGGCGCCCGCGAACAGATTAGGGTCTTCCCAGAAAAAACCCCTCCCGCCGCAGCGGGCGAGAGGGGCGTTCCTGATGCTGCCGTCGAGGCTGGCGCTCGAGCCTCGGTTTATTGATAGCGCGCGACAACGAAGGCCGCCGGCGAGTTGCCATAGCCCGCGACGACGATTTTGCCGTCGCCCTGTATGGCGAGCCCTTGAACCGCGGCATTCGCACTGCCGACGCTGGTGACGACAGGCGCGAAGCTGGCGTCCTGGTTGCCGTACTGGTCGTAGCGATTCAAGGTCAACTGGCGGTAGCTGCCCGCCTTGGAATAGCCGCCGACAATGATGCCTCCGTTGGCATCGATGGCGACATCGCTGCCGATCGCATCGCCACTACCGATGGAGGTAAGGACCTTGCCGGTGCCGGATCCAAAGTAGCTGTCCAGCGCGCCTGTGCTGGTGTAACGAACCGCAGCCAGTCGGTAGTAACCGCCGCTCGTGCTGTTCGCGTAGCCAGCGGCGACGATGTTGCCATCGCTTTGAATCGCCAGCGAAGTGGCGATGGCGGCGTTACCGGTGAACGTGCCGCCCACATTGGTCAGCACTTTACCGCCGGTGCCGAACGTGGCGTCCAGCGCGCCCGTCGTGGTGTAGCGCGTCAACGCGAATACGGTGCCGCCGCTCGACGCATAGCCGGCCAACACGGGTTTGCCATCCGCCTGGATGGCCAGGCTGTTGGCGAGGGCCGAGCTGGTGCCGACCGTCGATGTGACGGTGCCGGTACCGCTGCCGAAGCTGTAATCCAAGGTACCGCCGCTGGTAAGGCGCGCCAGCGCAAAACCGGAACCGGCATAGCCCGCAACCCAGATTGAGGTCCCCTGGATGGCAACGGCGTAGGCTTCCGAAGCGCCCGCGTAGAAATTGACGGTCGCCTTGCCCGAGCTGCCAAAGCCGGTGTCCAGCGAACCATCCGTGTTGTAGCGATAAACGGTGAAGTTGCGGGTGGAGGTGAAGTTCGGGCACGAAGCACCTGCAACGACGATCTTGCCATCGGCCTGCAGGGCGAGTGCGCGCGCCTGTCCCGAGCAACTGCCGGACGGCGTGGTGGTGACCTTGCCGGTGCCGTTAAAGCTCGTATCCAGCGCACCGCTCGTCGTATAACGGGCCAGTGCGAACTCGCCGAGCGCGGTCTGGCCGGCGGCGACAATCCGTCCGTCCGGTTGGATGACCACCCGGGCGGCGGCACCGTAGTTGCCGAATGCGGTGGCGGTGATGCCGGCCGAACCGAACGCGGGGTCCAGCGATGCGGCCTGTGCGGGTGTTGCCAGTGCGCCGATCGCACTCATGGCGATGCCAAACGATACCTTCATCGGGTTGCCGATCACTGCTTGCTCTCCTTGTTGAATGTGCTTGAGTCCATTTGGGTTTCAATTCACACACCGTCGCTCGCCGTGCAGCGGCGGCGTGTTGAATGCGCAAGGTTTTAAAGGCGGCTGCGAGGGCGGCGCCGCTTGCCAAAGGTATCCGTACTTGATTACAGATATCGCGCAAGTAGCCGTGCAGCGCGGTTCCCAGGAGCTACGTATTCCAGTCGAATACTTCAAAGGAATCTGCAACCGATCTCCGAGATGCGGTTGTAGTTCTTCGTCGTTACGCTGAAAACCCACAGCGCGTTCTTGTGGCGGTCATACAGGTTATTGGCAAGCAACATGAAGCTGCCAAAGCCGTAGGCTATAACCTCGCCACACCTGACCGACCAGGCAGATCGGGCACCGCTAGCGTAGTTCCCCGCCGGCAGGCTTCAGCTTCAGACCACCCGCATCTGCTCCATGACCGTCCCGTAGTCGCATTTCCCCATGTACTGAACCAGGGTCACTCCCTGCTCTGTTCTTGAACCAGACCATGCTTACGCGTGCGATGGTGGGCATGCCACAGGTTCTGCACAGACATTCAGCGAGTTCCCCTTTGCTTAGTTTGCCCCAGGCAAATCTCCGTCGTTGAGACGTTCCGGAGACATGGGCCAGCCAGCGCCTGGGAGCACTGAACCCGACCTTTCGTAGCCATCACGGTCCGCTTTGGGTAGAAGCAATTTCTAAAAAAAGAAAAGGGGCTGCGGAGAGCCCCTTTTAGGTATCAGCAGTTTCCAGGCACCCGTACTAGCCACTTCTGGGTGCCCAACCAGCGGCTTAAGGTGCACGCACAGCAGCGCCACCCGAAGACCCAAGCAACCTCACCCGCACTTCGAATATCCGCAATTCAAGCAAGTCGCGCAGCCGTCCATCAGGACCAGGGCCTTGGTGCTGCACTTGTGGCACAGGGTCGCGGTCGGCGGGAAGGAGGCGCCTTCGCCGGTCACGGCGACGTCTTCGCTGCGCGACTCGACCGCGGATGCGGCGACGGGGGTTAGCTCAGAGTTTTTTTTTGAGCCGCGCTGCTCGTAGGCGGCGCGCTTTTCGGCGATGAGGGCGCGCTGGGCGTCGCTCATTTCCGGATCGTGGATCATGCCGATCGACTTGAGGTGGTCCTCGACGATGGCGCCCATCTCGGCGACCAACGAGGGCATGTAGACGCCGCCGGCCTTGAAATAGCCGCCACGCGGGTCGAACACGGCCTTCATTTCGTCGACCAGGAAGGTCACGTCGCCGCCCTTGCGGAACACGGCGGACATGATGCGGGTCAGCGCGACGATCCACTGGAAGTGGTCCATGTTCTTCGAGTTGATGAAGATCTCGAAGGGACGGCGCGACTCGTGCTCGGTGCCGGCGTTGAGGACGATGTCGTTGATGGTCACGTACAAGGCGTGCTCGAACAGCGGCGATTTGATCTTGTAGGTCGAGCCGATCAGGATCTCGGGGCGCTCGATGCGCTCGTGCATCTGGATGACGTCGGCCACCGGCAGTTCGTCGGCTTTGGCGGCCGCGGCGGCGCTGGCCGCGGAGACCTTCGCGGCTTCCTTGGTCTTGTCTTCCAGGCTGACGACGCTGTAGCCCTTGATTTTCTTTTCGATCTTGACGGCCATGGGCCCGACTCCTGGTGCTTCGTGCTTGTTCTTGTGTGGTGGCGCTGAACGGGTGACGCGGATACCTCAGGGGACCGGACGGTTCCGGCCGGCGGCCGTCGCCCCGACCCTCTCCCGCGGCGCGGGAGAGGGCGGAAACGCGAGGCGCCTATCGATCAACGCTTCTTCGCGGCCTTCTTGGCAGCCTTCTTCGCCGGTGCCTTCTTCGCGGCCTTCTTTACCGCAGCCTTCTTGGCGGCCTTCTTCACGGCGGCTTTCTTGGCCGGCGCCTTCTTGGCTGCGGCCTTCTTCGCCGGAGCCTTCTTGGCGGTCGCCTTCTTGACGGCCTTGGCCGCCTTCTTCGCTACCTTCTTGACCGCCTTGGTCGCCTTCTTCGCGGCCTTCTTCACGGCTTTCTTGGCCGTGGCTTTCTTGGTCGCTTTCTTGGCGGCCTTCTTCGCAGCCTTCTTGGCCGGCTTCTTGCCGGTGGCCTTGGCCTTCAGCGCGGTCGCTTCCTTCTTCGCCTTGGCGCTGGCGGTCGCGAGCTTCTTCTTGGCCGTGCCGACGGCCTTCTTGGCGGCCTTGCGGGCCTTGGTCGCGGTCTTCTTGACCGAAGCCACGGCTTCCTCGGCGCGGTTGGCGATGGCGCTGCCGATGTTGGACGCCGTTTCTTTGACGTTCTCGGCGGCCTGGGTCAGGGTCGCCGTCACTCCATTACCGTTGCTCATGGTGCCCTCCTCGTGGGCGTTTTTTCTAATGGGCGGTACGTACGCGGTACGTGTAATCGGGGTCTTGCCGGAGCGATGCTATACCTGCTGCGCGGGCGTAGACAGGGGTCGGTCTTCAGCGCCCGAGGCCGTCGCGGCGAAACCTGGCGGATGAACGCGGAATCGGCCTGAATTCCGCGTCCGGCGTAACGGCCGCCGTGCCCGTACTGCGTGATCGTACTCACCTGCCGCGCGCGCCCGGCGGACCGGGCGGGCGCTCAAGTGCGCCGATCAGAACTTGCCGTAATACCCTTCCTTGAGCGCGTCGAACAGGTTGGCGGCGGTGTGCATCTCGCCGTCGTATTCGATCTGCTCGTTGCCCTTGACCTCGAGCACGCTGCCGTCTTCGAGCTCGAAGCGGTAGGTGGTGTTTTCCAGGTCGGCTTCCTTGACCAGCACGCCCTGGAAGGCGGCCGGGTTGAAGCGGAAGGTGGTGCAGCCCTTGAGGCCCTGCTCGTGGGCGTAGCGGTAGATGTCCTTGAAGTCCTCGTACGGGTAGTCCGTGGGGACGTTCGCGGTCTTCGAAATCGAGCTGTCGACCCACTTCTGCGCGGCGGCCTGGACGTCGACGTGTTCCTTCGGGGTGATGTCGTCGGCGGAAATGAAGTAGTCGGGCAGCTTGGCCTCGGCTTCTTCGCTGAACGGCATCGCCTTGGCGTTGATCAGCTCGCGGTAGGCCAGCAGCTCGAAGGAATAGACGTCGACCTTTTCCTTGGACTTCTTGCCTTCGCGGATCACGTTGCGGCTGTAGTGGTGGGCGAACGAGGGCTCGATGCCGTTGGAGGCGTTGTTGGCCAGCGACAGCGAAATGGTGCCGGTCGGGGCGATCGAACTGTGGTGGGTGAAGCGGGCGCCGATGTCGGCCAGCTCCTCGACCAGCTCCGGGGCCACGCCGGCCACCCGCTGCATGTAGCGCGAGTACTTGGCGTGCAGGACCTTGCCCGGGATCTCCTGGCCGATCTTCCAGCCGTCGGCCTTCATCTCCGGGCGCTTGCGCAGCATCTCGGCGGTGACGGCGAAGCGCTCTTCCATGATCGGGGCCGGGCCCTTCTCCTTGGACAGGGCCAGGCCCATTTCCCAACCGGCCACGGCCATTTCGCGGGCGATGCGGTCGGTGAACTCGCAGGACTCGGCCGAGCCGTACTTCATGCGCAGCATGGTCACGGTGCTGCCCAGGCCCAGGAAGCCCATGCCGTGGCGGCGCTTGCGCATGATCTCGGCGCGCTGCTGTTCCAGCGGCAGGCCGTTGACCTCGACCACGTTGTCGAGCATGCGGGTGAACACGCGCACGACTTCCTTGTATTCCTCCCAATCGAACTCGGCCCGATCGGTGAAGGCGTTGCGGACGAACTTGGTCAGGTTGACCGAACCCAGCAGACAGGCACCGTACGGCGGCAGCGGCTGCTCGCCGCAGGGGTTGGTCGCGCGGATGGTCTCGCACCACCAGTTGTTGTTCATCTCGTTGACACGGTCGATCAGGATGAACCCGGGCTCGGCGTAGTCGTACGTCGAGACCATGATCATGTCCCACAGATGGCGGGCGCGGATGTGGCCGTAGATCTTGCACGCGACTAGGCCGTCCTCGCGGACCACGTAGTTGCGGGTGGTCGGCCAATCGCGCCAGACCACCTGGTTCGGGTCTTCCAGGTCGACGTCGCCCTGTTCCTTGATGTTGACCGGGAACACCAGCGGCCAGTCGGCGTCGGTCTTGACCGCCTCCATGAAGCCGTCGGTGATCAGCAGCGACAAGTTGAACTGGCGCAGGCGGCCGTCTTCGCGCTTGGCGCGGATGAAGTCCTTCACGTCCGGGTGGCTGACGTCGAAGGTGCCCATCTGGGCGCCGCGGCGGCCGCCGGCCGAGGACACGGTGAAACACATCTTGTCGTAGATATCCATGAAGGACATCGGACCGGAGGTGTAGGCGCCGGCGCCGGCGACGAAGGCGCCGCGCGGACGCAGGGTGCTGAATTCGTAGCCGATGCCGCAGCCCGCCTTGAGGGTCAGGCCGGCTTCGTGCACCTTTTCGAGGATGCCGTCCATCGAGTCTTCGATGGTGCCCGAGACGGTGCAGTTGATCGTCGAGGTGGCGGGCTTGTGCTCCAGCGCGCCGGCGTTGGAGGTGATGCGGCCGGCCGGGATGGCGCCGCGGCGCAGCGCCCAGACGAAACGCTCGTACCAGTACTGCTGCTTCTCGGCGCTGGGCTCGGCGTCGGCCAGGGCGCGTGCGACGCGTTGATAGGTGGCATCGATATCGCTATCGACCGCTTCGCCGCTCTTGGTCTTGAGGCGGTATTTCTTGTCCCAGATGTCCTGGGACGCGGGTTGCAGGGCGATGTCTTTATCTGCCACCGCGTTCTTGACCGCCTCGAGGCGCACCGTGCTCATGCCTGTTTCGTCTCCTGAATCTTGACGGCGGGCCGTTCGGTTGCGCCCGCCATCGGTGGTTTCTTTTTGTGCTGGTAACCGGGGTTTATCTAAAGCCGGTGTCTGTCTAAGCCTGGACTTAGCTAAGCCGGGGCTTAGCTAAGGTCGTGCGTGTTGCGGGTGGAACGGGTCTTCGTCGAGACCTGGGTCGAATCGGTAACCGGGGCGTTGCGTTCGCTTTACTGCCGTCAGCTCATCCATGTATCGAGTCGCGCGTGTACAGCGTGTGCGGGTACTGCTGCCTGGCGCCGGCGGGCCGGAACCGGGTTTCGGAGCCGCCGCCAGCCCCCCGCCGACGGCGACGCACGCGTTCGCGTTGATTACGCGCCACGTGCGGTATTTGGCTGGTCTTTGCGGTTCGCGCCTGTTCCCGTCATGCGCCCGCTCGCTATCAAGGCTACGCACCGACCGACCCAAGCTGAACCCCTATGCTTGGGCTCCTTCCACGAAGCCGACCACTAGATGTTGTGGCCTCGCAGAGACTTCAAGCTACGCCCGGTGTTTCTGGAAGTCAACGGCTTTTTGATGGCTATCACGCTTTGTCAGTGTTGGCGCGGTCACGCATTCCAATTTCGGCGCGACCAGGCGGCGCGCGCGCGGCGAGGCCGCGGCGACACGATACGCGCGGGTACTTCATCGGCTATTTATTCGCATTCTCCGACACTGGCCACGACACTGAACGAGATCGCGCCGACGCGGTCCAAGCCCCTGCCAGCGCGCGGGCTTGATCGCCTGCGGCGGCGCCACGATCTCTGTGTTCTGCCCCCATCCCTTTCACCGTTGACCGGAACAGCGACTCGATGCGTCCCTTGCCGACCCTGCTGACCCTTGCCCTCGCCGCCGCCTTCGGCGGCTTCGCCGCCACCGCGATCCGCGAGGGGCTGCAAACGCCGGCCGAGGCTTCGCCGGCCGCCGCGGCCCTGCCGCTGCCGATCGCGGGCGCATTGCCGGCCTCGGTCGGCGGCCAGCCGGTGCCCTCGCTGGCGCCGATGCTGCAGCGGGTCACCCCGGCGGTGGTCAGCGTGCACACCAAGCAGACCGTGCGCATCCGCAACCCGTTCGCCAACGACCCGTTCTTCCGCCGCATGTTCCCAAACATCCCGCAGGAGCGGATCAACGAATCGCTGGGCTCGGGCGTGATCATCGACGCCAAGAACGGCTACGTGCTGACCAACCATCACGTCATCGAGGGCGCCGACGAAGTCTCGGTGACCCTGGCCGACGGCCGCACCATCAAGGCCGACTTCGTAGGTTCCGACCCCGACACCGACATCGCCCTGATGCGGGTGCCGGCGCAGAACCTCAGCGCGATCAGCCTGGCCGACTCGGACGCGCTGCGGGTCGGCGATTTCGTGGTCGCGGTCGGCAACCCCTTCGGCATCGGCCAGACCGTGACCTCGGGCATCGTCTCGGCGGTCGGCCGCAGCGGCCTGCGCGGCCTGGGCTACCAGAACTTCATCCAGACCGACGCCTCGATCAACCCGGGCAATTCGGGCGGCGCGCTGGTCAACCTCAATGGCGAGCTGATCGGCATCAACACCGCCAGCTTCAACCCGCAGGGCAGCATGGCCGGCAACATCGGCCTGGGCTTCGCGATCCCGGCCAACCTGGCGCGCAACATCAAGGACCAGTTGATCGCCAACAACGGCGTCGTGCGCCGCGGCAGCCTCGGTCTGGAATCTCAGGACGTGACCCCGCAGCTCGCCGCCGGCCTCAAGCTCGGCGAGCCGCGCGGCGCCCTGGTCTCGCGGGTGTTCGCCGGCAGCGCGGCGGCGGCGGCGGGCCTCAAGCCCGGCGACGTGATCCTGACCGCCAACGGCCAGCGCGTCGACGGCCGCGACGCCTTGCGCAACTTCGAGGGCCTGCAGGCGATCGGCAGCAAGATCGCCCTGGAAGTGCTGCGCGACGGCCAGCCGCTGCAGCTCAGCGCAAGCCTGCGCGAACAGGCCAAGGCGGTGGCCGGCGCCGACCTCGATGCGCGCCTGGGCGGCGCGACCTTCGCCGAGCTGCCCGAACGCCTGCGCCAGTCCGGTTTCTCCGGCGTGGTGGTCGAAAGCGTGGCCCGCGGCAGCCGCGCCGAAAAGAACGACCTGCGCAAGGATGACGTCATCGTCGCCGCCACCAGCGGCCAGTTCGACGATCTTCCGGGTTTCCGCGCGAGCTTCACGCGGGCTCCGGCACAGTTGGTTTTGCGAATCGTGCGCGGCAATCGTCGCGGCGATCTGCAGATGCAGTAACGTCGCGGGGGCATCCTGCGCCGTTGCCATCGGCATGAATGCGCGTCGCACCGCGGCGCGATCCGATCAATGCCGCCGAGGGCCGGGACCGCCCGGCACGTCGACGGCCCGCTAGAACCCTGGACTCGTTCAGCGGTTCATCCATGCAGCACGGAGGAACACCACGATGACCCCCACTTCGACCGACGCCATCAAGACCAACCTCGGCCAGGCCGGTACCCACCTCAAGCAGGCCGCCAGCGACGCAGGCGAAGCCATCCGCAGCGCCGCCGGCGTCGCGGGCGAGGAGCTCAAGCTCGGCAAGGCCAATGTGAAGTCCGACCTCGCCGACAGCGCGCTGGCCGGCATCGCCGCCGCCGAACATGCCGGCGGCGCCGCGCGCGAGCAGGTCGACGCCCTCATGGACAAGGGCCGCGACCTGATCGAAAGCGCCGCCGAACTCGTGCGCGAACGGCCGCTGGCTTCGTTCGGCGTCGCCTTCGCAGCCGGCTTCATCATCGCCAAGCTCGCCCGCGGCAGCGATAAGTAAGCGTGAGCGATCCCAGCCGCAGCGGCCCGCACTCCGCTTCAGGCGGCGACGACAGCCCCGACTCTGCCGGGCAGGGCCGGGGGCCGTCGATCGAGGACTCGTATCGCGAGATCCGCGATGCCGGCCGCGAAGGCCTGTCGGCGGCGATCGACACCGGCCGCGCCCTGCGCGGTCTGTTGATCGCCGACTTCGCCCTCGCCCGCAGCGCGCTCGGCCGCGCCCTGCTCTGGGTCAGCGTGGCGATCGTGTTCGGCGCATCGTCCTGGCTGCTGCTGATGGCGGCGCTGATCGCGCTGCTGCAGGGCGTGCTGGGCTGGTCGTGGCTGGCCTCGATGTTGGCCGCGTCCGGGCTGAGCCTGGTCGTGACCGCGGTCGGGGTGTGGCAGGCGCTGCATTACTTCGAGTTCACCCGCCTGCACGCCACCCGCCGCCAGTTGCGGCGCTTGGGCATGGGCGACCTCGACGACGAGGAACTGCAGGCGCATCTGGCCGCCGACGCCGGTCACGCGGCCCGCTATCACGGCAAGGACGACGGGAAGGCGCCATGAGCCGGTTCGAACGACTGCAACGACGCGTGCACAAACGCGAACACCTGCTCGAAGGCCGCTACGAGCAGGCGCTCGAACGCAAGGCCTTGCTCAAGGCCCGCTGGCACGAGGCCTGGACGCCGGGCCGGATCGTCATCGCCGGCCTGGTCAGCGGTTTTTTGATGGGCCGCGCCGAACCGGTCAAGATCGCAGCCAAGAGCAGCAACCTGATGCAGATCATCACCATGCTGTCGGGCCTGTTCGCCGGCAGCAGTGCGCAGAACGCGGCCGACCAGGCCGGTCGCGCCGCCGGCGAGGCCGGACACGCCGCCGACAACGCCGAGGCCGTCGCCGAAGCCAGCGGCGCGGTCGCGCCCGGGCTGACGACAGTGGCGCCGCCGCGGACGACGGCGCACAGTGCGCGCAACGACCGCACCGAATCGATCGAGCCTTGAGCACCTCCGCACCGCAACCGCCTGCCGCGCCCATCGAGCCGGACTCGGCCGAACCTCCGCCGGGCGATAGCGAGCCCGAGCCCGCCGCCGCCGCGACGCCGCGGCCGAAAGCGCCGGTGCCGCTGTACATACTCGCCGTGCTCGCGGTCGGCTACACCTTGTGGGCGGCCCAGGAACTGATCCTGCCGATCCTGTTGGCGGCCTTCTTCGCCCTGGTCGGCAACCCGATCCTGCGCCTGCTGCAGAAACTCTATCTGCCGCGTGTGGTCGGCGCGGTGGCGGTGATCGTCGGCGGGCTGGCGATTTCCGGCGTGCTCGCCCTGCAACTGGTCGAGCCGGCCAGCGAGTGGGTGCGCCAGGTCCCGCGCGAGATGAAACAGCTGGCGCCGAAACTGCGCGAGATGACCAAGCCGATGCAGGAGGCCAATCGCGCCGCGCAGAACATCGCGCGCGCCGCCGGCGGCGAAAGCACCAGCAAGCCGGTACAGGTGATCAAGACCGAACTCAACGACCCCTACCGCGCGCTGACCTCGACGCCGAAGTACGTCGCCCAGGTGTTGGCCGTGGTGCTGCTGACTTTCTTCTTCATGGTTTATGGCGAGTCCCTGCAGCGCAACGCGATCGCGCTGCTGCCGGGGCCGCAGCAGAAAAAACTGACGATCGACATCCTGCATTCGATCGAGCGCGAGATCTCGCGCTACGTGCTTACGATCACCCTGATCAACAGCGGCCTCGGCCTGGCCCTGGCCGGCGCGTTGTATGCGCTCGGCGTGCCGCTGCAGGAGTCGCTGCTGTGGGGCACGATGGCGGCGATCCTCAACTTCGCCCCCTTCGTCGGCCCGCTGATCGGCATGCTGATCATGCTGATGACCGGCCTGGTCGCGTTCGACGAATTGCTGCCGTCGCTGTTGCCGGCCGGCGTCTATCTGCTGCTGCACGCGATCGAGTCGCAGGCGGTCACCCCGATCGTGCTCGGCCGCAGCATGCGCCTGTCGCCGCTGGTGCTGATCCTGGCGCTGATGCTGTTCGGCTGGCTGTGGGGAATCATCGGCCTGCTGCTCGCCGTGCCGATGCTGGTCTGTGTGAAGCTGGTGCTGGCGCGCATCGAAGGGCTCGAGGGCTGGTCCAAGCTGCTGGAGTGACGCGGCGGCGATCCGCGCGCCGATCCGGCAGGGTCGGCCTGGGCGCACTTTCCTGAATACAGCCGCGCGTCGGCGGGCACCCGTATTGCGATCCACCCGCCCCTGTCAGCGTTTCCGGGGCGGCATCGCCCAAACCCATGGCCGCGGCGCGCTAAAATGCCGCCATGAATTTTCCCGTACGCGCCATCACCCTCGACCTCGACGACACCATCTGGCCGATCGCCCCGGTCATGATCCGGGCCGAAAGCATCCTCGGCGATTGGCTGCGCGAACACGCGCCGCGCACCGCCGAACGCTATCCGGCCCAGGCCATGCGCGAGCTGCGCGACCGCATCGCCGCCGAGCGCCCCGACTTGGCCCACGATTTCACCCAGCAGCGCCGCCTGACCCTGGAGCACATGCTGCGCGAGACCGGCGAAGACATCGCCCTGGTCGCGCCGGCCTTCGACGTGTTCTTCGCCGCGCGCTGCGAGGTCGAGCACTACGCCGACAGCGAGGAAGCACTCGCGCGCCTGGCCGCGCGGGTGCCGTTGGCCGCGCTGAGCAACGGCAACGCCGACCTGGAGCGCATCGGCCTGATGCCGCTGTTCCGCTTCCAGCTCGGCGCGCGCGAGCACGGCCGCGCCAAGCCCGACGCCAGCATCTTCCACGCCGCCTGCACCCGCCTCGACGTCGAACCGGCGCAGGTGCTGCACGTCGGCGACGACATCGAGATGGACATCGTCGGCGGCGCCCGCGCCGGCCTGCGCACTTGCTGGATCAACCGCGAAGGCCGGCAATGGCCGCACGCCCAGCTGCGCCCCGACCTGGAATTCACCACCCTTGCCGCCCTGGCCGACTGGCTGGACACGGCGCATCGCACGGATACCGCTGCCGCATGACTTTGCCCCTGGGTTTCACCGACGACGCCAGCGACGCTCTGCCGCTGGTCCTGGTCAGCCGCGCTTCGCTCAAGACCTGGCGCGAAACGCTGGCCGATTCGGCCGTGGCCTGGCTCGACGCACAAGGCTTCGACGGCACGCCCGGCACTGCCGTGGTCATTCCGGGCGGCGACGGCCGCATCGCCGCCGGCGTGCTCGGGGTCGGCGATCCGCTCGATCCGTATTCCTACGGCCACGCACCGTTCGCGCTGCCGGCGCGCACCTGGCGCATCGAAGGCCAGCACGACGCCGCCACCCTGGACGCATTGCGCCTGGGTTGGGGCATCGGCAGCTATCGCTTCAGCCGCTACAAGGCGCCGCCTCGCGCGCCGGCGCAGTTGCTGGTCGATGCGACGCCGGAAAGCCGCGACGAAATCTTCGATCTGGTTGCCGCAAGCTGGCGCGTGCGCGATCTGATCAACACCCCGACCGAGCACATGGGCCCGGCCGAGCTGGAAGCGATCGCGCGCGAGATCGCCGCGCGCCACGGCGCTGCCATCGAAGTGGTAACCGGTGAAGAGCTGATCGCGCAGAACTTCCCGGCGATCCACGCGGTCGGCCGCGCCTCGCATCGCGCGCCGCGTTTGATCGCGCTGCGCTGGGGCGACCCGGCGCATCCGCACATCGCCCTGGTCGGCAAGGGCGTGTGCTTCGACACCGGCGGCCTCGACCTCAAGCCCGCCGAGGGCATGCGCTGGATGAAGAAGGACATGGGCGGCGCGGCGCACGCGATCGCCCTGGCCGAACTGATCATGGCGCGCAAGCTGCCGCTGCGGATCACCCTGCTGGTGCCGGCGGTCGAAAACGCGGTCGGCCCGGACGCGTTCCGCCCCGGCGAAGTGATCGCCACCCGTCAGGGCGTCAGCGTGGAGATCGACAACACCGATGCCGAAGGCCGGGTGATCCTCTGCGACGCGCTGACCTATGCCGGCGAACAGTCGCCCGAGCTGCTGCTGGATTTCGCCACCCTGACCGGCGCGGCGCGCATCGCGCTCGGCCCGGACCTGCCGGCGCTGTTCGCCAATCGCGACGAACTCGCGGCCGAATGGCTCGATGCCGGCATCCAGCAGCGCGACCCGCTGTGGCGCATGCCGCTGTGGCGCCCCTACCTGCGTTACCTGACCAGCCAGATCGCCGACCTCGCCAACGGCGGCCCGTCGAAGATGGCCGGCTCGGTCACCGCCGCGTTGTACCTCGAACGTTTCGTCCCGGCCGAGCTGCCGTGGGCGCATCTCGACGTGTACAGCTGGAACGACGCCGACCGCCCCGGCCGCCCGGCCGGCGGCGAGGCCCAAGGCCTGCGCGCGGCCTACGCCATGCTCAAGGCGCGTTCGGCGCGCTGATCGCCCGATAATGCGGCGGGCGCGTCCCGCCGCATTCAGTTGCTCGGCCAGGGACCGCGCACGCACCGCAACACCGCATGCAGCGCTCGCCTCGGCGCGAATCCGCAAGCCCCGCACAAAACGGATGCCCCGCGAACCAGCGCGGGACTCGTGTATCGCCGCACGCACAAAGCGCGAAACCATGACGTTTGTCATGAAAAACCGCCGACACCGGCGCTGACAAAAACTGACTTTCTGCACGTTGGCGCGCAAGGGCTACCGCAGTCACACTAGACAATATCTGGCGTCTTGGTTGTGACCATGAGTGCATCCGCTGATCTGCTGAAAGAGCTCCGCATCGACCGCAATCGTCCGCCCGAGCGTTCCCGCCCGGGGCGCGGCCTGCTCGTCGGCATCGCCGTGTTGGTTCTGGTCGTGCTCGGCGTCGCCGCCTGGGCCTTGTTCGGCCGCACCGGCGGCCCACGTGTAGAAACCGCCACGGTCACCGCGATCGGCGGCGGCAACGGCGCCGGCGCCTCGGTGCTCGACGCCTCCGGCTATGTGGTCGCGCGGCGCATGGCCACGGTGTCGGCCAAGATCACCGGCAAGGTCCGCGAGGTCATGATCGAGGAAGGCCAGCGCGTCGAGGAAGGCCAGATCATGGCCACGCTCGACCCGATCGACGCCAACGCCCAGCGCGAGCTCAGCGCCGCCCAGCTCGGTGCGGCGCAGAGCGAGACCGCGCGCGTGCAGGCGCAACTCACCGAAGCCGAAGCCAATGCCAGGCGCCTGGCCACGCTTGCCGGCCAGCAACTCGTGTCCAAGTCGCAATACGATCAGGCCGTGGCCACGCGCGATGCATTGCGTGCGCAATTGCTGACCGCGCAGCGCAACATCAAGGTCTCCGGCGACAGCCTGCGCATCGCCGACATCGGCGTCGACAACACCATCGTGCGCGCGCCGTTCTCTGGCGTGGTCACCGCCAAAGCCGCCCAGCCCGGCGAAATCGTATCGCCGTTGTCGGCCGGCGGCGGCTTCACCCGCACCGGCATCGGCACCATCGTCGACATGGATTCGCTGGAGATCGAGGTCGACGTCGGCGAAGCCTTCATCGGCCGAGTGCAGCCCAAGATGCCGGTCGAGGCAGTGCTCAACGCCTACCCGGACTGGAAGATCCCGGCCGAGGTGATCGCGATCATTCCGACCGCAGACCGCGGCAAGGCCACGGTCAAGGTGCGCGTGGCGATCAAGAACCGCGACCCGCGCATCGTCCCGGACATGGGCGTGCGGGTGAGCTTCCTGGAGGCGGCCAAGCCGGCCCAGGCCGCTGCGCGCAAACCCAGCGCGATGGTGCCGGCCGCAGCCATCGTCCAGCGCGACGGCAAGGACAATGTGTTCGTGGTCGCCGACGGCAAGGCCGCGCAGACCGCGGTGACCCTGGGCCGCAAGCTCGGCGACGACCAGGAAGTGACCCAGGGCCTGAGCGGCGGCGAGACCGTCGTGCTCGCCCCGCCGGACTCGCTCGCCGACGGCGGCGCGGTGCGTGTCGAAAACGACGCCCCTGGTTCGTCGGATAACTAAGGACCGGGCGCAAGCCGCCGGTCCACCGATCCGCGAGCGGCGCCGCCTCCGGCGCCCTCGCCCCTTCACCGATCCACGTTCGAGGAAGCCGAAGATGGACACCCTGGTTTCGATCAACAACCTCACCAAGACCTATCAGCGCGGCCCGGAAAAGGTCGAAGTGCTGCACGGCATCAACCTGGACATCGCCAAGGGCGATTTCGTCGCCCTGATGGGACCGTCGGGTTCGGGCAAGACCACCTTGCTCAATCTGATCGGCGGGCTCGACAACCCCAGCGGCGGCGAGATCTCCATCGAAGGCGAGCGCATCGACCGCATGAGCTCCGGCCAGCTGTCGCAGTGGCGCAGCCGGCACGTCGGCTTCGTGTTCCAGTTTTACAACCTGATGCCGGCCTTGAGCGCGCAGAAGAACGTCGAGCTGCCGCTGCTGCTGACGCCGCTCAACGGCGCCCAGCGCAAGCGCAACGCCGAGATCGCCCTGACCCTGGTGGGCCTGGCCGATCGCGGCAAGCACCGCCCGAACGAACTGTCCGGCGGCCAGCAGCAGCGCGTGGCGATCGCGCGCGCGATCGTCTCCGACCCGACCCTGTTGATCTGCGACGAACCGACCGGCGACCTCGACCGCCATGCGGCCGAGGAGATCCTCAACCTGCTGCAGTTGCTCAACCGCGAGCACGGCAAGACCATCGTGATGGTGACCCACGATCCGAAGGCGGCCGAGTACGCCACCCACACGCTGCATCTCGACAAGGGCACCCTGGTCGAGCAGCAGTCGCACGCGGCCTGAGCCGGGAGCGGCCCTCATGAAATATTTCCATCTGATCTGGGCGGAGCTGATGCGTCGCAAGACGCGCACGCTGCTGACCCTGCTGTCGATCATCGCCGCGTTCCTGCTGTTCGGCCTGCTCGACGGCGTGCGCGAGAGTTTCGAGCAGGCCGGCAACAGCGCCAACGGCGCCAAGCGCCTGCAGACCGGCTCGCGTCTGTCCTTCATCCAACCGCTGCCGATGTCGCTCAACGACCGCATCGGCCTGGTGCCGGGCGTCAGCCAGGTGTCGTACGCGAACTGGTTCGGCGGCGCCTACCAAGACCCGCACAACCAGATCTTCAGCTTCGCGGTGGCGCCGAACTACCTCGACCTGTACCCGGAAATCGCCGTCGACAAAGCGCAGCGCAAAGCCTTCGAAGCCACCCGCACCGGCGTGCTGGTCGGCGAAGGCCTGATGAAGCGCTTCAACTGGAAGGTCGGGCAGAAACTGCCGCTGCAATCGACGATTTTCCCGAACCGCGACGGCAGCAAGAACTGGATCTTCGACATCTCCGGGGTGATCTCGGCGACCGACAAGAAATCCGGCGCCTGGTTCGACCAGATGATCCTGCTGCACTGGAAGTACTTCGACGATTCCACGCCGTACAACACCGGCCAGGTCGGCTGGTACGTCACCGAGGTCAAGGACGTGAACCAGGCCGACCGCATCGCCAAGGCCATCGACGCGATCTCGGCCAACTCCGATCACGAGTCCAAGACCCAGACCGAAGCGGCGGCCTCGGCCAGCTGGATGAAGCAGATGGCCGACATCGGCCTGATCGTCGGCTCGATCATGGGCGCGGTGTTCTTCACCCTGGTCCTGCTGACCGGCAACACCATGGCCCAGGCGGTGCGCGAGCGCACCTCCGAGCTGGCGGTGTTGAAGACGATCGGCTTTTCCAGTCATAGCGTGCTGTGGCTGGTGTTGGCCGAATCGGTGCTGCTGATGTTGATCGGCGGCGTCGTCGGCGTGGCCATCGCCGGCGTACTCGGCCCGATCGTCAGCACCGCCAGCGGCGGCGCGATCAGCGTGCCGCCGATCGGCCTCAACAGTTGGTCGCTGGGCCTCGGCCTGATGATCGCCATCGGCCTGCTGGTCGGCGCCTTGCCGGCGATCCGGGCGATGCGCCTGAACATCGTCGATGCATTGGCCGGACGCTGAGGAGAACGCAATGAAGAGACTCAAATCGTTCGCACGCGGCCTGGCCGTACTCGTGGGCCTGGCCGCCGGCCTGATCGCCTGGTCGATGTTGCCCTGGCCGGCCTTGCTGGGCTTGGCCGCGTTGTTCGCGCTGTGGATGTTCACCACCCGCGGCGGCCGCCAGGCCGCCTCGGTCGCCGGCGTCGGTATCAGCACCTTGAGCCAACGCCTGGGCTCGTCGTCGGTGGTCGTGATCGGCATCGCCGGCGTGGTCGCGGTGCTGGTGGCGATGCTGTCGATGGCCGAGGGCTATCAGCAAACGCTGCGCCGCACCGGCAGCGACGACAGCGTCATCGTCCTGCGCGGCGCATCCGCGGCCGAGGTGATGTCGACCCTCAGCCTGGACAGCATCAACGTCATCGCGCAGGCGCCGGGCATCGCCCGCAGCGCCGACGGCCGCCCGTTGGCTTCGGCCGAGACGGTGGTCGCGGCGAACCTGCCGATCAAGGGCGGTGCGCCCGACGAAGACGGCAGCGTGCAGTTGCGCGGCGTCGGCGACCGCGCCTTCGACGTGCGCCCGCAGCTCAAGATCGTGGAAGGCCGCAAGTTCGAATCCGGCAAACGCGAAGTCGTGGTCGGCAGCGGCGCGGTGCGCCAGTTCACCGGCATGCAGGTCGGCAAGCAGATCCGCCTGGGCAGCGAGCTGTGGACCGTGGTCGGCGTGTTCCGTTCCGGCGATGCGATGGACTCGGAGCTGTGGGCCGATGCGGAGATGGTCGCCTCGACCTACCGCCGCGGCGCTTCGCGCAACTCGGTCATCGCCAAGCTCAGCGACGCCAAGCAGTTCAAGAGCTTCAAGGCGGCGCTGGCCGGCGACCCGCGCCTGCAGGTCGACACCACCACCACCGCCGAGTACTTCGCCAAGCAATCCGAAACCATGACCAAGGTGATCCGGGTGATCGGCATCGTGGTCGGCTCGATCATGGCGATCGGCGCGGTGTTCGGCGCGCTCAACACCATGTTCGCCACGGTGGCGACGCGGGCGCGCGAGATCGCGACCCTGCGCGCGATCGGTTTCCGCGGCGTACCGGTGGTGGTCGCGGTGATGCTGGAAACGATGCTGCTGGCACTGCTCGGCGGGTTGATCGGCGGCGCCTTGGCCTGGCTGATCTTCAACGGCTACACCGCCTCGACCATCGCCGGCGGCGTCGGCCAGTTGACCTTCGACTTCCGCGTCACCGGCGAATTGCTGTGGAGCGGGCTGAAGTGGGCGTTGGCGATCGGCTTCATCGGCGGCCTGTTCCCGGCCTTGCGCGCGGCGAATCTGCCGGTGACCTCGGCCTTGCGCGCGCTGTAGGTTTCGCCTGGCGGCTTCGCTGAAAAACTAGAGCCCCCTTCTCGCGAAGGGGGCTTTTTTATTGGAGCGAGTTCGTCGGTCTTCGTTGGCGAAAGTTCGATCGCGGGCGAGCGAGAGCAAATCCCCCCCTTTCAAAAGGGGGACTCCGCCTTGAAGAGACGACGGGTTTCCACGGACCTCGCTTCCGATGGCCTTGGGGCTATCGCAACAACATCCGGGCACGACTCCCGCCGAAGCATCCCCTTTTGGAAAAGGGGGCAGGGGGATTTGCTCTTAAGCCCCTTGCTGGTGCGGCATCCTCGGAAGACCTGATCGGTTGAAACCGGAGCATGGCGGCCTCTGCGCTATGCTGTCAGCGCCGTTCGGGATGCCGGCAAGGGGGCGTCATTGGAGGTAGTGAAGAAGCTTTCGCTGGCGCTGCTGGGCGGCTTGCTCGCCGGCACCGGCATCGTGATCGCCAAGGAGGCCGTGGCCACCGACCCGCTCGATGCGGCCGGCCGGGTGGTGGCGATTTTGTTGGCCCTGAGCGCGGCCTGCGCCTGTTTCGTATACCTGTACCGCATCACCATCGACACGCTGCCCGGGCGCGCCGCCACGTCCTCGACCACCCTGCGCCGCAAGCGCCTCGGCGACAAGACCGGGTTCGACAACGCACCGTTGATCGAAGAGCGCGGTATTCGCCATCCGCATTTCGGCTGGATCGATTGGCAGGACATCATCGGCGTTCACCGCCATGCCCTCAACGGTGAATATCCCGAGGGTCGGGGCTTGCAGTTGTGCCTGCGCGATCCTCGGCATTATCTCGGCGACGATGCGCTGTGGATGCGCATGCGTTTCGCCCGGCTGTCGCAACCCGAGGGGAGCTACGGCACCGTGTTGCTGTTGCTGCAGCCCTACGGCATCGATCAGTACGACGCCTACGTGTTGGCGCTGATGTTGCGGCGCAAGTACCAGGAGCCTTTCATCGAAGACTGGACGCCGGACATGACGGAAACCGAGATCGATGAGCATCTGCGCGAACCTCCCGTCTCGCTGCCTGCGCCGTCCGCGCTGCCCGCCGACGACTACCGGCAGCGGCTGCAGGCGCTGGCCGCACGGGCCGAGGATCGCAGCCGCTTGCGGGATCGGCAGCAAGATCGGTTGCAAGATCGGCGCCAGCGCTCGCGCGATGCCGCGATCTGGATCGCACTGGGCCAGGCCGCGGTATTAGCGCTCTATCTGGTCGTCAAGTACGGCGGGAACTGAGCCCTGCCGCGCTCAGGCGGTCGCAAGCCCCACCCGCCGCGAGCGCAGCACGCCCTCGCCGGCGAAGATCATCAGCCCGACCCAGATGATGATGAAACCGATCGCACGCTCGGCATTGAAGGGTTCGCGCAGGATCAGCACACCGATCAGAAACTGCAGGGTCGGGGCGACGTACTGCAGCAAGCCGATCGCGGTCAGCGATACACGCCGTACCGCATAAGCGAAACCGATCAGCGGCAGCGCCGTCAGCGCGCCGGCGGTCAACAGCAGCAACGCGGTACCGAGCCCCCAACCGCCGATGAAGCTGCCCTGCCCGTGGGTTTCGCCCCAAAACATCAAGGCCAGGGCCGGTACGAACAGATAGACGTTCTCGACGCCGAGACCGGTTACCGCCTCGACCGCGACCAGCTTGCGGATCAGTCCGTACAAGGCGAACGACACCGCCAGGCCAATGGCGATCAACGGAGGCCGGCCGTAATCGAAGGTCAGCCAAGCGACGCCGGCAAAGGCGAAGGCGATCGCGATCCATTGCGCCGTGCGCAGGCGCTCGCCGAGGAAGACCACGCCGAGCATCACGCTGACCAACGGGCCGATGAAGTAGCCCAGGCTGGTCTCGATGACGTGGCCGGCGTTGACCGCCCAAATGTAGAGGCCCCAGTTGAAGGCGATCAAGGCGCCGCTGACGCCGAGCATGGCCGCCTTGCGCGGCTGACGCAGGACCTCGCGCAACCAATGCCGCCCGAGCGTCCAGCCGAGCCAGGCGGCGACCAGCAAGGTGCTCCAGACGACGCGGTGGGCGACGATCTGCAGCGACGGCACGGCCTTGAGCAGATGCCAGTACAACGGCATCAGGCCCCACAGGACGAACGAAGCGACCGCGATCCACAGTCCGCGGCGATCGGTGTCGGCATTCATGCGTGCGTTTCCTTTTCCGCCGCAGCGCCCGGGCCGGTCGCAGCGATCGCGTCGACCTCGTGCTTCACGGGCATGGGCTTCACGGGCATGGACTCCGCGGGCATGAGCTCCACGGGTTTGGGCTCGGCCGGCTTGGCCGCGCGGGCGCGGGCCAGGGTGATGATGACGACGCCGACCAGGATCACCGCCATGGCGCCGAGGTCGTGCGAGGTGAAACGCTCGCCGGCGAGCAAGGCGCCGAACAACACCGCGATCGGCGGATTGACGTAGGCGTAGCTGGTCGCCAGGGCCGGGCGCACGTGGTGCAACAGCCAGATGTAGGCGGTGAAACCGAAGATCGAACCGGCCACCACCAAGTACAACATCGCGCCGGTGGCGGCCCAGGTCGGCATCGCGGCGATGCGCTCGCCGGTCACGACCGCGGCGCCGAGCATCCAGATGCTGCCGGTGAGCATCTGCGCACTCGCGGCCATGAACGGCGACGGCAGGTCCTGGTCGCGGCTCCAGATCGAACCCCAGGCCCAGGCGATCGGCGCGACCGTCAGGCACACCAGGCCGAGGGTCGAGGCCGACAACTTGCTGCCCGCATTGAGCCAGATCACCCCGAGGAAGCCGATCGCCAGGCCGATCCATTCGATCTTCGAGGGATGACGCCCGCGCAGCATCGCGAACACGCCGGCGAACAGCGGCATCGAGGCGACGGCGATCGCGGCGAGGCCGGAATCGACCTCGGTCTCTGCCAGGTTCACCAGACCGTTGGACAGCAGCACCATCCAGATCGACAGCAGCCACAGCGTGCGCCACTGCTTGCGGCTCGGCGGCGCGACGCCGCGCCAACGCAGGACCGCATACATGATCGCGCCGGCAAGGAACATGCGTCCGGCGCCGAGCAGGAACGGCGGATAGCTTTCGAGGGCGAAACGGATCGCCAGGTAGGTCGATCCCCACAGCACATAGACCGACCCCAGGGCGAAGGCGACCGCGAGGGCGCCAGGGGCCAGTCGTTCAGCAGTCGGTGAAACGGCGCTCATGACGCGATTCCGGGGGGAAGAGCAACAGCGGAGGGACGGACGACGCGGGTCGACCGGTGGTGACGTGCATTCGGGTCGAAACGGTGAGGAGCGAAAACACCGGCGTCGCGATCTCAGCGATCGCGCCGCCCTCGATCAGGGATGCGGCCCGTAACGCGACACCGCCGTCCTGCGGCTGCCGACGTCGCGGCGACGCGGATCGTCGAACACGTCGATCACCAGGAAGCCGGCCTTGCGCATCATCCCGGCCGAGCCTTCGTTTTCCTCATGGCGCTCGACGTAGATCTCGATCAAACCCATTTGCAACAGGCGCGCGACCGCCGCCTTCAACAATCGAGTGCCGAGTCCTTGTCCGCGATGTTCGCGGTGCACTACGACTTCGCCGACATGACCCTGCCATTCGATCTCGCGACCGGAAGGCTGATAGCGATGAAAGGCATCGCTCGGCTCAAATGTGACGACGGCCACAATTTCTCCGTCGTGCAAAGCGACGACCGCCTGCGTTCTTCCTCGCCGGATCGCCGACAGATGTGCGGCGAGCTCGACGTCGGGCAGGAAATTCCAGGGATTAGGGCCGTGTTCGCGGATCAGCGCGAGAATCTCGCCGATCTGCTCGGGCATAGCGGCTTGCATCACGTACCGGGACATCCCGGGGGCGTCCGTATCGAATAGGTCGGGGGAGCGATCCCGCACATAAAAATTCCTCATGCGACAGGATCGTGAATAGCGTATCGATGTCAGTCAAATTGCGGTTGAATATTTGCCCGCATCAACGCAAAAATCTTGCATGAGCACCCCACCCCTGGTTTTGGACGAGTTCGACCACAAGCTGCTCGAACTGCTGCAGCGCGACGCCTCGGCGACCCTGAGCGAGCTCGGCGACGCCATCGGGTTGTCGCCGAGCGCGGTCCAGCGGCGCATGACCCGCTACCGCCAGGAAGGCCTGATGCGCCAGGTGGCAGTGCTCGACCCACTGTCGCTCGGCAGCACCCTGGCGGCGGTCTGGGTGACGATGGAGCGCGAGTCGGCCGAGCGCCACGCCGCCTTCCACGCCCGCGTGCGCGCCGCGCCCGAGGTGCAGCAGTGCTACACCCTCGCCGGCGAGTGGGATTACCTGGTGATCCTGGCCACGACCGGGGTCTCGCATTGCCGCCAGGTGGTCGACCGGCTGTTCCTCGACGAAGGCAACATCAAGCGCTACGACACCCACCTGGTGTTCGACGTGGTCAAGCACGGCCTGGAGCTGCCGACCCGCGATGCCCCGCGGGCGGCACGCAAGCGGCGGGGCTAGCCCAGCGACATAGCCGCTGGGCGGGAATGGGGAATGGGGAATCGTAAAAGCGATTACCGGGCTCCTGCTCTTTCGATTCCCGATTCCCGATTCCCGATTCCCGTCTCTCAGGCCGCCCGCTCGCGCTGCAGCAGACGCTCCTTGAGCGGCAGGCCCCAGCGGTAGCCGCCGAGCGATCCGTCGCCGCGCACCACGCGGTGGCAGGGCACGACCACCGCGACGCGGTTGTTGGCGCAGGCCTGCGCCACCGCGCGCGCACCACGCGGCGCACCGACCTGTTCGGCGATCTGCGCATAGCTGCGGGTCTGCCCGGCCGGAATCTTCATCAACGCGTCCCAAACCTTTTTCTGGAAGGCGGTGCCGATCAGGTCCAGCGGCACCGCATGACCCTGCCCGCCCAGGGTGTCGGCGACCGCGCGCAGGCGCGGGGCGAGGAATTCGTCGCGGCCGGCATCGACGCGCTCCAGCAGCGCCTGCGGGAACTCGCTACGCAATTTCGCTTCCAGCGCCTGCGGATCGTCGCCAAGCTCGACCATGCAGATGCCGCGCGCGGTGGTGGCGACCAGGGCGGTGCCGATCGCTGTCGGCGCCAGGCTCCAGCGGATCTGCTCGCCGGCGCCGCCGGCGCGGTAACGCCCCGGGGTCATGCCGAGCTTGGCCGCGCCGCTTTCGTACACCCGCGACGGCGAGCCGTAGCCGGCGTCGTACAAGGCCGCGCTGACCTCGTGGCCTTCGCGCAGGGCCGAGCGCAGGCTGCCGAGCTTGCGTTGCGCCAGGTACTCGGCCGGGCTCAGGCCGAAGCGCGCGCTGAAACGCCGTTGCAGGTGCGAGGGGCTGAGGCCGACGGTCTCGGCCAGTTCGGTCAGGGAAGGCTCGCCGCCATCGAGCAGCGCACGGGCCTGTTCGAGCTTGTCGTTGTGGGGTTTGCTGTTCATAGCCGACAGACTAGGCCTCGTGCCGCGGCCTCGCTATCCGGATCTTGCGCGGCGCAGGGTCGGATTTTCGGGCGCGGTTCATCAGGATCGGATGAAGCGGCGGACTGCATGGCCCGTGCGTCGAGACGGCAGCTACGCGGGCGCGGTTTGCACCCGCTCCTCCCCCCGGACCCGAGGAGTGGGCCAGCGGCGACGCAAAAAAAAGCGCGCCACCCAGGCGCGCTTTTCGTTTCGCGATGCGAAGCCCGGCTCAGTCGGCCCAGTGCCCCGGCATGGTCGCGGTCGGCAGCACCTGCGCCGACAGCTGTCGGTCGTTGTTGAGCAGGCGCACCGCGTCGGCGAGGATCGAAGCCGACTCGCGCAGCAGCGGGTCGGGACGCTTCTCGGCCAGCTTCTCGCGCGCCGCGTCCTTGGCGATGTCGCGCTCGGCGGCGGCGAGGCCGTCGTCGTTGGCATCGTCGGCCAGCGGATCGAGCTCCAGGCCCAGTTGCTTGCGTTCGGCCTGGCGCTGCTTGCGCTTGACGTCGTCGCGATCGCGCTCGGCGCGGCGCTCGGCCTCGTTGAGCGAGATCCACTTCTTGGCGCGCTCTTCGCGGAACTGGGCGACGTCCTGCGACCACCACTGGAACTCCTTGTCGCCGGCGATGCGGCTGCTGTGCAGCGTCTCCAGCTTGGGCAGCAGCGGGGCGAAATTGCCGTAGCTGGTGTGCGGCACGGCGGCGATCTTGGTCCACGGCAGGGCGTTGTCGTAGGTGCTCTCACCGTATTCGGTGGCGTCGACCGAGACCGGGAACGCCAGGTCGGGCACCACGCCCTTGTTCTGGGTCGAGCCGCCGCTGACGCGGAAGAACTGGGCGATGGTCAGCTTGACCTGGCCGAAGCGCGGGCCTTCGTTGGCCGGCCAGCGGTCGAGATCGACCAGGTTCTGCACCGTGCCCTTGCCGAAGGTGGTCTCGCCGATGACCAGGCCGCGGCCGTAGTCCTGGATCGCGCCGGCGAAGATTTCCGAGGCCGAAGCCGAGCCGCGATTGATCAGCACCGCGAGCGGGCCTTCCCAGGCGATGCCGGTGTCGCTGTCGCCTTCGACGCTGACCCGGCCGCCGGATTCGCGCACCTGCACGACCGGGCCGCGGTCGATGAACAGACCGGTGAGCTCGATGGCTTCGTTGAGCGAACCGCCGCCGTTGTTGCGCAGGTCGAGAACCACGCCGTCGACCTTGTCGCCGCGCAGCTTGGTCAGCAGCTTGGCGACGTCGCGGGTGGCCGAGGCGTAGTCGTTGGCGTTCTTGCGGCGGCCTTCGAAATCCTGGTAGAAGCCCGGCAGCTTGATCACGCCGATGCGCTTGGCCGGCGCGTCGCCGGCGGCGGGGATGTCGATGACCTCGGACTTGGCGGCCTGGTCTTCCAGGCGCACCTTGTCGCGCACCAGCACGATACGGTTGGGCTTGCTGTCCAGGCCCGATTCGGCCGGCACCACGTCCAGGCGCACCTTGGTGCCCTTGGCGCCGCGGATCTTGGCGACCACGTCGTCGATGCGCCAGCCGATCACGTCTTCCATCGCGCCGCTGTCGCCCTGGCCCACGCCGACGATGCGGTCGCCGGCCTTGAGCAGGTTGCTGCGCGCGGCCGGGCCGCCCGGAATCACTTCGCGGATCGCGACCACGTCGTCCTGCTTCTGCAGTTGCGCGCCGATGCCGTCGAGCGACAGCGACATGGTCATGTTGAAGTTGTCGGCCGACTTCGGCGTCAGATAGTCGGTATGCGGGTCGATCGCGTTGGCGTAGCTGTTGACGAAGGTCTGGAAGACGTCTTCGCCCTTGAGCTCGGCGATGCCCTTGGCCATGTTGGCGTAGCGCTTGTCGAGGGTCTTGGCGATGTCTTCGGGTTTCTTGCCGGCCAGCTTCAGGCGCAGCCAGTCGTTGCGCACCGATTGCTTCCACAGCGCGTCGAGCGCGGCGGTGTCAGCGACCCAGGGCGCGTCCTTGCGGTCGTAGTCGTAGCGGTCGTTGCCGGTGAACTCGAAACCGGCGGGCTGCTTGAGCAAGCCGCGCGCGTAGGCGACGCGTTCGTCGACGCGCTGCTTGTAGGTGGCGAAGATCGCGTAGGCCGGCGACAGGTCGCCGCTCTTGATCGCGTCGTCGAGCTTGTTCTTGCTGGCGTCGAAGCGGGCGATGTCGACGGCACTGAAGAACTGCTTGCCGCCGTCCAGCGATTCGAGATAACGCTTGTACATGTCGGCCGACAGCGCATCGTCGAGCGCGCGCGGCCGGTAGGCGTAGCGGCTGTCGGACAACAAACCGTAGACGAGTTTCGCCGCCGTGGTCTGGTCCGCGGTCGGCGCGCTCGGCAATGCCGTGGACGCCTTGGGAGCGCTGACCGCGTCGGGCCGCGCCAGCAGCGCCAGCGGAGCGGTCAGCAGGAAGCCTGCTAGCAGGGTAACGGCACGCTTGTTCTTGAGGGTCATCGCGAAGTCTTCTCGGCCAAGAGGGCCGATGTCTAGGATGTAGCGGCTTTGGACAAGACCACAGTGCCGAAAGTTGCCGGCCCTGTCACGTCCGCAACGCGCGATTAGGCGTTAACGGCGTGAAAGCGGTTCAGTTTGAGCGTGATCGGCGTTAGCGAGTCGTTATCGCGGCCGGCAAACGCCTGTCTCGGCGTTCATGCCGGGCCGTCCCGGCCGTCGCGGCGGGACCAGACTGCGCCACTGGAGCTGCGTCGCGCGAAGCAACGGCGCCGGTCGCTGCGACCGGTTACCAGCCGCCGCCGATGTCCGCCGGCCGGCTTTGCGCGGGCCGGCGTTCGAGGCGGCCCCGCGGCCACCCTGCGGCTCGGGCGAGCCGCGAAGAATCAGACCGCGGCGCGGTCGGTCCAGTCGTTCGAGGTCTCGGCGAAACCGGCTTCGATCGCCTGGCGGTCGGCGTGGTACGAGGAGCGCACCAGCGGGCCCGAGGCGACGTGGGTGAAACCGAGCGACAGCCCGTAGACCTCGAGTTCCTTGAACTCTTCCGGAGTCCAGTAACGCAGCACCGGGTGATGGTGCGCGGTCGGCTGCAGGTACTGGCCGATGGTGATCATGTCGACATCGTGCGCACGCAGGTCGCGCAGGGTCGCCTGGACCTGCTCCATGGTCTCGCCGAGGCCGAGCATGATCCCGGACTTGGTCGCGACCTGCGGATGCTGGGCCTTGAACTTCTGCAGCAGGGTCAGCGACCACTGGTAGTCGGCGCCCGGGCGGACGTTGGTGTACAGGTCCGGCACCGTCTCGACGTTGTGGTTGAACACGTCCGGCGGATTGGTGTTGAGGATGTCCAGCGCGCGCTCCATGCGGCCCTTGCCGCGGAAGTCGGGCGTGAGGATCTCGATCTTGGTGCGCGGGCTTTCGCTGCGGACCGCGGCGATGCAGTCGACGAAATGCTGGGCGCCGCCGTCGCGCAGGTCGTCGCGGTCGACGCTGGTGATGACCACGTACTTCAGCCCCATGTCGGCGACGGTGCGCGCCAGGTTGGCCGGTTCGCTCGCATCCGGCGGCTTGGGCCGGCCGTGGGCGACGTCGCAGAACGAGCAGCGGCGCGTGCAGACCTCGCCGAGGATCATGAAGGTGGCGGTGCCGTGGCTGAAGCACTCGTGGATGTTCGGGCAACTGGCCTCTTCGCAGACGGTGACCAGGCGGTTCTCGCGCAGCTTCGCCTTGAGCTGGGCGACCGAGTTGCCCGAGGGGATGCGCACCCGGATCCAGGACGGCTTGCGCAGCGCCGGCACGTCGGCGAACTGCACCGGCGAACGGCTGATCTTGTCGCTGCCGATCTGCTTGGCGCCGGGCGTCATGGTGGTCGACTCCAGCACCGCCGGCACGAGCGCCTCGGGCGCGCCGCCGCTGACGACGGTGAGCGGGATGGACTTGGAGACGGGGTTGGTCATGACGTCGCTTCGACTCTTGGCTGTTTGCTCCCTCCCCGCGGGCGGGAGAGGGCTGGGGTGAGGGCAGGGCTACCGCGAATCGCGGCGGCTGGCGGATATGCGCGCCCTCATCCGCCCTACGGAAATCAAAAGCTCAACGGCTCGGCATCCTCGACGGTCAGCCCGAACTGGCGCGCAAGCTGCGCGACCAGCACCGGTTTGACCTGATCCAGGCCCGAGGGGCCGCCCAAGTCTACCACCGAGGTCACCTGCAACCCCTGGTAGCCACAGGGATTGATGCGCCGATACGGCTCCAGGTCCATGGCGATATTGAAGGCCAGGCCGTGGAAGGTGCAGCCGCGCCGGACCCGGATGCCCAGGGCCATGACCTTGGCCCCGGCCACATAGACGCCGGGCGCGCCGTCGCGGCGGGCGCCCTCGATGTTCCACTCGGCCAGGGTGTCGATCACCGCCTGCTCGATGCGGTCGACGTACTCGCGTACGCCCACCTTGAGCCGGCGCAGGTCCAGCAGCGGGTACAGCACGATCTGGCCGGGGCCGTGATAGGTCACCTGGCCGCCGCGATCAACGTGGATCACCGGGATATCGCCCGGCATCAGCACATGTTCGTCCTTGCCGGCCTGGCCGAGGGTGAACACCGGATCGTGCTCGACCAGCCACAGCTCGTCCGGGGTGTCGGCGTCGCGGGCGTCGGTGAAGGCCTGCATCGCGCGCCAGACCGGTTCGTAGGGCTGGCGGCCGAGGTCGCGCAACTGCGCGCGCGGCGGCGCGCTGACGCCGCCGAGCACGGCGGCGACGGCGTCGATTACAGCGTCCACTTCACTTCCGGATGCTCGCGCAGGACCTGGTGGGCCAGGTCGTACTGCTCGCGGTTCTCGGCGCGGAAACTCAACCGTACCGACACGTATTTGCCGGTCGAGGAATGCTTCCACTGGATGGTTTCGGTTTCCACGCTGATCCCGGCCTGGAACAGCAGCTGCGGCAGTTCGCGCTCCAGGCCGGCATCGGCCGCTCCCATCGCGCTGAGCTCGAACGAGCCGGGGAACTGGAAGCCGTGGTCGGGGTTGTCGGAATGAATGTCCATGGGCGCCATTATGGGTCCGCCGGCGGGGCAACCCAAGCGCAGCAATGGGACGACGGTGTGCCGGGGGTGGAACGGACCGAGACGGCACTCAACCCTGCCCAAGTCGAAACGGCGCGCACCATGGCGATGGGCACCGCTGAGGCCGGTAAAGCTGGGTTTGTGTAGCTGAACTCGTGCAACGCGGCGGAAGGCACACGGTCGCGGCTCGCGCCGCTCCTACCCTGGCAAGAACGCGGCTTCGCGACGAAACATTGCGTCGTATCGATTCGGGGTAGGAGCGGCGCAAGCCGCGATCAAGTCGATCCGTATTCCGGCGCTTCGGCCCAGACCGTTCGTGCCGTTCAAAATCTGAATCCGGCACGACTTGCGTCTCGCGTACTCAGTGACAAAGCTGGCCGCGGGCTCGCAACGCTGCCGTTCTCAACGAATGAGTCGAACAGGCGGTATTTTTACCCACGGTCCACCGTCCGCTCACAAGGAACGACCATGCCCGCCAGCCAATCCGTCGCCCTGCCCTTACGCGGTCAGTTCCGCAATCTTTACACCTCGCTCAAGCGCGCTCGTCTGTTGGAACGCACGCCGGTGATCTTTTGTGAAGGCGATTCGTGGTTCTCCACGCCGCTGGCGATGAACCTGCTCGACTGGATCGTCTCGCCGGCCCCCGAGGACGAGGAGCGCGGCATTCCGCTGCTCGGCCAGGGCGGCCTGTTCTTCCGCGCCGAGCACAGCGGCGACCATGCCTCGCGCAACGAGGACCATCCCAAGCGCTCGATGTTCGTGCCCGAGAACATCGAGGACATCATCGGCTGGTACGGCAAGTTCGACTTCGACCTGATCCTGCTCAGCGCCGGCGGCAACGATTTCGTCGACCAGTTCCTCAAGCGCACCTTCGCCGGCCAACAGAATCTCTCCGCCGAGGCCGCGTTCCAGCGCGTGCTCGACACCGGCAAGTACGAACGGGTCCGCCAGGCCTATGCGCTGTTCGTGCAGGCGGCGCTGGCGGCCCGGCCGAACGCGCCGATCCTCGCCCACAGCTACGACTACCCGCAGCTGATCGGGCGGCCCGGGGCGCTGACGCCGGGCAATATCGGCGTTGCCGCGCTGCTCAAGAAAAGCGTCGGGCCGTGGATCGGGCCGCACATCAATGCCATCGTCCACGCCGACCCGGCCAAGACCCCGGATGAACGGCGGCGCTTCGGGCGCATGCTGATCGACGGCTTCGAGAAGCACGTGCTGCGCGAGCTCAAGCACGATGCGCGCTTCGCCGGGCGCTTCGATTACGTCGATCTGCGCGGCACGCTGGCCGCGGAAAGCCAGTGGTTCGACGAAATGCATCCCAGCGAAGCCGGCTTCCACGCGTTGGCCACGAAGTTCCGCACTGCGATCATCGCCAAGCTGCCGCCGGCGAAGCGATAAGGCTTCGATGCTCCCGCGCCGCATCTGCGCGCGCTCCCGGCGTGCCCCCAGGCCAAGCGCTTGAGCCGGCGCGGGCCGCGACCTCGCGGCCCCGCCCGTCTTCACAAATCCCCCTGCGAAACGCTTAACACGGTGCCGCATCGGCATGCGCCGATGCACGCGATCCCGTGTGGCGAGGGCCGGACGACTCGCCTCGACGTCACCCGCTCAGCTCGCAGGAAGATTGCTCATGAAGAATGTGTTCTTTGGCCTCGGTGTGAAGTACGAAAAAGGCATCCACGCCCGTGTCGCCCTGGGCCGCGACGGACGCGTCATCGAAGTCCACGAATCGCCGGACGCCAGCGGCCTGAACTATCGCAGCGGCCGGCTCAGGCAGATGGCGATCGAATGGGACGACAGCGTAGCGTTCGGCGAAGGCGCCGAGCCTGGCATCGCCATCGAGGGCCGGGTCATGGTCGAGGTGCATCGCTCGGCGGGCGGCTCGGACCTGTCTTGCCGCATCGGCGTGTGGGACGAGGACGGCATCGTGTTCGGCGAAAGCGTCAAATACGCCAGCGGCGAAGCCCCCTGCGTGGCGATGAACCGGCAGGCCATCGTCGAGGTTCACGAATCGCCCTGGAACGCGAAGATCTGGTGCAACCTGGGACGGCTGGACGAGGGCACCGATTCGATCGTCTGGCAGGGCAACACCTACCTGGATGCCGGCATCCAGCCCGGTATCGCGATCAACGCCCAGAACGATGTGGTGATGGTGCACGGCAACGCGTCGGACTCCGACCTGCATTACCGCGTGGGCAAACTCGGCCGCGACGGCATCGCCTGGGGGCCGGCGGCCCGCTACGGAGCCGGCAGCCACGCCTCGGTCGCGCTGACCCCGGAAGGCGAGGTCATCGTCGTCTACGAAACCAACGACCAAAAAGACGTGCTGCAGCGGTTCGGCAAAATCCGCGGCAAGAGCATCGACTGGGCCGGCGAAGCGGTGTACTTCGACGACGGCGCGCGGCCCAGCGTCGCCTGCAACGGCGGCATGGCGATCCAGGTGCACGAGTCCGAACTCTTCAATGCGTTGTGGGCGTCGACCTCGCGCGTCGCCGACCGTTCGCGCTGGATGCAGGACAATCTGCGAGTGCTCGGCGATCTCACCCTGCCGTGGCTGACCACCGGCGCCTCCCACGACGCCGGCATGTACCAACACGGCCTGCTGATGTCGCTCGGCAAGACCCAGAACCTCGATCTGTACCAACAGCTCGGCAACGGCATCCGCTACTTCGACCTGCGGCCCAAGTGGGACGGCAGCGCGCTCTACGTCAGCCACGGACCGATCACCGGGCCGGCCTTGTCGGAGATCCTCGACGACGTCAGGCGCTTCATGAGCGAAGGCAACCGCGAGCTGGTCATCCTGAAGTTCTCGCATTACGCCAAGTTCACCGACGGGATCTACGAGCAGCTCGTCGAGATGCTGCAGGACAAGCTCGGCCGCTGGCTGTTCCAGAACCTCCCGCAGGGCGCACGTCTGTCCGATGTCCCGCTGGGCGAGTACCTGCGCCACTCCGGCGTGGTCCTGATCGTCTGCGACGAGGACTATCCCGTCGACATCCCCGCCGCCGGCATCTGGGTCTATCGCGATTCCGACTCGCCCACGGCCGAGCTCGGCGATCTGCGCGTCTACGACAAGTACTCGAACACGACGAGCTACGACACCATGAGTACCGACCAGATCGCCAAGTTCCAGGCCTATGACGGCGCCTGCGTCGACCGGCCCGAACTGCCCTGCGATCAGTTCCTGTTGTCGTGGACGCTGACGCCGCCGACCGGCGTGTGGCTGCTGTCGAAGGACGCCAACCGCAACCTGGGCGCGGCGATGGCCGCCCTGCCCCGCGAGAACGCCAGCGGCCGCGTGATCAACCAGCTCTATGTGGACTACGCAGAGTATTCGCGCGCCACCGACGTGGCGATGTCGATGAACGGGATCCCGTGATCGGCGATACCCCATGCCGTAACACCAGAACCCAAAACGCAACGAGCCGGCAATGCCGGCTCGTCGTTTCAGCTCGTGCGGGATCGCTGGAAGCGATCGATCACTCCGACTCCCACCACATCCAGAACTCGTCCCACAGGCGCTTGAAGAAACCGCCTTCCTCGACCGCGGCGATGGCGACCAACGGGCGCTGGGCGACGACCTTGCCGTCGAGCATGACCTTGACCGTACCGAGGGCCTGGCCCTTCTTGATCGGCGCGACCAACGTCTTGGGCACGTCGATGCTGGGCTTGAGCTGGGCGTACTTGCCGCGCGGCACGCTGACCAGCATCGGCTCGGCGACGCCGAACTGCACTTCGTCGGCCTGGCCCTTCCACACCTTCTGCTTGGCGATCACCTTGCCGATGTCGTAAAGCTTGTGGGTTTCGTAGAAACGGAAGCCCCAGTTGAGCAGCGCCTGGCTGTCGGTCGCGCGCTGCGCTTCGGAGGTCGAGCCCATCACCACCGAGATCAGGCGCTGGTCGCCGCGCTGGGCCGAGGCCATCAGGCAGTAACCGGCCTTGGAGTGGTGACCGGTCTTGATGCCGTCGACCGTGGAATCGCGCCACAGCAGCAGGTTGCGGTTGGGCTGGGTGATCGGCCCGACCTTGAGTTCCTTGATCTTGTTGTACGAATACGCGACCGGGAAGTCGCGGATCAGGGCGCGGCCGAGCAGGGCCAGGTCGTGCGCGGTCGAGTAATGATTCGGGTCCGACAGGCCGTGCGGATTGACGAAGTGCGAGCCCTTCAGGCCGATGCGCGCGGCGTACTGGTTCATCAGCGCGGCGAAGGCGTCTTCGCTGCCGGCGACGTGTTCGGCCAGGGCGATCGCGGCGTCGTTGCCGGACTGCACCACCATGCCCTTTTCCATGTCGACCAGCGCCGCGGTCTTGTTGACCTCGAAACCGGAGTAGCTGCCGTCGGTGGCCGCGCCGCCCTTGCGCCAGGCGTTCTCGGTCATCATCACCTGATCGGTGTCCTTGACCTTGCCGCCGGCCATTTCGGCGGCGATCACGTAGCTGGTCATGACCTTGGTGATGCTGGCCGGCTCGACCCGCACGTCGGCGTCCTTGCTGGCCAGGATGTTGCCGCTGGCGGCATCCATGAGCACCCAGGCGGTGCCCTGGATCGCCGGCGGCGGCGGCACCGGCAAGGCGTCGCTGGCCGGTCGCG